>JAEZAS010000104.1 GCA_023430365.1 Planctomycetota bacterium
GCTCGTCCTTGATCTTGCCGGTCGCGGCGTCGAAATCCTTGCCGCTCGGAATCTTCCGGCCGTCGACCGACACCAGGTCGGCTTCAAAATCCTTCGCCTCGGCCGAGAACTTGCCGATCAGGTCCCAGTAGGTGGCGCTGCGGAACGCAATGCGGGCCCGCTCGCGCTCGACGATCATCCGCACGGCCACGCTCTGCACCCGGCCGGCCGACAGCCGCGGTCCGACTTTGCGCCACAAAAGCTGCGAAACCTCGTAGCCATACAACCGGTCGAGAATCCGGCGGGTTTCCTGGGCCCGGACGAGTCCGTCGTCGATCCCCCGCGGATTGGCGAGCGCTTCGCGGATCGCTTCCTCGGTGATTTCGTGAAACACCAGCCGGTGGACGGGCACTTTCGGCTTCAGCACTTCGTGCAAATGCCAGCTAATCGCTTCCCCTTCGCGGTCTTCGTCCGTCGCCAGATAGACTTCGCGAGCCTCCTTGAGCAGGTCCTTCAGCTTGGTGACTTGCTGCTTCTTGCCGGGCGGGATGATGTAGATCGGGGCGAAGTCCTCGTTGACGTTCACGCCCAGATAGGCCCACTTCTCACCTTTATATTGGGCCGGAATCTCCTTCGCCCCCTGCGGCAGGTCTCGGATATGGCCGATGCTGGCCTCGACGTTGAAGTCGCCGCCGAGGAACCGCGAGATCGTGCGGGCCTTCGCCGGCGATTCGACGATTACGAGCGCCTTGCCGCCGGGTGCTGAACGTTTAGCCATCGTTAAGTCGTTCTCTGTTAGCTACTTCGCGTGGGGGGATTCGGAACTCGGCGAGCGCCGCAATCCGCGGGCGTCACTATTTATCTGGATTCCCTGGTCCGAATCCTGAACGTAGAACCAGTCCTTGGCAGCACCCGGTCAGCCCCTAAGACCCGCAGCCCCAGTCCCGCATCCTAGACCGGCCATGCCTACACAATCGGGGGAAAGCCAGTCAAGCCCCCGCCTGCCTGGGGTAGCTCCGGCCTCACGCCGGCGCCATCGGCCCGCCAGGCCTCAGGCCCAACCTTTGGAAGTCTCGACCGCCCCGCCCCTCTGGCTGCGACATTCTTACCGCCACTTCGCGTGGGGGCAAGCACGAACGATATTGCCGCCGGTTCTTCGTACGGCTTGATTGGGATTGAATTTACGGCGACGAGTCTTACAATCTGCCAGTTTCAGCCCCCCAGGCTGCAGACCGGAACCGCCGACAAAGTCGTGCTCGGAGGCGCTATCGTTCCGGTCCCGCTCGACACCTCAAACGGAGTTGCCAGGCCACATCCATGTCGCGCTCGATGCACTTTTTCCGTAAGTACTCCGGTCCGGTTTTGGCGGTGTTCGGGGTTGTTTTGATGATTACCTGGGTCGCCGGACCCTGGCTGGAGAGCATCTTCAGCACTCGTGGCCGGACGGCCGACGGCGAAGACGCAAACCGCGTGGTCGTCACGTATGACGGCGGCACTTTGCGGGAAGCCGATCTCCGCCACATGCGCTACGAGCACAACACGGCCGTCACCTTCTTGGCCGGAATCGTCAGCCAGACGCTCCAAAACGGCGGCACGCCTCAGGCGCCCGGCGTTGACATCAGCCCCCAGGGCGAAATCCTGTCGCCCGGTATTCCGGTCGACGATAGCGACGCCTCGCTCGTCCAGACGATGCTGCTCGCCGACAAGGCGCGCCAGCTCGGCGTGACGGTCGACGACGCTTCGGTGAAGGATTTTCTCGATCGCCTGTCCGCCTACACGATGAAGGAAGGGGACTGGTTCGATGTGGCCCAGAAAGTGGCGCCGCCGCAGAGCGGTTTCTCCGTCGGCCAGTTGTTCGACCGCCTGAAGATCGAGCTGCTCGCCCAGCACATGCGGATGATGGAGCTTTCGGGCCTGACCGCCGTTTCGGGCGGCCAGATCATGCCGATCACGCCTCCGCCGAGCGAGCTCTGGTCCTACTTCCTCCGCCTGCATCGCCGGGCGTCGATCGAAGCGGTGGCGTTCGACGTGCAGAAGTACGTCAAGCAGGTGAAGGACCCGACCCGGGCCGACGAAACCGAGCTTCGCGCCCTGTTCGAAAAGGGCCGCGATCGCGATCCCAATCCCGCCTTCCCCGAGCCGGGCTTCTATCGCCCGCAGCAGGCGGCGTTCGAGTACTTCCGCGTCGACTTCAAGCCGTTCCTCGAAGACGCTAAGAAGCAGATCACCGAGGAACAGATCCAGAAGGAATACGAAGAAGCCATCGCCCGCGGCGAGTTCAAGGAACTCGAATTGCCGCCCGAGAGCGACGACGCTCCGATGGTTCCGCCGAAGGAAGATGCGGCCGACGCTCCCAAGAGCGACGACGCGGCTCCCGCCGAAAAGCCGGCCGACAAGCCCGCCGAGGACGCTCCCGCCACGGACGAAGCGCCCGCCAAGAGCGATGCGCCGAGCAACGAACCGCCAGCCGAATCTCCTGCCGATGCGCCAAAGTCCGACGAGCCGCAGCCGAACGAAGGCAACGTCCGTTCGTTCCGCGCCGCCGGTCAGGAGTTCCGTTTCGTCAGCACGCAGAACGAAGAAGCGGTCGAGAAGTCGGCCAGCGAAGCCGACAAGCCCGACGCTCCCCCGCCGGCTGAAAACGATCCTCCGGCCACGGAAACCAAGCCAGCCGCTCCGGCCAGCAACGATCAGCCGGCAGCCGATGCGGATGCCAAAGCCGAGAAGCCCGCTACCGAAGCCCCCAGCTCCGACAAGCCGGCCGAGGAAGCCGCTCCGCCGAAGTTCAAGCCGCTCGAAGAAGTGCGCGAGCAGATCATCGATCGCCTCGCCCAACCCATCGCCGAAGACGCTCGTCAGAAAGCGATGCAGGAACTGGTCGAAGCGGTTCGGGGCTACGGCCAGAAGTATCGCCGCTACCAGTCGGCCTTGGAGAACAAGTCGAAGACCGCCAAGGATCCCGGCAAGTTCAATTTCCAGGCCGTTGCCAAGGACATCACGGGCGTCACCGCCGAGAGTACGCCGCTGATCAGCCGCTACCAGGCGAGCGAGTACGACATCGGCCAGAACGCCAGCCTGTTCAACTGGCAGACTGGCAGCAGCTTTGGCTTCGGCGACGTCGCCTTCGGCCCGGACGAGATGCTCTACGATCCGAAGTACGTCAACAGCCGCGAGCAGGACGTGCTCTATATCTTCTGGCGCACCAAGGCCGAGGCCGCCGCGACGCCGACCTTTGAGGAGGCTCGCGAGGATGTCGTCGCCGCCTGGAAACGTCAGAAGGCTTACGAGATCGCCCGCCAGGAAGCCGAAGAGTTGGCCAAGAAGGCCGAGAAAGCTGAATCGCTGAAGGACGTGACCGATCCCAACGTCGTCATCACCCCGCCCGCCTTCAGCTGGCTCAGCATGGGCAGCGTGCCATTCGGCATGAACCGTCCTGAGCTGAGCATCGTTCCCGGCATCGAGCTCGCCGGCCAGGAGTTCATGAAGGACGTGTTCTCGATCAGCGAAGGAGGCGCGGGCACGGCCGTCAACCAGCCGCACTCGCGCGTCTACGCCGTGAAAGTGCTCAAGTTCGAACCCAAGCAGGAAGAACTCCGCGATCGCTTCGCCGAGTCGGGGCTGTTTGAGACGATGGCCGTCGTCGGCGCCCAGTGGCGCGAAGCGGTGGCCGACCAGCGGCAGCACCTCGACGAAGAGTTCGACGTCTCCTGGCAGCGGCCGCCGCAGCCCGGCAGCCGGATGCGCTAAAGGTCGAGCGACAAACTCTCGTAAGCTCTCGTTCCCACGCTCTGCGTGGGAACGCAAGAATCGACGCTCCGCGTCGAGTGACACAGGCCAAAGCAAGTGATTCTCAGCCCTGGACGCAGAGCGTCCGCTGGTGCGTTCCCACGGCGACCGTGGGAACGAGGAAGCGAGAATCCGAGGATCGAGACGTTCCATGCCTCCTGAACCCCACCCTGCCCTGCACGACTGCGAAGTACAGGTCGACGCCCTCCGCGAGGTCGGCGCCATGCTCTGGCAACGCGGTTGGTCGCTCGATACGAGCAGCAACTACAGCGTTGTCCTCCAGCGCGAACCGCTGGAACTGCTCATCACAGCCAGCGGCAAGGACAAGGGGCGCCTCAGTCGGGCCGATTTCGTGCGAGTCAACGACCAAGGCCTGCCAACCACGGCCGGCCAACCCAAGTCTTCGGCCGAGACGCTGCTGCATGTGGTGGCCGCGTCGCAGCCGGGCGTCGGAGCGGTGCTGCACACCCATTCCGTCTGGGGCACAATCCTTTCCGACCACTTTTTCGACCAGCGCGGCTTCGAGATCTCCGGTTTCGAGATGCTCAAGGGGCTCGACGGCATCGGCACGCACGAGCACTCCGCCTGGGTCGAGATTTTCGAAAACACTCAGGACATTCCGGTCCTGGCCGAGCAGGTCCGCCAGCGCATGCACGACGCCGAGCGTCCCCTCACGCACGGCTACCTGATCCGCCGCCACGGTCTCTACACCTGGGGCCGCGATCTCGACGAAGCCCGCCGGCACATCGAAATCTACGAGTTCCTCTTCGAGTGCGTCGCCCGCCGCCTCGCTCTCACCGGCGAACTCCGCTCCGCAATCGCCGTGTAAGCTCCCTCCCACGAGGCACAGCCGACGCGTGATTCCCTCTCCCTACGAGAGAGGATCGCGCACCTAAGCCCGCCGCGCTCAATCACCACCAACCGCTTGAGCGCAGGCCACGCAAGTCGCACAATGTTCCTGGGCACTCACGAGCCTGCCTTCCGCACCGGGCACTAGCCCGAACGAAAAGCAAATCACGGCCGGCTCCATGGTTGGTCTCTTCCTTCCCTCTAGCAACCAGTCTCAGCATGGCACGCATTCGCATTCAGGACGAAAACCGCGAGATCACTGGCGCCGACGAAATCCGCGCCTTTCTCCAGCCGCACGGCATCTGGTACGAGAAGTGGGAAGTCGAGGGACGCATCGGCCCCGATGCCACCAGCGACCAGATTCTCGCCGCCTACGCTCCGGAGATTGAGCGTCTGAAAGCGGCGGGCGGTTTTGTCACAGCCGACGTCATCAACGTCACGTCCGAGACGCCCAACCTCGACGCGATGCTCGCCAAATTCAACAAAGAACACACCCACAGCGAAGACGAAGTCCGCTTCACGGTGAAAGGAAGCGGCGTGTTCCACATTCATCCCGCTGGCGGGCCCGTGTTCGCTGTGCAGGTCGAAGCGGGCGACCTGATCAACGTTCCCGCAGGAACCCGGCACTGGTTCGACCTCTGCAGCGATCGAAACATTCGCTGCATCCGCCTGTTCCAGGACCCGTCGGGCTGGTCGCCCGAATACGTCGACGCCGGCGTGCACGAGCGCTACCAGCCGCTCTGCCTGGGCCCAAACTACCTCCCCGCAGTCCCCATGCAATCGGTCGTGAAGCTGTAACCAACAAGCCACATGCGATCGCTATGAGGGTGGCACGCCCTGGAACGAAGTGAAGGGCGTGGCGCGCCGCAGTGAGATCCAGCCACGCCCTTCGCGGCGCTCCAGGGCGTGCCACACTGAACCACGACTCTTGCCCGCTGTCTCACCTGACGCGCCTTGGTAATCCGTGATGAACTTCACCGGCTCGGCCATCCTGCTCGACATCGAAGGCACCACGTCGTCGATCAGTTTCGTCTACGACGTGATGTTCCCCTTCGTGCGCCGGGAGCTCGATCGCTACCTGGCCGAGCACTGGGACGAACCAGCCATGCTCGCGGCTCGCGACGCCATCGCTCGCGACGCCGGCCAGCCATCATTCGCCGATTGGGTCGCCCCGCCGGGCCTGCCCCGCGAAGAGGCGCTGAAGGGTCAGCGTCTGGTCCGCGATGAAGTGCTTAGGCTGATGGACGGCGATATTAAGGCTACCGGGCTCAAACTCCTCCAAGGAATGATCTGGGAGGACGGTTTTCGCAGCGGTGAACTGAAAGCCCATCTGTACGAGGATGTAGCTCCCGCCATCGAGGCCTGGCGCAAGGCAGGCATCGAGGTCCGCATCTATTCCTCGGGCAGCATTCAGGCTCAAAAGCTGTTCTTCGGCCACACGATTCACGGCGACCTGCTGCCCCACCTGAGCGGCCACTACGACACGACGACTGGCCCGAAGCGCGAGGCCGAGAGTTATGAGAAAATCGCCAGCGACATGGGGCACCCGCCTCCGGCGATCTTGTTCCTGAGCGACGTCGCAGCCGAACTGGACGCCGCCCGCACTGCCGGCCTGCAAACCGCGCTCGTCACCCGCCCCGGCAGTGCACCACCCCCAAACGACCACGCCCATCCGGTCATCGCATCCTTCGCAGAGGTTGCAGTCGCTTAGTGCTAGCTCGTAGGGCAGGCTTCCAGCCTGCCCGTGCAAGCGAATGACCAATGACCAAGCCCCAATGACCAAAGCTGCTTAAGTGCTACACCTTTTGGTCATTGGGATTTGGTCATTCGAATTTTTGACGGGCAGGCTGGAAGCCTACCCTACGGTCTCTGCGAACTTTTTTCGCCCGCCGCGATCCTTTTCCCTGAGGGGAACGTAGCAAGGAAGAGTCAGCCCTCGAGGCGACTGGGTTTCACCTCACAGCAGCTCTAGGAAAGAGCGGCGATGCCAAAGCGGAAAGCTTCGGCACCAGCTTTGCAGCTAAGGACAGCAGGCAACATGGATGCGCCCTCGTCCGTTCGGACGAGTTGCTCGCTCGGCTTCTGCAGCCGGCCTTAGGAGTCTTGCAAAGATGAATCTTCGCTCCCACTCGCTGTCGCGCTT
>JAEZAS010000296.1 GCA_023430365.1 Planctomycetota bacterium
TTCCGACGCAGAGCGTCGGAACGAGTGTTTCCATCATTCCATCCGCTTGGGGCCTTGCCGCATAAACGGCTCGCTGCGGACGATCTCGACCACCAGTCGCGAGAACCGGTAGTCATCCTTCGCGGCGGCGGCCTTCACCGCGTCCACCGTGCATTTGTCTTGATAGTCGAGCCCCCGGCCAAGGGCGTAAATCAGCAGTTTTTCGGTCAGGCACTCGACAAACTGGTCCTTGCGCTGCTCGACGAGCAATCGCCGCAACTCCCGCGCCCCGGAGATCGACTTGCCGTCGGGCAATTTCCCTTGGGAGTCGATCGGCTGACCGCCGTCGGTTGTCCGCCAGCCGCCGATGGCGTCGTAGTTTTCCAGGGCGAACCCGAGCGGGTCCATCCGTTCGTGACACGAGGCACAGCCGGGGTTGGTCAGGTGCAATTCGAGCCGGGCGCGAAGCGTCGTGGCATTATTGGCTTCTTTCTTCTCCTCGAGCTCCGGCACATCCGGGGGCGGAGGAGGGGGCGGGGTGCCCAGGAGGTTTTCCAGGATCCACTTGCCCCGCTTCACCGGCGAAGTGCGGTTCGGGTTGGAAGTTACGGTCAAGATGCTGGCCTGAGTCAGGATGCCGCCACGCTGGGAAGCGTCGAGCGACACCCGTTGAAACTCTTCTCCCTGAACCCCGCCGATGCCGTACAGTTTCGCCAGCGGCTCGTTGACGAAGGTGAAGTCGGCGTCGAGCAGATCGAGCACGCTCCGGTCTTCGCGGATCACGGCGAGCACGAACAGCTCGGTTTCTTTCCGCATCGCCTCTCGCAATTGGTCGTTGAAGGCGGGGAACATCTCCTGGTCGGGAGTCCGCTGCTGGAGGCTTCGCAATTCGAGCCACTGCCCGGCAAAGTTTTCGACCAGGGCCCCCGCCTTCGGGTCGGCGAGCATCCGGCGGACCTGCTGTTCGAGCACTTCCGGCGAGCGCAACTTGCCCGCTTCGGCCAGTTCGAAGAGCTGATCGTCCGGCATGCTGCTCCAGAGGAAATATGAGAGCCGGGTTGCCAATTCGTAGTCGGTCAGATCGCGAATCTTGTCTGCCTGTCCTTCGACATCGGGCTCGCCTCGGAACAGGAAGTGGGGGGAACAGAGAATCGCTTGCAGGGCGAGCTGAATGCCTTGTTCGTACGTGCCTCCCTCGCTGCGCACGCTGCGAGCGAGCATCGCCAGGCGGCGGACTTCGTCGTCGGTTGCCGGCCGACGGAAGGCGCGTGTCGCGAGCCGCCGCAGCACCTGCTCGGTCGCTCCCCGCCGCGTCGCGTTGTCGCCTGGCCGGGCAAAGATAATTCGCTTGTGCGACTCGGGCAGTTCCACGACCTCGGCGTTCAGCGGCCCGCGGACGTGCAGATAGCCGATGATCAGATTTCGATCGCGCTTCGTGGGATCGGCGACCGCGGGATCCCAAAAATCGTTCAGGAACGCGACCGCCAGCTTGTGCGTGCCGGCTTTGAATTCGCTCTTGGCGGCAAACTCCCTAGCTTCGCTCTCCGTCTGCCGCACGTCGAACTGCTGCACCACCTTGCCGTCGGCCCGGAGGGCCATTTTCACGGGCTCGTCGCCCCCTTGGTGACCGTAGGCCATCACGCGGATTTCGTACTCGCCATCGGTCGGCAGCGAAATCTCGGTCGAGGCCTCGCCAGCCGTTAGCAGAATACGGCTCAGCAGCCCTTCGGGATTGCCGGACCCTTCGAGCTTTCGGCCGACGATCCGTTGATCGACCGGCCTTTTGCCACCCGTGCCGTCGATGGCTTTCGAGGCAATCTCTTCGGCCGCAGCGAGGTACTTTTCCATCAGGATCGGCGGCAAGGTCATCACGTCGCCGATGTTGTCGAAGCCATAGCCCGTGTCGTCGCCGGGAAATTCGGCCGACGGCTCGTAGTCGACCCCGACCAGATCGCGAACCGTGTTCCGATACTCGCGGCGGTTCAACCGTCGGAGCGTCACGCGGCCCGGATCGGGCGAACCGCGGCAGTCGATGTCGTTGACCAGTTCCGTCAGCCATTCCGCGAGCAATTTGCGCTCATCGTCGGTCGGCTGCGGTTCGTGATCCTCGGGAGGCATCTCCTTGGTGGTGATCTTGTTGATCGCCTCCAGCCAGCGCTTGCGATCTTGCAGCACCTGGACCGGCCGCTCGACGGCGGCCATGTTGAATTCGGCTTGCGGGTCCTGCTGGTTGTGGCAGTCGTAGCAGTACTTCGTCAGCAGCGGCTGGATCTGCTTGGGAAACTCCTGCTCCCGACGGGCCTGCCGGGCGGCGAATTCGTCCTGCGCCAACGCACCGCTTACCAGCCCTCCGAAGATCAGAGCGCAGGCGACCACGGTGCGAAGCAGGCAACAGTTCATACGGAGGGACTTTCGAGGTAGGAGGCAACCGCTCGCCCGATTGCACCCGCTGATTATATAAGCATCGGCTGATCACTGTCACTCGCACTTCCGGGCGGGGCAGGTTTTTCACCCGTTCACAACAGTTTTTACTAGGGGCGCGCCAGTTCGTGAGAAATGACGCAACACTCACCCGCTCCTACGGTTCAGTCAAAAACCGCCCCATTAGCCGGCCGGGATCCACAATACCCCCAGCGGGTGGGTTGGTGGTCTCGGGCTCGACTTCACAACCCTTGTGGCCAGTCAGGGTGGAGGCGTTACTCCACCTGAACGCGCGCAGCGTCCCACGAGACACGATGCGCGGCGCGTGACACGTTTGGTCACTGGCCGAGAGTCGCCCGGAGATTTTGGTTTGGGCGATTAGGGAGCTCGCAGAGGGGCGACGCCTGACTGCCTGTCTCCGGGACGTGTTACGTCCCGGCTATTGGTCTTTGCGCCAGAGCCAGCGGAGGGAGTCGGGCAGGATGGCGCCGCCGTGCTTGCCGTTGTGGCCGCCGTCGCCGCCGACGAACTTGTGGTCGTACTGCTTGAACTTCAGGGCGGCCTCCATCTCGAGATTGGCCAGCCACCAGTTGCCGTGCGCGTTGTCGAGGTCGTTCTTGCCATCTTGGAGAAAGACGCGGATCGGCTTCTTCTCAGTCTTGCGAATCATTGCGTGATAGTTGTGCCCGCCGCGAATGTTCGTGAAGCTGCCGACGTGGCTGAACACCTTGCGAAATTCGTTCGGCCGCTCCCAGGCCACCGTCCAAGCGCAGATGCCTCCGGACGAGATGCCGCAGATCGCCCGCTGGTTCGGATCGTCGCTGAGGGGATAGTCCTTGTTGACCTCCGGCAAAATCTCCTCCAGGAGGAACCGGGCGTACTGGTCGCTGAGGGTGTCGTACTCGAAGCTGCGATTGTTCGACTTCCAGGGCGTCTCTGGCGGCTTCTCTCCCTTGTGCCCCGGATTGATGAAGATGCCGATCGTGACCGGCATTTCTCCCTTGTGGATCAAGTTGTCAAACACGATCGGGACGCGGTGCTCGCCCTTCTCGTTCACGTAGGCGTGCCCGTCCTGAAACACCATCACGGCTGCGGGCGTCTGGCCGTCGAACTGGTCTGGCACATAGACGTAGTAGTCGCGCGTCGTGTTGGGGAACACGTTGCTCTTCCACGTGTGTTTGGTCACCTTCCCCTGCGGCACGCCCGGCTGACGCTGCGAATCGGGACCGAAGGGAAGCTTGTCGTCGTCGGCCCAGGCCGGGCCGTTGAGCGAAAGGGCCAGGGCAAGCAGGGCCAGGGCAGAAAACCAGCGCATACAAACTCCGCTCCAGGATTTGACTGTTCAGTGAGGTGGCCGGCGGCTAACTTGGCAGCGCACCGATTGGACGTGTTTTCAAGCATAGACTAATTGCCAGCCGCGAAAAAACCGACCAGGGTCCTCTCCGTTCGGAGCCTCTCCATGCTGACCGCTCGCGATGTCGCCTATCTCGCCTGCCGGATCCTGGCTTTCTGCCTGCTCGTGCAGAATATCAGCCAACTGATTACGGCCGTCACCTACCTGGGATCGCAGGTTTGGGAGGTGATTCAGGGAGAAATAGGTGGGTCTCGCACGATAATGATTACGCTGATGGCGAACTATGTGTTCTGGTACCTCGGCTTGATCTGGCTGGTCTGGAGCAACGCCAATTGGATCAGTCGCAAGATCGTGCCGGACGAGCGGAACGCCGAGATCTGGCCGCGCGTGCGGCTCGTCGACTTGCAGGTCGCAGCGTTTAGCGTCCTCGGCGTTTATTTCTTTGTCAGCGGCATGCAGCGGGCGTTCTCGATCGGCGTCAGCATCATGCAGGTGCTGACCTACAACTATCCCGACGAGTCGGTGCTCGATTGGCTCCTGACCGGGGACAGCGCTTCCATGCTGGTGGGCATCGTGGGGGGACTGCTGCTGATGTTCGGCAGCGGCGGGCTCGTCCGGCTGATCCGCCGCATCCGCGGCGCCGGCACCCCAGCCAGCGACCTCGGCGAGGACGACCAAACGCCGGCCCCTCGCCCCGAGCAGGCGTGAGCGTTGAGGCGCGCACTGGGGCGAAGCTCACCAGGGGTGGCACGCCCTGGAACGAAGTGAAGGGCGTAGCCAGCGGGCGGGATCGCTCGAATCAGGCCGGAGGATGCCGAAGCCTTGGATCACCTATCGGCCAAGGCGGACTCTTCGCCCCATTCCCCACGCCCTTCGCTGCGCTCCAGGGCGTGCCACCCTGGTAAGGGCTCGGGGGTGGTGCTCATGCTGTCGCTGACTTGACTAACTTGTGAGTAATTCGTAGAATGTGGCAAGTCGCTCCCTCGCTCGTTTCCGGGCGTGGGCTGGTGTCTGCTGCGCATGCGCCGGCGCGGAGGGCGGGGGAGGGGCGCGTGATCTTTGACAATCAGGTGGGGATGTGACTCGCCGTGGCAAGCGGCGGAGGGGTTGTGAACACGGAGGCGACCTTTGGCGCCGCGCGCCCGACTTGCGGCGAAAAACGCCTCTAGAGAGAGCCGCTGCGAGGGGTTGTAAGGTGCAGACGCCCAAAACGCGCAACTCACGCGAGGCCTTACACTTCGCCCGATCGGGCCAATCGCGCTAGCTATTGTATCGGCGAGCGGTCGTTTTCGGGGCCCGTCGCCGTAACCCGGTGAAACGTGTGCGGTGCAGGGAGCACGCAGAAGGGTTGTGAAGGAGCGCGTTGGCGACGAGGGCTCAGGGCTGGCGCACTCGGGTAAGTCGCCGTTGATCCGTGCGTGTGGTGCAAACGCCACGCTTAGCCCTGGACGTTGCCATTTGTCACCGCGACGGCGTACAGATTCTCAGGGCGGTAGGGTTTCGCGCGACGGATTTCTTCACGAATCGGGCAATCTTTCGGCGACCGCTGCCACACGGCCCAGAATCGCAATTTTCTGGGCTATATTGGCGTTCCGAACCGCCCTCGCGCAAGACCGGGTGCTACGTTTTGGGCGTGGAAGTTTCCTCTGCTCTCCAAGGAAACGGCCACCCCCGGCCGACCAGTTGCAACGAAGCCGCTGCCGGCCAGGCGTTGTTCGACGTCCTGCCAGAACAACCCTCCCTTTTGTGTTCTGCAGTCGTCGATTGTCGCATCTCACCCGGAGTAAGTGCGAGGTAGCCCAAATGCTCATGCGACACGTTCACCCAAAACTACAGTTCACCCACATGCTGCCGTACGGCGCCATTCTGCATGAGAATGGCGTCCAGTTCGTCGTGTTTAGTCGCTCGGCGAAGGCAATGCGGCTGCTGTTGTATGACAATGTCAACGACCCCGATCCGGCCGAAGTGATCGATTTCGATCGCGACAACGACCGCTGGGGCGATATCTGGAGCATCTTTGTTCCGGGAGTTGGCGTCGGTCAGCTCTATCACTTCCAGGCCGACGGTCCTTACGACCCTGAGGTCGGCCAGCTGTTCGACGGCAAGGCCCGCCTGATCGATCCCTATGCCAAGGCGCTCGCCGGCGATTTCCTGCCGAGCACCGACGGCATCGTTCGCCCGCCCAAGTGCGTGGTCGTCGATGACTACTTCGACTGGGAAGGGGACCGCCACGTGCGTCGCCCCTTGTCCGAGTCGATCATCTACGAGATGCACGTCAAGGGTTTCACCCAGAGCAAAACCGCCAAGATCAAGCACGGCGGCAGCTACCTGGGTGTCATCGAGAAGATTCCGTACCTGAAGTCGCTCGGCATCACGGCGGTTGAGCTGATGCCGGTGCACGAGTTTCCGACCAACGGCATCTTTGGCGAGAAGCTCGAGCGGGGCAACTACTGGGGCTACGACTCGATGGCCTTCTTCTCGCCCCACCGCGGCTACGCCGTCGACAAGACGCCGGGCGCCCAGGTGATCGAGTTCAAGCAGATGGTCAAGGCCTTGCACCAGGCGGGAATCGAAGTGATTCTCGACGTGGTTTACAACCACACCTGCGAAGGCAACGAGCTCGGCCCGACGCTCAGCTTCAAGGGGCTCGAGAACCGCGTCTACTACATGCTGGGCAACGGCGGCAGCCGGTACATGAACTTCTCCGGCTGCGGCAACACGGTGAACGGCAATCACCCGGTCGTCCGCGAGATGATCTTCCACTCGCTGCGGCACTGGGTCCACAACTACCACATCGACGGCTTCCGCTTCGACCTGGCTTCGATTCTCAGCCGCGATCGGAACGGCCACTTGGTCCCGAATCCGCCGCTGATCGAGGCGATTGCCGAAGATCCGATGCTCGCGGATACGAAGATCATCGCCGAGGCCTGGGACGCGGCGGGGGCTTATCAGGTCGGTTCGTTCGGTTCGTTCGGCGATCTTCGCTGGGCGGAGTGGAACGGCCGGTATCGCGACGACGTCCGCAGCTTCTGGCGCGGCGACGGCGGGCTGGGCGCGTTTGTCACCCGGTTTGCCGGCTCGAGCGACTTGTACGAGCACGCCGGTCGTCCGCCGTACTGCAGCATCAACTTCATCACGTCGCACGACGGCTTCACCTTGAACGACCTGGTGTCGTACAAGGAGAAGCACAACGAGGCGAACGGCGAAGGCAATCGCGACGGCGACAACAACAACCACAGCGACAACTACGGCGTCGAAGGTCCGACGAAGCGGATCGAGATCGACAGCCTGCGGGTGCGGCAGATCAAGAACATGCTCAGCACGTTGCTGCTGAGCCAGGGCGTGCCGATGCTGGTGATGGGCGATGAATGTCGCCGCACCCAGAAAGGCAACAACAACGCCTACTGCCAGGACAACGAGATCTCGTGGTTCAACTGGGATCTGGTGGAGCAGAACGCCGACCTGCTGCGGTTTGCCCAGGCGGTCATCAAGTTCCGCCGCAACCAGCCAACGGTTCGCCGCGAAACGTTCCTCACTGGCAAGCCGAAGTTCGACGGGGCGCTGCCCGATGTGAGCTGGTTCAGCGCTCTGGGCACCGCGGTCGACTGGCACGGCCACGACTCGACGCTGCAAGCCTTGCTCAAGGCGGTCGATCCCGAGGACGACCCGCAGGGGCTGTCGCGCGACGTGCTGCTGCTGATCAACGCAACCGGCGAACCTCGCGAGTTCATCCTGCCCCCGGTGGCCAAGGGAACCCGCTGGCGTCTGTTCCTCGACACGGCTGCGGCCCCGCCGTACGACGTCTACCCCGATCTGGACGGCCCGCCGCCGCCTCGCTCGCGCCGCCTGACGCTGTCGTACCGCTCGCTTTGCTGCTTCATCGCCGAGCGTCCGACGCGGCTGAGTTGATCCGCGATCCTGTAACCAGATTACTGCCGATCTTTCGGCAGTCGTAAACTCCGCACGCAAATCGTGCGGAGTTTTTTTGCTTGCAGGTGATGAACAAAGCTGACCAGTTGGTCAACGGAAAGTTTTGCGGAAGTGCGCACTGCGCTACCTGGTTGGAGGGCTTGGGCGCTTAAAACAGGTGGTTTTTGCGCCGGCCCAGCCGCCTGTCGTTCTAGTTCCTGGCAGGTAGCGTGCGCAAAACGACTGCTCTCCTTGCAGTTGCTGATACAATAAGCCTCGACCATCGACTCGCTCGACCAGTTACCACCCGCCCTATGCGCCCGCGTTGTCTCTAACGCACCCCCCTAAGCGCATCGATCGGACCGCACTGCTTTCACGATGGATCGCTCGCAGGCCCGGAGCCGCGGAGCGCCAACCACATTTGTTCGCTTGTATTGATCCCATCATTTTCTTGGAGAGGCACATGAAGAACTGTCAGAGGACTTCGCGCCGAGCCGGCTTCACGCTCGTTGAGCTGCTCGTCGTCATCGCCATCATTGGGGTGCTCGTCGCCCTGCTGCTGCCCGCCGTTCAGGCAGCCCGTGAAGCTGCCCGTCGGAGCAGCTGCAACAACAACCTGAAGCAGCTCACGCTCGGGTTGCAGAATTTTCACGACACGTTTGGCAATTTCCCGCCCGGTATGGTCAACGACGATGGCAATACCCACGGCTGGGGCGTCAACATCCTGCCTTATATCGAGCAGACCAACATCTACGATCGGATCAGCCAAAGCTATGCGAACCTCGGTCCCTCGGACCCGTCGTTCCCGAAACCGGTGATGATCACGAAGTCGTGGGCTGGTCACCCGAACCAGGACAGCTGGGCCACCGGAGGGGACCAACCGTCCCGAACCGCCCACGGGCCAAACCAGGCCTATACCAAGACTGTAATCAAGGCCTTCATTTGCCCATCCAACGCTCTGCCCACGAAGGACAATGACGGCTACGGCGCGTCGAGCTACGTGGGCAACATGGGCAACGAAGTGGTTGCAATGAGCTCGTTTGGTTGCGGCACTCCGTCCAATTCCGTTCAGAACGGCGTCTTGGTTAACGCTTCGGCCAATACGAGCACTGTCTGCCACAACATGGCCGCCATTACCGACGGCACCAGCAATACGATCATCTTGGGCGAAGTTGGCAGAAGCGCGAACGTTACGCCGACCAACATTAGCCACGGCATGTTCCCGTTGTGGGCCGGTGGCAACAACAGCGGTAGCTGCGCGCGACTCGGTGGTCATCTGCGCATCGTGGACGCCAACATGTACATCAACCGCAAGCCGCCGGCGAGCAGCCCGGGCGATCCGGACTACTCCGACTACGCGTTCGGCAGCTACCATCCGGCCGGCGCCCAGTTCGCTTTCGTCGACGGCAGCGTGCACTTCATCCCGCAGACCATCGACACCGCGGTCTATCGCGCCCTCGGCGGTCGTAACGACGGTGTGGTCGCGAACCTCGACTAAGCGCGGCTCCCTACTTTCTAAAAAGCTTCAGAGCCCCCGTCCTCATCCGACGGGGGTTTCTGTGTTTCGTTCGTAGAGTTCGCTCAGCACTTCTGGAAACCTGAAGATCATGAATCAACCTCTCCCTCGCGTGTTCGGTCTGCTGCTCGTTGTTTTGTCCTTGCAACTCGTCGGCTGTGGCGGCGGCAACCTGGCCAAGGTGACCGGCAATGTGACGGCCAACGGCCAGCCGGTGACCGAAGGCACGTTGCTCTTTTCTCCGGTCGCTGGCAGTGCCGGCAGTGAAGGCGCATTACCAGCGACCGCCGAAATTCAGTCGGATGGAACATTTACCGTGGGCACCGAAAATCCTGGGGACGGCGCCGCGGTCGGAAAGCACCGGGTTTCTTATACGCCGCCCGCTTTAGTACTGCCGGAATGGGACGGCTATGGCAAGAAACCGGAGGTGCCAAAATCACCGTTTGACGGGTTCACGCCGACGACGGCGGAGGTGGAAATCAAATCGGGCGCCAATGAACTGACGATCGAACTAGCTCCCCCGCGACGGTAACGTCGTCGTCAGCCGCGGCTGGACCGGAAATCTGCCTTCGGCGCCGCCGTGATCAGGATTTGCATTAAGCGAGGCTGCGATCCCCAGAGAATCGCAGCCTCGCTTTTTTGCTGCCCAGAGAGAAACTCGCGAAATCCCTGACATCGTCCCTCTGTATAGTATTAGATGAATTATTGTTCGGTTTTTATCTAACTCTTGACATGCGATGCGGCATTCCGATGATGTACGCCAGGGACAGGGGAGGGCTTCTTGCTGCCGTGCGGTTTCATCTGAAACGTCTGAAACGAAAAAGCAGCGAATCCCGTCTAATCGGGCGGGGTTTTATAGCAGGGCGACGGGTTTTCGCCCGATAGTTGGGCCGGCGCGCAATTTCGTTGCGGAATACCGGACCTGAACTAGAATCGCTCGGAAGAGGCATTTGTACTTATTTTTAAGGGAACAGAGATGAGGGTTTCGAAAAGCTGGGGTCGGCGTGCGTTCACGCTGGTCGAATTGCTGGTGGTGATCGCCATTATTGGCGTGCTGGTGGCGCTCTTGCTCCCAGCGGTGCAGGCGGCTCGCGAGGCTGCCCGTCGTAGTAGCTGCTCGAACAATCTGAAGCAGCAAGGCATTGCTCTGCACAACTTCCACGACACGTTCAACCGCCTGCCGCCAGGCTGTGCGACCGACATGCAGCCGTTCGGCACGAATCCGGCCGGCACCGCGAACGGCTGGGGCTCGTCATGGATGGTCTACATCCTGCCCCAGGTTGAGCAGGGAGCCTTGTATGACAAGCTGCTGTTCAACGGCAGCTCGGGACATACTCATGCCGGCAATCTCAGCTATTTCAACAATGTTGTGGTTAAGGGGTATGTATGCCCCTCATCAACCACCACTCCACGACTAATCGCCCGCAATAGTGTGAATATTGCTCGCGCCGACTATGTGGGAATCGCCGGCGCGGTCGACAGCGCGGACTTCTTCCCCGCAGCCTATCCGTGGACGGACGGCACCGAAAAGGTTGGGACCTATGGTATCTCCTCGGGTGCGGGAACCTTTTTCCACAATAGCCAGATCAATATGGCGGCGATGACGGACGGGACCAGCAATACCGTTATCGTTGGCGAACAGTCGACGATGATGAAAGACAGCACCGGA
This sequence comes from Planctomycetota bacterium, assembly GCA_023430365.1. Lineage (GTDB taxonomy): Bacteria > Planctomycetota > Planctomycetia > Pirellulales > Pirellulaceae > JAEZAS01. Next base: position 10,849 of record JAEZAS010000296.1, read on the forward strand.
ACTAACCAGGTTGGTTGGAATGCGGGTGGTCCCTTTGGCTGGACGATGGGCTTCGGTTCCTCGACTTCCGGTTCATCGGTCGCTGCTGATAACCGCAGCCCGAACTGCACCACGCTCCGTTACAAGATCAATTACAAAAAGACGGATATGGCCGCTGCGGGTGATTGTGCTAATAAGGGCATCTGCAACGACACCAGCGTCAACAGCCCGCTAATCTCGAACCATCCGGCCGGTGTGATGGTGCTGCTCGGCGACGCTTCGGTCCGCTTGCTCAGCGACAACACGGCCCTCGACGTGCTCGGCCGCCTGGCGGTGCGTAACGACGGACACGTTGTCTCGCTCGACTAGTTGAGTGGTTCGACTAAACAATTCTTCTCGTGACGACGCTCTGCGTCGTCACGCACCAACGGACGCTCCGCGTCCTGCGTAGGTACGGCGGTCGAACGTCGGTTCACGCGACGCAGAGCGTCGAAACTCAGATTCCTACGCAGAGCGCGGGAACGAGGGTGAAGTGCGTGGGAACGAGTTCGAGAACGAACGAATTGGCAGCCGTTGATTGACAGCGGCTTCTCAGCCAGCAAAACTACGCAGCACTAACCCCCGGAGGTGCTGCGTATGTTTTTTCTGTCCCGCCTGACTGTGTTTCTCTCGGCCGCCCTTCTGCTTTGCGGCCAGATGCTTGCTGCTGAGTCCGAAAAGCGTGAGTTTCGCGCTGGAGCGTTTGCGATCGATGTCTCGCCGCTGGAATTTCCCGTCATCGTGAACGGCGGAATGACCGAGCGGACCGCCGACAAGGTCGAAGATCGTCTACACGCCCGCTGCCTGGTCCTCGACGATGGCCGGGAAAAGATTGCGATCGTCATCGTCGATAGCTGCATGATGCCGCGTTCTCTGCTGGACGAGGCCAAAGAGCTCGCGAGCAAGACGACCGGCATCAAGACCGACCGGATGCTGATCGCCGCGACCCACACGCACAGCGCTCCAAGCTCGATGGGCTGCCTGGGTTCGGACGTCGATCTGAAGTACTCGGCGTTCCTGCCGGTTCAAATCGCCAAGGGAATTGCCGAGGCCAACAAGCGGCTTCAGCCGGCGCGGATCGGCTGGGCGATCGGCCGGGACGAAAAGAACGTGGCGAACCGCCACTGGATCATGAAGCCGGGCGTCGCTCCGACCAATCCGTTTGGCGGCATCAAAGATGACACGGTGATGATGCACCCTGGCTATGAAAACGAAAACAAGATCACGGAAGTCGGGCCGGTGGACCCCGAAATCCCGGTCGTCAGCGTCCAGACCAAGGACGGCAAGCCGCTGGCCCTGCTGACGAACTACTCGTTGCACTATGTCGGGGCTCCGGCCCTGTCGGCCGACTACTTTGCCGTAGTTTGCGATGAGCTGACCAAGCTGATCGGCGCAGAGAGCGCTCCCGGCTTTATGGCCGCTCACAGCAACGGCACCAGCGGCGACGTCTGGCTGATGAACTATCGCCGGCCGAAACGGACGTTCGATCGATTCAGCGTCGCCGCGGATGTGGCTCAGGCGGCCCACGAGGCCTTCGGCCGGATCGAGTACGTCGATTGGGCTCCGATCTACATGGAAGAAAGCCTGCTGGAAGTCGGCGTACGGATGCCGAGCGAGGAGGAAGTGGCCGAGGCCCGCGAGTTCGTCAAAACGTTCGAAGGTCGGAAGCCCAAGAACGTGCCGGAAGTCTATGCCCGCGAGACGATCCTGCTTTCGGAAATGCCCCCGACTCGCGAGTTGAAGCTGCAAGCGATCCGGATTGGTGAGCTCGGAATTGGGACGACTCCCAACGAGACCTACTCCAGCACCGGCTTGCACATCAAGAGCCACAGCCCGATGAAGACGACGTTCGTCATCGAGCTGGCCAACGGTGCGGAAGGCTACATCCCGCCGCCGGAAGTGCATGCACTGGGAGGCTACACCACTTGGCGGGCCCGCACGGCTTGTCTGGTGCCGGAAGCTGAACGCAAGATTCGGGCGGGAGTGCTCGAGCTGCTTGGCAAGGTCGCGAACCGCCCCAGCGAGTAAGTTGGTTTCACGGGAGCTTGCTCCCGCTTCCTCAGATTGGCCGCAGCCCGAC
>JAEZAS010000338.1 GCA_023430365.1 Planctomycetota bacterium
CCCCAGCGCCGGTTGAGGGGGCTGCTCCGTCGAGCGGCTTTAAGATCGAGTGAGGTTCAGCCCGCATTTGGCCTGGATACAGGCTAGCCGATCGCTTGAGACGTTCCTTGGACCGACGGCGGACCAGTCGTCGGTCTCGGGTTCGGCGCTGTAGAGGAGCCAGCCGGCGACCAAGGCAATCACTGCGGCGACGGCAAGTGCTTGCAGGATCACAGCCATCGAGATCGGCAGGCGGGCAAGCGGCGGGAGCGTAAAGAGCCAGAGCATCCATGGTGCTGCCGGCGCAAGGAGCAGGGCATACGGGCGCTCGGTCGGCTCGATCGTGCTGACGAACGCGAGTCCGCCGAGGGCGATCGAATAGAGCAGCACCAAACTGCGATTGCTGGTGGCAACGTGGCTCGGCAGGGCAGCCTCGTCGGTTTCAGCGTCGTTTGCTTTCCGACTGAGCAGCACGCAGATCGCCACGCCAATAAACGCGGCGGCCGACGTGGCCCCGAGCTGACCGTACTTGACGCTCACCTCGTAGGCGACGAGCGAAGCCGTGCCGAAGGCTGCGAGTGCGAGCAAGGCCGTGAACGTGCGTCCTTGCAACCGTCGCGGCAGGAAGGCAAGAGCGGTGTAGAGGAGCAGCAGATAGCCCGCCACGAGCGGCAACAGAATGGTCCGGGGCGGCTGAAGGTCGGGCCAGTCAGGCACGATCGCGACCGCTGAAGCGAAACAAGCGACGGCGGCCACGAGCCATTGCTCCCAGGCTCGCACCGGTCCGCCGATCGAAACGGCCCCCAGCACACCACCAGCGAGCGAGAGCCATGGCAGCCAGAGCCAATGACGATTGGGCCACAGCGGAGCCCAATCTGGCAACAGCACATAGCCCACGGCAAAACCGATCGCGGCGCCGCTGGCCAGTTTCCAGCGAGCGGCCACATCGCGAGGGAGCGCCAGGGCCATCAGCCATGCCACGAGCAGCGCCACCAAGGCGGGCGCTGCGAGCGTGTACAAAACATCGGCAAGCGTGACAGTCATAGCCGGTGGGCGCGAGCGATTCGACTATTTGCCGCTGGGTTGACCGACCACGACGGTGAGCGAGACCTTGTCGTCAATCTTGCCCTGGCCGTAGGTCATGCCGAACTCCGAGCGGTTGATGCTGAATTGGCTGACGAGCGTGACTCCCTTGTCGGTCACTTGGGTCTTCGCCGGGAACGAGATTTCCTTCGTCACACCGTGCAGCGTGAGCTTGCCGGTCACTTCCACGGCGCCCGCCTTATCGGCCTTGATTGCCGTCGACTGAAACCGGGCGGCGGGATACTCGCGGACCTCGAAGAAGTCGGCCGTTTTCAGATGGTCCGTCAGCTTCGGCAGCGGGGTTTGCAGCGACGCGGTGTCGATATCGGCGGTGATCGCGGTGACTGTCTTGCTGGCGGGATTCACCGTGACGGCGCCCGTGAACTTGCCAAAACCGCCGGTGCGCGGGTCGGGCTTGTCGCCCGAGTGGGTGCCGACAAACTCGATCTTCGTGTTCGCTGGCGAAAGCGTCGCGACTCCGCCCGCCACCGGCACGGGCTCCAGGTCGGCAGCCACTACGGCGCTGCAAAGGGCCAAAACGACGGAACAAAAACCAAGCGAGCGTGCGGCGATACGCATGTGCATCTCCAGGGCAAGAAAGCAAACCTGCAGGCGGACGGTCCGACACGATGGACGGTCCGCTGGCGAAACATCGTACCGCAAAGGGCAAGCGGATTCACGCCGATTGCGGCTCACCGAGCCCGGCCACGGCGTCCTCCACCGTCGGCAGAATCTGGAAAAACGTATCGAGCTTGCTCGCCGAAAAGACCATCGCCAGAAACGGCGGAACACAGCAGAGGAGGACGCGACTGCCGTTGGTGTTGGCGTGGACGACCAACGTGACCAGGTGCCCCAGCCCTTGCGAGTTGATCCGCGTGGAACTGGACAGATCGATGATCAGCTTGCTCCCGCGCTCTCCGACAATCGGATGCAGCTGCTCGCGAAAGATATCGCGGACACTCTCGTCGAAGTGCCCTTCGGTTTTTGCGAGGGTATAGCCTGAGTGATTCGTGATCGACAGGTTCATGGGCCGCTCCGGATTTCGCCTCACAGGTGCCCTGGGCAGTTTAGCAGGCGAAATACGTTCCGGCGAATTCTTGGAACGAGCCCGAATCAGCCCGCAAGCGGAGGTTGACCGTATCCGTCCGAGACAGGCATCAAGCGAGCAACTTCTTCGCCTCGCTGAGTCCACCGACGACGCGGAGCAATTCCACCTCGTTGCTTACCTTGGCCTTTTCCAGAATGCGGGTGCGGTGCTTGGCGGTCGTTTGGAAGCTGATGCCGAGCATCGTGGAGATCTGCTTCAGCGACTGGCCGTCGAGCAGGTAGGTCGCGACTTCTCGCTCGCGCTCGGTAAGCAGGCTCAGCAGCTCGCGCACCGCAGGCTCCATTCCCTCCGCACGTTCCGGGAGGGGACTCTGCTCTCGCTCGCGGCGCTCACGATCGCGGGCCAGGGCGCTTTGGACGGTTTCGATGAGCAATTGGTCGTTCACCGGCTTCTGGAGAAAATCAAACGCGCCGGCGCGGAGCGCCCGCACGCAAACCGGCAGGTCGCCGTGACCGGTCAGAAAGATGAGCGGCAAGGGAAACTCCGCCTGGATCAGTCGCTCTTGCAACTCCAGGCCGCTCAACTGCGGCATGCGCACATCAAGCAACGCACACCCGGTCATGTCGGGGCTGATACGCTCGAGGAACTCCGCCCCGGACTGAAAGCACTCCACCTTCAGGTCAGCCGATTCGAGCAGCCAGCGCATCGATCGGCCGGCGCCCAGGTCGTCATCGACAATGTAAACCGTCGGCTCGTAGTTCATCGAAGCAAGCTCTCAGCACTCGAGTGGTAAGGTGAATCGGAACGTGGCGCCTTGGTCGCTGTTGCACTCGGCCCAAAGCCGTCCGCCGTGGGCCTCGATAATGGAACGCGAGATCGGCAACCCCATGCCCAGGCCGTCGTCCTTGGTGGTGTAGAAGGTTTCGAACAGCCGAGCTTCAGCTTCGGGCAAGAAGCCGACGCCGTTGTCGATGACCGACACCATAATTTGCTCGTCAGAGAGCAGCTCGACGTCGATCACCAGTTCGCGTGGGCCGCTGGTTTCGCGAACGGCTTCGCAAGCGTTGCGCACCAGGTTGAGCAGCACTTGCTCGATCTGAACGGCATCGATGAGCACGGCGGGCACGGCCGAGGCCGAGACCTTGGCGGAGATATCGCAACGGCGCAGCTCATACTGCGAGATTTCCAGCACGCGCTCGATCATCCGTTCGAGCACGACGGGTTTTCGTTCCAAACTGCGCCGCGAAAAATGGCGCCGCAGGCCCGCGATGATGTGTCCGGCCCGGCTGGCCTCGAGTGAGATCTGGTCGAGAGCCGTTTTCAGCTCGGAAAGGTCAGGGCTGGCGGCCTGCAGCCGCCGGGCGCAACCGCGGGCGTAGTTATGAATGGCGGAGAGCGGCTGGTTGAGTTCGTGAGCCAGACCGCCGGCCAGTTCGCCCATCGTGGTCAAACGAGCGGCCTGCTCCAGCCGCTGCTGATACTGCCGCAGTTGTTCCTCAACGGCTTTCTGCTGGGTGACATCGGTCGCCAGGCAATACAAGCCACATTGCGCACCCGACGCATCGAAGTGCGGCAGATAGTCGATGAGCAAGTTCTTGGTCGAACCGTCCGGGCTGACAAACTCATACTCAAACCGAACCCGCCGCCCCGCCAGGGCCTGGCGTAGGTGAGGAGCAACTTGCCGATAGTTATTCTCCCCGACAATCTCACGCACGGTTCGCCCGACAATCTGCTCGTGCGGCACCGGCGAGATGGATTCGTAGTGCCTACTGTTGAATTGATAGCGACCATCGGGCCCGATGTACGAAACAAACACCGGAATGGTGTCTGTCACCAGGCGCAAGTGCTGCAGGCGATCGAACTCGGCGCGGGCAATCGCCGCACGCATCAGCCGCCGTTGCTGTCGCTGTCGTTCGCTCCCCAGCGCCGAAATCAATAGGGAGGTCGACGTGACGACGGTCAAGTAAAGCTCGGCGTCGAGAAGCT
>JAEZAS010000380.1 GCA_023430365.1 Planctomycetota bacterium
GCTTGTGTTTGTGAAACAGATGGGGATAGTGCCAGTAATAGTCGTACCAGTCCAAGTGGTGGTGAAACCCGTGGTGATGGTGATGGTGCTTGTGGAAGCCATGGTGGTGATGATGGTGATGCGAACCACCTCCATGGCCAGCCTCAGCAATGCCAGGCGCCGCGAGCAATGCGAACGCGGCGGCCAGGGTCAAAGCCTTCAGGAGTTTGGAGATACTGTTCATCGCGGGATCCTACGCTTTCTAGGTTCACGTGTGAGGAATTTGCTTCGTTCAAGCTTGGGGTGCTCGACTCCGTTACTCCTCCAGGCGAGGTCCGCTCCTTTTTGTTACTGGCCGGCCGGGATAAATTTTCGAAAGCCCCCGGCGCCGGATTCCGGCCATTGACCGAGGTGGGCTCAGGCCGATCACCCACAGCGAGATTTCCTCATGCCACAGCTCATCGCCGCTCCGACCATCGTTCAAGCCGCCGGGCAGCCGCCGAAGCGCATTGAGGAATTCGTAGGCCGGGTGAACTCCGGCCACGAGCAGGTGAGCGTCGCGCGGATGGTCTCTCCGACCGGCTGGCAGGAGCCCGGCCAGCGTCCCGAGTTCCTGGAGGTGACGCTCGTGCTCAAAGGGACCGTGCGCGTCGAGCACGAAGGGGGCGAATTGCAGGTGTCAGCCGGCCAGGCGGTCGTCACCCAGCCGGGCGAGTGGGTGCGCTACAGCACGCCGACCGAAGGAGCGGAGTACGTGGCCGTCTGCCTCCCCGCCTTTTCGCCGCAGACCGTTCATCGGGACGACGAGTGAGCCTCCGCCGACCGGAACACGCCGGAAAAGTCGCTCGGCGTCACTCGACTTTTGGCTCGTCGTCTGTTCGCCTAGCGCTGACTGGCGCTCAGGATCGCTTCGGACCAGTCGTTCTTGTCGACGGCCGACGTTTCCGGCTCCTGGTCGTAGATCGACCGGTTTTCGGCGACCACGGCAACAGAGCTCCGCTGCGAGCAGGCTGTGGATGGCGGGCAGTAGTCGGTCCCCATCGTGGGAAGCGAGCCGAAGGCTCGGCGATGAAGGGCGACCATCCGCACGACAGCGTCGGCGACCTGGTCGACATCATCCTTCGAGAGCTTCGACGACTCGCGAAATTGCACGGACCAGTGGGCGACCGCGCTAAAGGGGGTGGAGGACTGGCAGGCTTGCAAAAAGACGTCGCGAATCAAACCGTGCAGAATGGCCTTGGTTACGCCGGGCATAGCGATCCCTCCGCATGTGGTGCGTCCTGCGGTATTCCGCAAGTAACATACCAAGGGTGTTTCCAGGCCCCTACCCACCCTCCGGGCGGGAACTACCAGCCCTGCTTGGGTCAGGCCCGGCCGATGCCCGACTAGTTGATAACGGCTCTCAGTGCGGAGCCGGTTTGGGGACCTGAATTGCTGAGACCGAATGTCGTTTGGCGCATTGCGTAAAATATTTCCAGCGAAAGACTTAGTTTCGCCTGGACAGATAGCCGAAGGTCGCTAAGATTCCCGAGAACGCAAGCCCGTTCCCGAACCAGCAAAGCTCCTGAAGCACTCAATTTCGACCCGCCGTCGACGCTTCAGAACTGGCGGCAGAGGCATCGAATTCGCCCCGCCATCAGGGAAGCATTAGCCAGCAAACACACTATCTGACGAGGTAATTGAGATGGATAAGGCCAAGGTCATCGACAAATTGAATGAAGCCCTGCGACATGAGTGGACGGGTGTCGCCCAGTACGCTCAGGCCGGCTTCGTGGTCGCGGGTCTGTGGCGTGAGACCTACTCCGACATGTTCTACGACTCGGCCAAGGAATCGTTTGGCCATGCCCGCCAGGTCGGCGAGAAGATCGTCGCGCTCGGTGGCGTTCCCACGGTGGAACGGGGACCGATCAAGCAGACCGACGATCTGCTCGAAATGCTGAACAACGCCCTCGAATTCGAATCGAAGGCCGTCAAGATCTACAACGAGGCTCTCGCCCTGGCCGCCGGCGAACGGGCCCTGGAAGTGTTCATTGAAAACATCCTCGAGGAGGAGCAGGACGGCGTCGACAACCTGACCCGTATCCTCCGCGACCCACGAGCGATTGCCGCCTCCAGCGGCGCCTCGGCCTCCAAAGCGGGCTAAGCGCGAGCGGCGGAGCTGAAACCGGGAAACCGACGGCTCCCAAACGAATTCACGCAGGGCGTTCTTCGGCTTCAGGCCGCAGAACGCCCTTTTTTCGTTCTTCTGCCCCTCAAACCTCCGTCCCAGGCTCCGCCGGGGACGAAACCAACCCGAGGCGCCGCCTCCCAGCCCCGCAGCGACGGCCAGCCCCGCCAAGCGTCGGCCGCGAGGCCTCACAACCCGTCCAGCCGGCTCGCCAACGTCAGCCGAACCGCCTGGAAAAGCGTGACATTTCCGGTTGTCGCAACTAGGATGGACTCTGAGCCTTCCTGGCGGGCGAATCGGCCGTTCCGGTCGCCTAAGCCACTGGCGGGCCTTGTCTTTCGAGCGAGTCACGCGCTATGCGATGGATTTGTGCCGCCCTGCTGGGCGCCTCTGTACTGCTTCCGGTTGCCGCTTCGGCCCAGATCACTTCCAGTGGTCTGCTCAACTCGACTGCGCTACACGCCGCCGGCTTGGAGCGGATGTGGTTCACGCAGCTCGACCTCGATCGGGCTCGCGGACGAGTCGTGGGGCTGCACCAGTTCGTCAGCCCGACGAAGTTTCACACGATTTTCGAATTCATCCACGACGGCAAGCGGTACACCTTTTCCGAGCGCGACCGCAACGCCTTCGGCGAGATGATCGGCGTCGACGCCGCCCGGCTGAAGGCCGAGGAGGCCCTGGCGCAGATCAAGGCCGACCTGATTGCGGCCGGCAAGATGGACCCAGCCCTGCCGCCGATTGAGACCCATCGGGTGCCGGAGATCACCATCGCGGCCACCACCGATCGCGGCATCCTGCAAGTGCTGGACGGCGAAACCGGACAGACCAAGTGGTCGACCCTCGTCGGCAGCCCGCGCCATCCCACGACTGAACCAGCCGTGAGCGACGAGTATGTCGCCGTGTGCAATGGTTCCACCCTCTACGTCTACAACGCGGACGATGGCCAACTCGCCTGGCAAAAGCAGGTCGTCGGCGCCGTCGGCGCTGGGCCCGCCATCACCGATTCGCAGATCTATGTGCCGATGCTCAATGGCACCATGGAAACCTACGCCGTCGACAACCCGCGTCGCCCGCGGGTGTTTCGCGCCTATGGACGCACGGTCGTTCAACCGGTGGCGTCGAACGAGAGTGTCGCTTGGCCGACCGATCAGGGGAAGCTCTACGTCGGCTTCGCTCGCGGCGGCACGATGAAGTATCGCGTCGAAGCGAAGGACGCCATGAACGCGGCTCCGACCTTCATGGCGCCGGACAAGATTTTGGCCACCTCAATGGACGGCTATGTGTACTGCATCGAAGAAGGCCGGGGGCAGATTCTCTGGCGTTTCACCACGGGTGAACCGATCGGCCAATCGCCGCTGGCCGTTGGGGACACCGTCTATGCGGTCACCGACGCCGGCAAGTTCTACGCGATTTCGGCTGCCAACGGCGCCGAGCTGTGGATGACCGACGGGGTGCGGACGATCCTCGCCGCGAACAAGGACCGGGTGTATGTCACCGAAGTGACCGGCAACGTCCTGATTCTCGATGCTCAATCCGGCAGCCGGCTGGGGAGTATCTATGCCTCGGATCTCAATCTGAAGTACACTAACGTGCTGACCGATCGGATCATCATCGGCACGCGCACGGGGCTGATTCAGTGCATCCGCGAGCGCGGCCTCGTCTATCCGGTTGCCCATCAGCAACTCGAACCGATCGCCCCGCCGGCGGCACAACCGAAGGGCGGGCCCGGCGCTCCAGCCGCCAAACCGGCGGCCGACCCGTTTGCCGATCCGGGAGCGGTCGATCCGTTCGGCGGCGATGCTCCAGCCGCTCCGAAGCCGGAGGCGGATCCCTTCGGTGGCGATGCCGATCCGTTCGGTGGCGATGCTGCCGATCCATTTGGCGGCGGCGAGATGAAAGAAGCGCCAGCCGCGGAAGCCGATCCGTTCGGCTAATGGTTGGCCCCGTCGGCGAGCGGGACGCGTAAGCGTCCCGGTTGTTCGTCAATCTGGATCGCACCTCAACCGGGAGACTCACGTCTCCCGCTCGCCGGATGCGTTTTTGCAGGATTCCGGCGGGCGCTACAGCACGCGCATGCTCTTGGCCGCAATGACTTCCACTCCCTTGGGAAGCGGGAGCGGCGTAGTGGACTTGGCATAGAACGCCAGGCCGCGATAGCTCGTCAGGTAGTGATAAGTTCGGGTGATCAGCCAACTTTCCGAATACACGACGAGCATGCCAGGCTCTCGGCGGACGAAGCCCAGAAACTCCGCCTCTTCCAGGTGGACGGTGACTCCGCAGGCTCGAATGGCTTGGATGGCGGCTGCATTCGCGGCCGCGGCGCCCGCAGCAGCAGCGCCTACACTCACAGGAACCATGTCATCCTCCCTCACCAGTTTAGCCAACGGCCGCTAAAAGTATCACTGCGGTTTCTTCGCTGCTGGGGAGGCAATCTTGTCCAAAGACTCTCATTTTGCTTGGGCGAGATCGGGAACGCGTCTTACGTTCGTTTGAACCGGCGGTCCAGTTCCTCGCGTGTGAAGACGAGCGCTGTCGGCCGGCCGTGCGGGCAATGATGGGCGTCCTGGCAGAGATGCCGCTGATCGAGCAGCGCCGTGATTTCCTCTCCCGTCAAACGATCCCCGGCCTTGATCGCCGCCTTGCAGGCGATCATGTGCAGCAATTCATCGAGCAGGTCACGTTTCTGCGGCGCTTTGCCCGCCGACACCAGATCCTCGACGATCTGCCGCAGCAACTCGGCTGGCCCCAGGTTGGCGAGCATCGCCGGATAGCTGGAAACCAGCAAGGTATCGCCGCCAAAGGGCTCGATCTCGATTCCGAGCTGGCCGAGCGTTTCCTTGGCCTCGAGCACTGCGGCTGCCTCCGCCGGCGCCAGGCTGACCGGTTCGGGAACCAGCAGCCGCTGGGTTTCCATCTTGCCGGCGACGACCTTCTCGCGAAGCTGTTCGTACAAAATGCGCTCGTGCAAAGCGTGCTGGTCGATGACGACCATTCCCTCCTCGTTCTCGGTGACGAGGTAGCGATTGTGGATCTGAAAGCCGAGGTGCGACTGCCGCTGCGGATGCGCATCGTGCCGCATTGCCCAGGCAGAACCGGATTGGCCTTCCCCGGAGTATCCGTTCACTTGCGAATGCGAGTCAGCCGACTGCGGGCCGCTGGCAGGCATAAAACCGGGCCGCGGACCGCCAGGAACCGCGGACCAGCTGCGATCGAGCTGCGTCAGTTGCAGCGGACCTTGCTGTGGTCGGTCGAATTGCAGCTCAAGTAGGCTCTGCGTCGCATCGTCGGTTTCGATCGTCGCCACTTCCGTTTGCGAGTTGGCTACGGCCCCTTCGAGCTGCCCCTTGGCCCACTCCACCAGTTCGCGCCGGTGCTGCTCGGCGGCCGCCGGATCGTGAGCCGTCTGGCCATCCTCCGCCGAGGTCCCGCCGCCGACGCGGGCCGTCAGATCGCTCGCCAGGAACTTCGTCCGCAACGTGCCCAATAGCAAGGAATAGACCCGGCCGCTGTCCGCAAAGCGAACCTCCAGCTTCGTCGGATGCACGTTCACATCGACCGCATCGCAGGGCAATTCCAGTCGCAAGAACGCGATGGGAAATCGTCCGGTCAGAAGCAGTCCCCGATAGGCTTCGCTGAGGGCATGTTGCAGCGCGCGGTCGCGGATGTGCCTGCCGTTGAGGAACAGGTACTGCATCCGGTTGTTCGCCCGGCTGTGCTGAGGATCGGCGACGTAGCCCATCAGCTTCGCTTCGCCGTCCTGGTTGTCGACGGCGATCAGCGCCTCTTCCAAATCCCGACCGAAAAACGCTGCGATGCGCTCGCGCCAGCGCTCGGTCGGCGGCAGATCGAACAGCAATCGGTCGTTGTGCCGCAGCGTGAAGTGAATCCGCGGATGAGCGAGCGCGATGCGCGTGAAGGCTTCGCTGCAATGGCTCGTCTCGGTCTGCACGGCCCGCATGAACTTGCGCCGGACCGGCGTGTTGTAGAACAGGTTGCGGATCTCGATCGTCGTGCCGATCGACGTGCCGCAGGGAGCCACCGGGCGACGATCGCCGCCGATGACTTCGATTTCGGCGCCAGCGTCCGAATCCACGGTGCGGCTACGGATCGTCAGTTGGCTGACTTCGGCGATCGAGGCGAGCGCCTCGCCGCGGAACCCGAAACTGCCGACGCGGAACAAGTCGTCGGCGTCGACGATCTTGCTTGTCGCATGGCTGGCGATCGCGAGCGGAAGCTGATCCGCGGTCATGCCGCAGCCGTTGTCGGCCACCCGGATCAGATCGCTTCCACCACCGGCCAGGCTCACGTCGATGCGCGTGGCGCCGGCATCGACCGAGTTCTCGAGCAGTTCCTTGACCACGCTCGCCGGCCGTTCGATCACCTCGCCCGCGGCAATCTTGTTGATGACGCTCGGAGGTAGCTGGCGAATGATGGGCATCGGAGCAGTTGTCGGGGTCAGGGGCGGAAACGGGAGGTCAGGTGACAGGAGTCAGGGATCAGGAGTCAGGTGACAGAGTTCAGAGCTCAGAGCCACTCGGTCCCAGGCTCCAGCCTGGGACCACACGAACCCGAGGCTCTGCCTCGTTGTCCCGCGCGAGGACTTTGCCGCGGAGCACTCTCATCGGCGAGAGACAGCGGCAGGCCTCCGGTTAGTTTCGTCCGAGGCCGAGCCCCGCACCGCGATGAGCGGCAATCATTCCGACTTTCCGGCGTCGTCCTGCTGATATTTTTCCAGCTTGCGGTAAAGCGTACGAGCGCCGATCGCCAGGATGCGGGCGGCTTCCTCGCGGTTGCCGTTGGTAAGCTTTAGCGTCTGTTCGATCGCCCAGCGTTCGATTTCGTCCATCGTCTTGCCGACGAGGTCGACATTGGCGCCGCCGAGCACGGCTGGGGCAGCCGTGGCGGTCTCTTCCACATCCATCAGCTCCGGCGGCAGATCGTCGATGTCGAGTACGCCGTCCTGGTCGAGCACGACCATCGTCTCCATGGCGTTCCGCAATTGGCGCACGTTGCCGGGCCAGTCGTAGCCGAACAACCGCCGGGTGACGTTCGGGGCGATGCTCTTGATCGTCTTGTGGTGCCGCCTGGCGAACGTGCGGCGGAAGTGATCGGCCAATGGCACAATATCCTCGCGCCGCTCCCGCAGGCTCGGCAGCGACACGGTGATGACCTTCAGGCGATAGTACAAATCGGCGCGGAAGGTGCCCTTGGCGACCGCTTCTTCCAGGCTGCGATTCGTGGCGCTGAGCACCCGCACGTTGACGCGGATCGGCTTGTTGTCGCCGACGCGCGTGATTGTGTGCTCTTCGAGCACTCGGAGCAACTTGATCTGCGTCGCCGCCGGCATATCGCCGACTTCGTCCAGGAACAACGTGCCGCCGTTGGCGTATTCGAAGGCCCCGGTACGGTCGGTCACGGCGTCGGTGTAGGCGCCTTTCACATGGCCGAACAGTTCGCTCTCGACCAGGTTCTCGGCGATCGCCGCACAATTGATGGCCACGATGCGCTTGGCCTTGCGCGGGCTGTTCTGGTGGATCGCCTGGGCGACCAGCTCCTTGCCCGTGCCGCTCTCGCCGGCAATCAGAACCGTGGCGTCGGTCGGGGCGATGCGCTTCAGACGATCGATCATCGTCTGCATCACGCCGCTGGTGTAGATGATCCCCTCGAAGCCAAAGCGCTCATCGAGCCGCTGGTTCAGTTCGAGGTTTTGCCGCTTCAGACGAACGGCGTCGGCCGCCTTTTCGGTGATCGCTCGCAGGCGGGCCGGGGTGATCGGCTTTTCCAGGAAGTTGAAGGCGCCCTGCTGCATCGCCTCGACCGCTTTGGGCACGGAGGCGTGGCCGGTGACCATGATCACTTCGGCTTCGGGAAGCGACTGCTTCGCCCGGGTGAGAATCTCCATGCCGTCGACATCGTTCATCACCAGATCGGTGATCACGATGTCGAAGGTATCGGTCTCGATCTTCCGCGCCCCTTCGGGGCCGGAGGTGGCCACGGCGAGGGAGTAGCCGCTCTTGGCGAGAGCCTCCTCCATCGCCCGCGCCAGGGCCTCGTCGTTGTCGACAATCAGCACGCGCAGCGGCGCGGCGGCAGCGCCCTCAGGCGAGGCGGAAACATCATCCCGTGACTTATCTTCGGCCATGCCTGGGATGATAGCGGAAGGGGGCGCAGGCTTCGAGTGGTGGGCTAGGTTTACGCTGAATAAACCTGGATCAAGCGATGGAGTGAAGGCTCGAACGACTCATCAGCAACGATGCTCTTAGCACACTTGTCGACGGTTCCCTGAAATGTGATCCATCGGATGGCCGCTTCCCTAGATAAATCAGGACTGCCCAAAAGCCGGCGCAAGTTGTCGTGCCAGAGACGCACTGCCATCAACTGTCGCTCGATTGGTTTGAGGCTGGGATCGGCAATGAGTTCGCAGACACCAAACCATGGAGTGCAGGCTTGTTCTTCGACTTCGTATACAGTGCAAATTCCGGTGAACACGTTCGTCAACAACGAAACGCGGAAGTCACTCGGAGCGTCGGCAAAATTCAGCACCGCATTCTGAAAATGGGTACAAGAAAAGAACAAACGCCAGTCGAACCGTGAAAAACTCAATAGCGTTTGGCTAACAGGCTGTAAGAATGGCCCCTTGAGATAATCTTCTGCTGTGCAAGCCTCAATGCTTTGAAAGACAGAGGCGACATAGTTTCGAATCGTGATCGCAATACGCTCGTCGTCGCCGCAATTGACCATTAGCAATTTGTAGAACGGCACGATTTGCCGATAGACTGTTTCTGAAACCCCTGACCTCTCCCGACGATAGTGCGCGAGGCGTCCGCTCAAGGTGTCCCAAAGTGACATGATCGCTCCTGACGAACAGAATCTACCTGGAACGTAATAGACTGAGAGTTCCGCTCTTGAACGAGGCGGAATGCCGCTTCGCCCCGTACTCCCATTGCCCCAGCATCGCGCTCGGCAAGGGCCTCTTGAACCGCGAGCCAGGAGCGCCTCACGCAGCACCTCCGCTTCGAAAGCATATCGCCCTGACTTTACGTGGGCTTCAATGGTTGCGCAACATCTGGCGGAACGACGTAAGTCATATCGCCATTTACTCCATTCGATTCTACATTCGTAAGCAATCCCGGCAAACAGAACAATAGGTTGCTTCCCTTACCTTGCCTTTACCTCTGCCAGCCAGAAAATCGTCGGTACGGCGATCGGCTGCCCCGCGCGAGCCAGGAGCAGGCGGACCGCCGACTTGGCTTTGCCTAGAAGGCTGCGGTCGCGGAAGGTGACGAACGCTGTCTTGCGGAGTTCGCGCACCGTGAAAGAGGGGGAGAGTTGCTCGCGGACGTCGTCGAGCGTGAACGACCGCTGATGCCCCCAGCGATGAAAGACCTCGCCGCAGTGCGGGCAGACCGCCTGCTGCTCGGCGAGATCCTCGTTGTAAGGCACCGTCCCCAGGAAGTAGCCCCCAGCCTTCAGGACGCGAGCGATCTGCCGAATGCCGGCCGCGCGCTGATCCTCGGTGAGATGCTCCAGCACTTCGGACGCGACGACAAAATCCAGCGAACCGGCCTCGTGGGGCAACGCTTCGATTCCCCCAACCTGCGCCTGCACGCCCGCCGCGGCCAACCGGGCCACCGCTTGGGGGTCGGGATCGAGGGAGTGGACCTGCCAGCCTTGCGCCAGGGCCAGCCGCTCGAGATGTCCGTCGCCAATTCCGATGTTCAACAGCGCCGGCGAGCTTTCGCTGGTCAGCCGGGCCATCCGCCGGAAGAGATGCTCGAGCCGCGGCCTGGCCGCGATGAATTTCTCGGTCGCAACGTTCTGAAAATGCGACCAGATCTTTTCCTGCGAAGCGTGCGTGTGTTCAGCCATAGAATCACGCCGAAAATTGTTCGCCTGCGAGGCGCGCTGGGGTGGGGAATTCGAGCGTGAACTGCGTTCCGCGGCCGACTTCGCTGTTAACTGCGATGATGCCGCCGTGGGCTTCGATAATCTTCCGCGCCGTTGGCAGACCGAGGCCAGTGCCGCCGTTTTTGGTCGTGTAGAAGGCATCGAACATCCGCATGGCGGTCCGTTCGTCCATACCGACGCCCGTGTCGATCAAGTCGAGCGCCACGCCGGTTCGCGTAAGCCGGGTACGGGCGACGAGCTGCCCACCGCCTGGCATCGCTTCGAGCGAATTCTTTACCAGGTTGACCAGCGCCGCCTGCAAGGTCTCGGGCTCGAGACGAATGCTCGGCAGATCCGGATCGAGATAGCGAACGATCTCGATTCCTCCTTCGCTCGCTTGGGCGGAGAACAGGTCGAGCACGCGTTCCACCTGCTCGTTCAAGCTCCCCGGGCGCAGGTCGAGCGTTCGCACGCGCGAGAAACGCATGAAGTCGGTCAGCAGGTTCTCCAGCCGAGTGCACTGCCGGCTGACCATTTCAATCTTGGCGAGCGCTCGTCGCTCGCGAGGGGTTTCGGCATTGGCGAAGTCTTCGGCCAGCAGCTCCATGTTCATGCGAATCACGGAGAGCGGGTTCTTGATTTCATGCGCCAAGGAGCCCGCAAGCTGCGCGAGCTCTTGATACGCCGAGCGGACCGCGTCGAGCGATTGCGGCTGGTCGTCGTTGAGATCGTCGATGGGCATGAGCGTTAGGAAATGACGAATGACGAAATCCCACTGACCAAGGAGCCTGGGCTCTACTCCCACGCTGACACAAGCGATGCCAAAAGCACGAAGGGCGTTTCCCTTGCGGAGAACGCCCTTCGTTTTATCTGCTGTAAACGACCGATGCGCGAGTCATTGGTCATTCGTGCTTCGATATTCGTCGTTGGGGATCTTAGCGTCGCCCGCCGCGGTCGCCGCCCCGGCCACCGCCGCCGCCTCGGCCGCCGCGATCGCCACCGCGACCACCGCCGCCACCTCGGCCGCCACGATCGCCGCCCCGGCCACCACCACGCTCGCGATCACGCGATCCGTAGTCGTCGTC
>JAEZAS010000438.1 GCA_023430365.1 Planctomycetota bacterium
TACATCGACGACATCATCCAGATGACGCAGGCCCTCATCGACAAGGGTCACGCCTATGCTGCGGGCAACGACGTCTTCTTCGACGTGGCCCGCGATCCGAGCTACGGCAAGCTCAGCAATCGCTCCGCCGACGATCAGCAGGGGGAAGGAGGGGGCGCAGCCTCGAAGAAACGCAATCCGGGCGATTTCGGTCTTTGGAAGTCGGCCAAGCCAGGCGAACCGAGTTGGGACAGCCCCTGGGGCAAGGGCCGGCCGGGCTGGCATATCGAGTGCTCGGCGATGAGCCGCGGCATTCTCGGCGAGACGTTCGACATCCACGGCGGTGGTCTCGATCTGCTCTTCCCGCACCACGAGAACGAAATTGCACAGAGCGAGTGCTGCCACGCCAAGCCGATGGTCAAGTATTGGATGCACAATGGCCTGCTCAAGGCCGCCTCCGATACCGGCAAGGTCGGCGGTCGCGCGGAACGCGAGGCCCAGGCAAGCGAGACGGCGCCGGCTGTCGCGTCGCAGACGCCGGCCCAAGGAGGCGGCAAGATGAGTCGCTCGGGCGGCGCAGGCGGCCTGGCCGACGTGATCGCCCAGCAAGGAGGCGAGCGGATTCGCTACCTGCTTCTCAGCACCCACTATCGCAGCACAGTCGTCTACGGCGAGCAGGGCATCAAGGAAGCGGCCACGGCTCTCGAAGGTTTCTATCGCTTCTTCGAACGCTACTACAAAATCACCAAGCAGCGTTTCTTCAACATCCCGTCGATCCAGAAGCGAACCGACGGCGAAATCGACGCTGCGGCGAGCCCGCTGCTCGCCGCCGTCAAGAAGCATCGCGACGCGTTCCTCGAGCGGATGGACGACGACTTCAACACGGGCGGCGCGATCGCCGAGTTGTTCGGCCTGCTGAGCGAGCTCAACAAGTTCGCCGACCAGCACAAGCTCGACGAATTCGAGGCCAAAACGCCACCCGACCGCAAGGAATCGAAGGAAATCGCCGCGTTCATGCGGGCCGCCAAGACGCTTCGCGAGCTGACCTCGCTGCTGGGCCTCTTCTGCACGCCTCAGCCAAAGCGTGGCGGCGACGACAGCCTGGTGCCGAAGCTAATGCAGCTCATGATCGAGTTGCGGGCCGAGGCGCGGGCGAAGAAGGATTTTGCGACGGGCGATCGCATTCGCAACGGCCTGACCGAGATCGGTGTGACGCTGGAGGATCGCAAAGGAGTGACCGAGTGGCGCGTGGCGGATGCAACGTGACGTCGGGCCGTGTGCTCGGCATCGACCCTGGACTCAACATCACCGGTTATGCGGTCATCGAACCGCAGGGCCGGCAGGTCCGGCTGATTGAGGCTGGGGTCGTTCGCGGCAAAGCGGGAACCACGCTTGCCGCTCGCGTCCGCGAGATCTACCAGGGGGTGAGCGAGGTTATCTCCGCCCTCAAGCCCGAAGTCGTCGCCGTCGAAGAGCTCTACTCGCACTACGAGCGTCCGAAGACCGCCATCCTGATGGGACACGCTCGCGGGGTGATCTGCCTGGCCGCCTCGATGAATGACCTGCCGCTCTGCAGCTACGCCGCGACGCAGGTCAAACGCATGCTTACCGGCAACGGCCGGGCCCCCAAAGCTCAAATCCAGCGGGCCATCTGTCACGAGTTCGGCCTGGCCGCGGCGCCAGAGCCGCCCGACGTCGCGGACGCGATGGCGATTGCCCTTTGCCATTATTACCTGAGCCGTGACCCCGCCGCCGCGTTATGACCCCTTTGGCCTGTAGGGAACGCCCTCCGTGGCGTTCCGTGATTGCAGTTGGACATAGTTGGGATGAGAACACCAGTCCGCGAGGGCGGCGGATGTGATACCCAAATGACGACCGCCCGGAAATGAAACGTACCGATCGGCCCAACGCGCCGATCCTCGGAACGCCACGGAGGGCGTTCCCTACATTGGCCCCACGAAGATCGCAGCACTCATGATCACCAAAATCACCGGCAAACTCGTGGCTCTCGACGACGAATCGGCCACGATTGCCGTCGACCCGTTTGAGTACCAGGTCTTCATCCCGCAGTTTGTCCACCGACACCTGCAGGGACAGATGGGCCAGCGCGTCAGCCTCGACACAATCCACTACTTCGACGGCGATCCCTCGCGCGGCCGCGTGACACCGCGATTGGTCGGTTTCCAGTCGAGTGTGGAGCGCGACTTCTTCGAGCTGTTCTGCTCGGTGGATGGAGTGGGCGCCAAGAAGGCGCTGCGGGCGATGGTCCGACCCGTGAAGGACATCGCCGAGATGATCGAAGAACAAGACACCGGCGGCCTGTCGTCGCTACCCGGCATTGGGGCAGCAACGTCGGAACGCATCATCGCCAAGCTGCGGCGAAAAATGTCAAAATTCGCCCTGCTCGTCGTGCGTGACGAGCCCCACGCAGCGGAAGTGAAGCGGGACGTGATCCTCGAGTCCTTCGAGGCCTTGCGGGCACTGGGCCACTCCGAAGTGGATGCCCGCAAGCACCTCGATAGCGTGCTGAAGACCAAGCGGAAGTTCGCTAGTGTCGAAGATGTGCTGCATGCGGTTTATCAGCAGAGTCACTCCTCGAAAGACGACGGCTGAGCGGAGCCCGGCGACGTCGCAGCCTTGCGGTTGGCCCATCTGGTATCGGATGTAGCGGCCAAAAAACTACGATCCATTCCCATCGTTTCGGGCGCTCGACATATTCCGGTTGCCGAGGCCGCGCGAGCGATTGTGCAAGTCGCGGGTGACACGACCAGCGTCCCGGTTCGTCGGCAGTGCCGATTCGCCGCTCGCCTGGGCGACGTAGCTGCCGTCCATAGCGTCCTCAACGTGGGGCACCATCCGCACTCCCGAATCGGCGTAGTCCGTGTCGCGCAGTTGCCGCAGGTGAGGCGGCAAAGCGTCAAATTCTTCAAAAGCCAGCAGCGCTTCGCGGGCCTGGCGGTGCGTTGGATCGACGGCCAGGGCCTTGCGGAAGCAAGTCTTGGCGTCGGGAATGCGATCCTGCGACGCGCAGACGAACGCCATGTTGAAGTATGCGTCCGCTTCGCTTCCCGCCGCTTTGAAATGGGTGAGCGCTTCGTCGTCGCGCCCCAGGTGGCCGAGCACCAGGCCGAGGTTGTTGCGATAGCGGGCGTCGGTCGGATTCGCCTCGACGGCCTGTTGCAGGTACTTCTCGGCCTTGTCGAGCTTGCCTTGCAAGTAATAGCAGTAGCCCAAGTCGGCCTTGATGTCGGCGTTGTCCGAGTCTTTGCTGAGGGCGAACAGGAAGAGCTGCTCCGCTTCGCCGTGACGCCGCTGGGTATCGGCCACGATGCCGAGTCGATGGGCGACGACCGCGTTGTCCGGATGTTTGGCTCGCAGATCCTCGTATACCTTGCGCGCCTTCTCCGGCTGGCCGGCACGTTCGTAGTTCCGCCCCTCGGCAAGCTGCGGACCGATGGCGGCCGTGTCTTCGGCCTTGGGTTTCGTCCACCGGGCTGCTGAAAGCGTCGCCTTGGGCGATGGGAGCGAACTGCCGCTGCCGAACCAGTTGGCGCTTTGCATCGTCGCACAACCCGACAGGCAGGCAGCGCTCGTGAGCACTTGGATGTAAAGCAGCGTGGCAAACTTACGTGGCATGACAGGCCCCCCGACCTGGTAGACGAACTCCAACCGGCGCCTTGATGGCGCCACCCGATCTCGCGGCCCGATTAGCGGTACATGCCGCCCATGCCGCCAAAGCGGCGACCACCGCCCGCGCCCCACTGTCCGCCGATGACGTTCCAGTAGGCGTTCTCAGCTTCAACGCCGATGATGCCTTCGGCGAAGGAGTTGGCGACTACGACGCGCCCTTCGGCATTCGTCACGCCCATCCGCGCGAGCTGCTCGACGATCGTGCGCCGGCGAGCCTCGTCGAGCATCGGCCGGGCGTTGTGCTCGCTCTGCTCGATGACGATCGGGAACGGGACGTGCTCGATTCGCAACGCGACTTGCTCCAGGTGCTTTTTGGCTCCTGGGGCTAGTTCAGCCGTGTTGCCTTTGAATTCGTGATCGTAGAACACGAAGTCCGCGGCTTCGGCATTGGTCTGCTGCGTCTCCCAGAATGAGTCGCTCACCTGTCCGACGGGAAAGGGGCGATCATGGGCTGGGCCCTTGTCGCGACCGTGGCGGTTCCGACCGAACAGGCCGCCGCCGTCGCCATGGCAGTCACCGTGGTGACAGCCGACGGCTGTGAGAGATGCGCCGGCGGCGATCAGCAGCGCGGCAAGCGAGTACGTGCGTTTCATGGCGCCCCCCCGGGACCTTGATACGATGGTGAAGCTCAGATTGTGCTAACGTCGGACGACCCCGGGGCCGCTCCCGTTGGAGCGCCCCTCGTCTTGGTCATTCGGATTTCATCATTCGTGATTGACTCGACACGTGACTGCCGCACTTCGACAGTCCCGGCCCTACTGACCGTGGCCAAACGGGCCGCTCGTCATCGCAGGTCCGCCCGCCTTGTAGCGGTTCTTCAGCCGCGGCCAGACCGTGCTGCGATATTCCCGCGTCGGCGTGCCTTCGATCTTGCCGCCCAGGAAGAACTGGCAGTTGTCCGGTTCCGTGACGTCGAAGCCAGGCAGCGGCGGCACTTCCTCGGCTTCCATCGGATGGACGAGCTCGGGTGTGACGAGGATGATCAGTTCCGTCTCGGCCCGCTGCATCGACCGCCGGCCAAAGATGTGTGCCAGGAACGGCAGGTCGCCGATCGTGGTGCCGTTCATGTTGTCTTCCAACAAGCCGGCGATCGCGAACGTCTGACCTTCTCGCATTTCCACGGTCGTGGTCACGGCCCGCGTCTTGAGACCAGGCGTTCCATTGACGGCCAGTTCCTGATTGATTTGGCTGAATTCCGGCGACACCTCGAGACGGATGCGATCCTTGTCGACCACCGTCGGCAGGAAGCTGATGATAGCGCCAAAGGCACGGAAGTCGGTGGTTACGGCGTTGAGCCCCGCCGTGCCAACGACCGTCGGAACCGCGAACTCACCACCAGCCACAAACGTTGCCGGACGGCCGCTCATCGTGACGAGCGTCGGCTCCGACAGCAGCCGGATCACGCCTTGCTGCTGCAGGTAGCGAATGCCCACCGAGATATCGTCGCCGTCGAACTGAGCGAGCAGGGCAGGGGCCCCACCGCCAGCGACGTTGAGAATCGAATTGAAGAACAGATCGGTGCCCTCAGGGCTGTCGCTGAACGAAACGTTGCCGTGAACGTCGACGCCGAACCCGCGAGCTGCCGTGCGGTTCAACTCGGCAATCTTCACCCGCAGGGCTACCTGCTGTA
The DNA here is from genome assembly GCA_023430365.1 of Planctomycetota bacterium. Taxonomy (GTDB): domain Bacteria; phylum Planctomycetota; class Planctomycetia; order Pirellulales; family Pirellulaceae; genus JAEZAS01. The sequence goes on from JAEZAS010000438.1 coordinate 5,300, forward strand.
CGCCAGGCACTCGCAGCATGTTGATGACCTGGTACCGGCCACGAGCTGCGGCTCCGGTCGCCGAGTCGCTCAGCACGTCGGCGGCAATCCCTTCCGACAATCCACCGCCAGCGCCCCCGTTCCAGCCGCCCGGGCCCCAGGCTCCGCCACCGCCGCCACCCGCGTTGGAGCGGATGATCGACATGATTTGCGTGGCCTGTTCCGAGTCCTTTGCCTGCCCCTTCACGATCAGCTTGTCCGCGACCAGGAGCAGTTGGACCTTGCTGTCGGGGAACATTTCGTTGATGACGTCCTCGAGCAGCTTGTACTTGTCCTCTTCCTTTTTCACTTCCGCCGCGTCCGGTTCCACCTTCACCAGGTAAGTGACCGGTGTTGCATTCGGACCCTCGAACCAGAAGGTGACGTGTGTGCTTCCCTGTGACTTGCCAATGATCGAGATTTCACGCGGGGTGAACTGAATCACATCGCAAATCGCCGGATCGACGACTGCCGTGCGGTAGATATCCGTTTCGGTGCGAAGCAGCATGCTGCGACGGACCATGACGCTGACCGTGCCCGATTCGCCAATCATCTGGAACGGGCCAGCCGTCGGGCCCGGCAACGGTCGCGGGGCGTCGGCAGCCGCCTCGGCCTGAGTGAAGTGCGACCGTGAACGAGCGATCGTCTTAGCCTGCTGGCTGATCGGCCGTTCCGTCGCTGCTCCCGTCGGAGCCGCTTCAAT
>JAEZAS010000139.1 GCA_023430365.1 Planctomycetota bacterium
GCACGGGCGTCTCCGGCGGCGAAGAGGGCGCGCTTAAGGGCCCGTCCATCATGCCGGGCGGACCCGAAGAAGCTTATCGTCTCGTCGAGCCGATCTTGACGGGCATCTCCGCGAAGGTGAACGGTGATCCTTGCTGTACATATATCGGTCCGGACGGAGCCGGTCACTACGTGAAGATGGTTCACAACGGTATCGAGTACGGCGACATGCAGCTCATCTGCGAAGCCTACCTGATGCTCAAGGAAGCGGTCGGGCTGACCAACGATGAACTGTACGACGTGTTCGACGAGTGGAACCGAGGCGAACTCGAAAGCTACCTGATCGAAATCACGCGCGACATCTTCAGCGTGAAGGACGAAGACGGCAAGAGCTACCTGGTCGACAACATCCTCGACGCCGCTGGGGCCAAGGGGACCGGCAAGTGGATGAGCCAACTGGCGCTCGACCTGGGCGTGCCGAGCACGATGGTGACCGAGGCCGTCTATGCCCGCGCTCTGTCGGCGATGAAGAAGGCCCGCGTCAACGCGTCGAAAGTGCTCAGTGGACCAGACGCCAAGTCCTCGGGCGTGAGCATCGGCGACAAGAAGCAATTCATTGAGGCGGTCCGCCAGGCTTTGTACGCCTCGAAGATCTGCAGCTATGCCCAGGGCTACGTGCAACTCCAGGCAGCGGCCAAGGAGCACGACTGGCCGCTGAACTATGGCGACATCGCGCTTTTGTGGCGCGGCGGCTGCATCATTCGGGCGGCATTCCTCGAGCGCATCAAGGAAGCCTTCGACGCCCAGCCGAACCTCGAAAACCTGCTGCTGCATCCGTACTTTGCCGAAGCCACGAAAAAGGCCCAGGCCGCCTGGCGGCAGGTGGTGGTCACCGCGACGCAGATGGGGCTGCCCGTCATCGAGTTCAGCAACGCACTGGCCTATTACGACAGCGTCCGTCGCGAGCGCTTGCCGGCTAACCTGTTGCAGGCCCAGCGCGACTACTTCGGTGCTCACACATATGAGCGGCTCGACCGCGAAGGCAAGTTCCACACAGACTGGATCAGCAAGCGTCGCACGCCGAAGGCGTAGTCGGGCTTTGTCTATGGCAGGCGTCAGCCTGTCCCGTTTTCCCATTCGATTCCGGGCAGGCTGGCAGCCTTCCCTCTGACAGAGTAGCGAGCGTAAGGCCAATGACTTCGGTTGAAAGTTTTCTCACCGATCTGTTCGGACTCAAGGAACAAATCGCCGTAGTCATTGGAGCGACGGGTGTGCTCGGAGGAGCTCTGGCCGATGGCATTGCCGCGGCAGGAGCGACCGTAGTCGTATCCGGAAGATCGGCCGAGCGAGGCCAGCAGCGCGTCGACGCCATCCGCAGCCAAGGAGGCAAGGCGGAGTTCATCTCCGTTGAGGCCGACCGCCGCGAAAGTATGAATCAGCTGCTTCAGCAGACGCTGGAGAGCTATGGCCGGGTCGACATCCTGGTGAATTGCGCCGGCACGAATTCGTCGACGCCATACGCAGAAATTACCGACGAGGATTGGCATCGCGTGATCGATAGCCAGCTCACGGCGACGCACTTGGGCTGCCAGTTGTTTGCGCCGGTGATGGCGAAGCAGGAGGTCGGTGGCGCCATTCTCAACATCGGTAGCGTTACGTCGCATCTGCCGCTATCTCGCGTGTTCGCCTATTCGGCGGCCAAGGCTGCGGTGGTCAACTTGACGCAGAATGTCGCTCGGGAATATGCGCAGCAAAATGTGCGAGTGAACGTGCTTTGCCCCGGGTTCTTTCCGGCGGAGCAGAACCGCAAGATTCTCGACCCGCAACGAGTGGAAAACATCATGCGCCAAACACCGATGGCCCGCTTCGGCGAGCCGCATGAACTGGTCGGCGCCGCCATTCTACTCCTGGCCCGGCGGGCTGGATCTTTCATTACAGGCGAAGACATCTACGTCGACGGTGGTTTCACCTCGATGCGATTCTAGGTTCCTTCCACTCGACCAAGGCGGCGGAAAGCTACGGACCGAGCATGGCTCATACGATTGTGATTTTTGGAGCTTCGGGCGACCTCACCAGCCGCAAGCTCATTCCGGCTCTTTATCTGCTGCACCAAAAGGGCCGACTGCCCAAGGAAACCCGCGTTGTCGGCGTGTCGCGCACGAAGTTCGACCACGAGGCGTGGCGTAGCGAACTTGAGAAAACAACGCAGAAATTCGCCGGCAAAGAATTCGACTCCGCAAGTTGGGGGCAGTTCGCCGCGAATGTCTTCTTTCAGCCGGGCGATATCGATTCGCCCGAGAGCTTCCTCGCGCTGAAAGCGTTTCTCGACGAGTTGGAATTGGGCCAACCGACGACGCGGCTGTACTACCTTTCGACCGCTCCCAGCCTGTACGAGTCGGCAATTGCTGCGCTCGGAGCCGCAGGGCTGGCGGAGGAATCGAACGGTGTGCGGCGGATCGTCATCGAAAAGCCGTTCGGTGTGGATCTGGCGTCGGCCAAGGCGCTCAACGTCGCCACCCACCGCGTCTTCTCCGAGAAGCAGGTCTATCGCATCGACCACTATCTGGGCAAAGAGACCGTCCAGAACCTGCTTGTGCTGCGCTTTGCGAACACGATCTTCGAGCCAATCTGGAATCGCAACTACATCGACCATGTGCAGATCACGGTGGCCGAGGAAGTTGACGTCGGTCGGCGCGGCGGCTACTACGACCAGGCGGGCGTGCTGCGTGATATGTTCCAGAATCATCTGCTGCAACTGCTGATGATTACTGCGATGGAAGCGCCAGTGCGCTTCCAGGCCGACTACGTCCGCGATGAAAAGGTGAAGGTGCTGCGCTCGATCAAGCCGATGACCGGCGCGGACTTCGCTCGCGATACGGTGCGCGGGCAACACGAGGGATACACCACCGCGGAAGGCGTTCCAGCCGACAGTCAAACGGCCACTTTCGCCGCTCTCAAGCTCCAGGTCGCGAACTGGCGGTGGAACGGCGTGCCCTTCTATATGCGGTCGGGCAAGGCGATGTCCTGTCGCACGACGCAGATCGTCATCCAGTTCTGCGAACCGCCGCACATGATGTTTGCCGACGGGCAACGCACGCAACTCGAGGCAAACCGCCTGGTGATTCAGATTCAGCCGGCCGAAGGAATCCAGTTGCACTTTCAGACCAAGGTGCCGGACGCGGGGATGCGGCTGCAGATGACCGATTTGGATTTCAGCTTTCAGAAGGAGTTCACCGGATCGATGCCCGACGCTTATCAGCGGCTGCTGCTCGACGCTCTGAACGGCGACGCGAGCTTGTTCGCTCGCAGTGACGAAGTGGAGCTGGCCTGGGGCATCATCGATCCGATTCTCGCGGCCTGGAAAAGCCCTGCCGCTCCACCGCTGGAGGTCTATCCAAAGGGGCAGTGGGGCCCGGACGCCAGCGATCGCTGGATGCTAGAACAAGGCCGGCAGTGGTTCGACGTCTGTCCGGTGCTCCGCTAGTCGGCGATGAAGGCCTCAACGAGCCGATGTAGGACCTATCCGCCTGGGCTGACCTAGGACGGTGATTCGACCGGTGTTTCGGTCGCAGTGGCTACCGGATCGCTCGCAATCGGTAGCAATTGCTCCATTCGCTGCCGATTGTCCTGCATGACGGCTGCCGTTCGCTCGGCCAGCTCCGCGGGAGAAACGTCACGCAGCAGTAGCGCGAGCTTTTTCAGTGCGATCGGATCCGACGGCAAGTCATGCCGCGGTTCGCTGCCGAGCAGCCGCAGGGCCGAATCGATGCGTCGCAGCCAGCGATAGTTGCTTGTGAGCGCTTCGAAATGATCGGTCGGCAAAATACCTGCCGCGTGAAGGGCGCCCAGGCCTTCGAGGGCGCCTGGAACCAAGATTTCCGGGGCTGCGGACGCATGCCGGAGTTGAAGGGCGGCTACCAGGAACTCGGTATCCTTGGATCCACCGGGGGCTCGCTTCAGATTCAGCGGCGAAGCCGACTGCTGCTTCGCACTTCGTTCCTGCCAAATCGCACTCGATTCAATCGCTGGCCCTGCGGCTTGGGCGATCCAGGTCTTGATGCTCGACACAGCCTGGTCGCCGAGCGCCACATCGCCAGCGATCCACCGAGCCCGGCAGAGCGCTCGCCAATCCGCGAACGAAGCTCCGCCTCCCTCGAAATGCTCCTGCAACCCCGTGAGCGAGTGGGCAAGATTGCCGCTGCTCAATCGCAGTGGGAATTCCACGTTGTACAAGCGGCCCCAAGGCGTCAGTTGGGACGCCGCCTTGATGACTCGCTGGGCCAGCTGCGAGAAAAAGTGGCCGTTGGCGGTCTTGGGTTCGCGTCTGCCGCGATTGACCAGTTGGGTCATCCCGTCGGCTTCGTAGACGAAAATCAACTCAACGTCGCTCTGGTAGTTCGGCTCGCGGCCACCGAGCTTGCCGGTGGCCAGCACCGCGAAGCCGCAGGGACGCAGGTCCGCGGTTGCATCGCCAATCATTGGCTCGCCGAACTTTTCGACGAGCTTGTCGTATTCGGAGCGAATGAGCTGCGTCAGGCAAACTTCCGCCACATCGGCCAGTCCGGTGTGTGTCGTTTCCACCTGATCCTTGCCCAGGAGTTCCCGAACGCCGATCTGCAGATGATGCGAATGCTTGAAGCCGTGCAGCAGCGAAAGCGGATCGTGGTTGCCTCGCAGCAATTCGTCGAGCATCTCGGTAAGCTCCTCGCGCGTGGCGAGGCGAGCTAACTGCAGCGAGTCGACCAGCTCGTCAACCATGCCGGGATGGCTTGTCAGGATGTTCGAGAGGTAAGGGCTCGCCGCACAAAGCTGCACGTAGAGCTGCAACGAGGGAGGGTTGAAGCTGAAGAGCTCCCACAGCACACCTTTGCCGCCGATTGAATCGCTCACCTTGCTGAGGTTCGCCAGCGTGTAGTCCGGGTCCGGAGTTGAGGCGACAGCAGCGAGCAGCTGCGGTGCGATTTTCGAGAGGAAATAGCGACACCGTCGGGCCGACAGAAACGGCACGTGCTCGTTCGCGAGGCCTTGCAAATAGTGGTAGGCCGACGCAGCGTCCTTGAAGCCGTATTGCCCCAGGACCATCCGCACCTCGGCATCCGTCGGCTGCGGATCGAGCAGGAGATCGACCTCCGGCGGGGGCGGCAAATCGTTCTGAAACGCCGAGTCGAGCAATTGGGCTGTCGTCTCATGGGCACGGCTGAGTGCCGCTTTGGCCTTCGGCTCGGCGAGCAGTTCTTCGGTCGCCGGCGTGGCGGCCGAAAGTTGCAGTCGATGCTCGGTTTCGCGAAGCATGCGATAGTCGTCTTCGAGGGCTACTCGCTCCTGAACGGCCAGCACGCCGGCTTGCTCCAGCCCAGCGATGGCTGAAAGCGTGTTGGGAGCCCGCACGATCGGCTGGTCGCCACCGCTAATGAGTTGCAGGAACTGCACGACTCCTTCGATTTGCCGTGTGGCCGCGGCGATCTCGCCTTCCCGACTGCCGATCTCCGACACGGCCGCCATCTGTCGACGCAAACGGCGTTTTAGGGCCCGCGTTCCGCTCTCGTCGGCCACGTTCAAATAGCGACGATAGATCCAGGGCTGCAGTTGACGAAGCACGTGCCCCGCCAGGTCGACGTCGCCGGCCACCATGCGAGCTTTGGTCATCGCTTCGCGGTGCCAGGTGCGGCCAAGGCCATCGAGATAGCTTAGAACGTCGTCCGCCCCGGCGGCCACACCCGATTGATGCTCCAGAACGATCGGCGTTTCAACGCTATAGACCATCTGGCCGTCGAGCGGTTCGGACAAGTAGCGAGCGACCAGCTTGCCGAGGCGGTCGAAGTATTCTCGGGCAGCCCGACGAGCATGATCGTCGTCGGGGAGCGGTTCGTGGACCAGAAGCAGTTGGAGGCGGTTCTGATAGTCCATCTCGAAACCGCCCAGCCGGCCGAGCGCGATGATCGAAAACCGCCCGTTGGCAGCGGGGGTGCGTTTGGCGTCGGTTCGCTCGTTCAACTTGCGGCGGGCGGCTTGTACGGTTGCCTCCAGCAGCGCATCGGCGAGGATCGAAAGCTGCTCGGTTACCAGTTCGAACCGCTGACGCTTGAAGAGATCGCCGTAGACGATCCGCAGTAGTTCACGCTGCTTGATGCGGCGGAGGTTGGCCAGGATGTGCCGCTCGTCGGTGAAGTGAACGAGTTCGCCGCAGACCTCCGAGCGCAGCCACTGAGCGGCTACCGGCTGGCCGTCGGTCATGCGAAGCAGGTCAAACGCCTCGGGATCGGCGACCAGCATCTGACGCCAATCGGGACCAAGACCAAGGACCCGCAGCAGCATCGGCAGCGCCTGGCGATCACGCTCAAACAGGGCGGCCAGTGCGAGCGGGCTGCGCGAGGCGGCGATGAAATTCGCGAACGCTTCCAGCACTTCGTCTGGGCTGTCGGTCGTCGACAGATCAGCTCCGAGCTGGCCGCAAATTGTCGCGAGCAGGTCGAGCGTCAAACCTTGATCGAGCAAGCCAGCCAGTCTGTCCCGGCCGGCGGCAACATCGCGCAAGCCCCAGTCGCCGAGCAGGCGAGCGGCGTCGTCCGGGCGATCGAGCAAGTTGACGAGCGAGGCAATGTCCATCGGGTCTGCTCCGCCGACAAAACGGGGGCTCGGGCAGGGGGCTGAATGTCCGACGCGCGGCAGCCGGAGAGAGGTCGGCGGGCGGTTGGTTCATGATAACCGCCGCCGCAGGCTTGTTGAATGCCGCTGTCGCCTCCCTACTGCGGTCTCGACGGCCTGGAAACACGCCTTTCCGATGCGACTGGCCCAAACGCTGTTCTCGGCCCAGGCTGCACGATTTCCGGGCACCTGGTTTGCATAGGGTTGGTCGCCTCTCAAAGTTTTGCAACCTGAGTTTTTCATCCGGAGAAAGCCATGAGACTGGTCTGTAGGAAGTCTCGTGCGACAAGCTGGTCGAGTTCTGTTGGTCCTGCCGGTCTGCTCGTTGTCCTGATGTTTTTGGGCAGCCCGGAGGGTTTCTCGCAGGAGACTAGCGGCAGGACGTCGCCTTCCGCCGAAGCCACCGCGGCGGCAGCGGACGACGAGGGAAGTCTGGCGGAGCGGATCAACGGAATCCGCAAGCTGCTCGAAGCGGATCAAGCCCGGCTCCAGGAACTTGAAGAGGAACGTGAGGAACTAGAGCGGGAATTCGAACGTGCAAATCTGGCGTTTGAGCGCGCCGATAAGGCGGTCGCTGATTCCAAGCGGAAATCAGCCAAAGGTGAGGCAGCTTCGGTCGATGAAGTGGCTCCGCCCGACGAACTCGTCCGGGTCCGAGCCGAGGCGCGCGATCAATTCGACCGGGTGATCGCTCGCCGAAAAGCGGTACAAGCGCAAATCGAAACGCTCAAGGAGAAGATCGCCCTTGAGGAAGAGGCTCTGGAGCGAGCGCTCAAGCTGGAAGAGGATCCGCCGCCACAAGCGGCAGCCGCCGGTGCTGAAGTTCGGATGGAAGCTTCCAATACCACGCCCGCCTCGGGGCTCCCGGCGAAAACAGAGCAAGCAGCGGCCGAAGCCGAGAAGTCCAAGAACCCACCAGCCTCGCCGCTTGTTCCGCTGCTTCCGACTATCCCTGCCGAAGATGCGAAGGCAAATGCGACCAGCGAGCCCGCCGCCAAGCGCGCGACCCGTCCCGCCGATCAGGACATCGTTGCAGCCCGTCGTCAACTTCAGACGAAGCAGCAGCAACTGCGAGCCGAAGAAGGCGGGGCCGAACTGCTTGACCGCAGCATCGAAGTGTTCGAACGGGACCTGGTCAACGCGAAGCAATTGCTTGAGGCCGCACGCAGCGAGTTCGAGGCAAGTCAAAAGCAATTGGCCGAAGCGCGCCAGACGGACCCAGACTCCGAGGAAACCGCCGGCCTGGCAAACCGAGTCGCAAGGCTGCAAGAGGAACTGCAACAGCAGGGCAATCAGGTAGCCGAGTCGGAGCAACTGCTCGAACGCCTGCGCCAGCGGAAAGCTTCACTCACGGATCGGATCCAGCAGGTGCAGAGCGAACTGGACAGTGCGCAGCGACAGCTGTGGTTTGCGGAGAGTCCGCTCGCGCCCCGCCGCATCTACACCTGGTTTGCCGAGGTCGGGCCGAAGTGGATTGCCATCCTGATCGCGATGACGGCAGCCTGGTGGGCGGTGCGAATTTTCTCCAAACGCATTGCGGGCGGATTGCTCTGGAAGAGCAGCCGAGGATCCGATTTCGAGCGGCAAGCCCGAGCGGACACTTTGGGACGCGTGTTCCAAAGCGCGGGAAGCCTGGCGGTGCTTGTCCTAGGCATCCTCGCTCTGCTGCAACAGACCGGCATCGATGTGACGGTTCTGCTAGGCGGAGCCGCAGTGATCGGCGCCGCGATCGCCTTTGGTTCGCAGAACCTGATCCGCGACTACTTCTCCGGCTTCATGATCCTGGCCGAGAATCAGTACAGCGTCGGCAACGTGATTCGCATCGGCGACAAGTCGGGCGTGGTCGAAGACATTTCTTTGCGTCTCACGGTGCTGCGCGACGAGGAAGGCATCGTCCACTTCATCCCGCACAACCAGGTAACCACCGTCAGCAACATGACACACGGCTGGTCGCGCGCCGTGTTTGCGATTGGTGTGGGCTACCAGGAAGATGTCGACCAGATCATCGCGCTCCTGCGGGAGCTGGCGCTCGAGCTTCGGAAGGATCCGGACTTCGGTCCCAGGATCATCGCCGATCCGGAGATGCAGGGAGTCGACGCCTTCGGCGAATCAGCCGTCGTCGTGAAGTTCCTGCTCAAGACCCGGCCGCTTCAGCAGTGGTCAGTGAAGCGCGAGATGCTGCGGAGGATAAAGAAGCGGTTCGATCAGGAGGGGATCGAGATCCCGTTCCCTCATCAGACGGTCTTCTATCGCAACTTGGAAGCTGACGAAGACGAAACCGACTCGGAGAGTCCGCCGCCGGCGAAGGATGGGGCTGGTCGGGAATCGCGGCGATAACAAAAAAGCAGCCCGGCTGTTATTTGACAGCCGGGCTGCTGAATTCTGTCGTCGCGGGACTCAAAGCCAGAAGCTTTGTATCAGGACTGCTAGTCGAGGAAGCCGACCAGTTCCTGGCTGCGGCTGGGCTGCTGCAGCTTGCGGACGGCCTTGGCCTCGATTTGGCGAATACGTTCGCGGGTGACCTTGAAGATGTGGCCGACTTCTTCGAGCGTGTAGCTGTAGCCGTCGCCGAGGCCGTAGCGGAGCTTGATGATCTCGCGCTCGCGGTAGCTCAGCGTCTTCAGCACCTTGTTGATGCGGTTCCGCAGCATCTCCTGGCCGGCGCCGGTGGCGGGGCTCTCGGCGGTGCCGTCGGGCAGCAGGTCGCCGAAGTGCGAGTCTTCGCTGTTGCCGACCGGCCGATCGAGGCTGATCGGATAGCGGCTCATCGCCAGAACGCGGCGGGCTTCATCGACCGTGGTGCGAGCCCGGCGAGCGGTCTCTTCGATCGTGGGTTCGCGGCCGAGCTCTTGGAGGAGCTGGCGCGAAACATTGCGCACGCGGCTCATCGTCTCGACCATGTGCACCGGAATGCGGATGGTGCGGCTCTGGTCGGCGACGGCGCGGGTGATCGCCTGGCGAATCCACCAGGTGGCATAGGTGCAGAACTTGAAGCCACGGCGGTACTCGAACTTGTCGACAGCCCGCATCAGGCCGGCGTTGCCTTCCTGGATAAGGTCGAGGAAGCTCAAACCGCGATTGCGATACTTCTTGGCGATCGAGACCACCAGACGCAGGTTGCCTTCCGACAGCTCACGCTTGGCCCGTTGGTATTCGGTGTAGACCTGCTTCAGCAGCATGACGCGCTTGTACAGGCTGGTCGGGGTTTCCTGGCAGGCGAGCAGGATGCTGCGGAGTTCCGAGACCCACGGCTTGCGTTCGGCGGGAGCGCCCTTGGCTTCTTTGTGGGCGGCGATCTTGGCCTTCAGCTCTTCGACGCGGCGGCTGAAGTCTTCCAGCGTGCGAATCATCTGCTCGATGCGCTGGGTCCGCAGACCGAGCTCTTCGACCAGGCGAACCGCGCGGCGGCGACGACGCGAGAGGCGAACCCAGGCGGCCTTGCGGCGGTTCTTCGCCTGCGACTTGCCCAGGGCGACGATGTAGTCCTTGCGGTTCCGCTTCAGCAGCACGTCCAGCGTCTTCAGGTTGTGCGGCAGGCGGCCGAGGATCTGGTCCTTTTCGAGGCGATCGGTCACCGACACCTGGACGGTGCGGTCGAAGGGCAGTTCGCCTTCGTGCACGCGCTTGAGCACCTTGTAGGCCTGCTGAATGACATAGTCGCATTCGAGCAGCTTGGTGCGGAAGCGACGGCGGGTCACTTCGATCTTCTTGGCGAGGTGAATTTCCTGCTGCCGGGTGAGCAGCGGAATTTCGCCCATCTGGGTGAGGTACATGCGAACCGGGTCGTCCGACCACGATTCGGTGTCTTCGCCGAGGCTCAGCAGCTCTTCTTCGTCGAGCTTGGCTGGCACATCGACGTCGTTGCCGTTGTCGACAACGTCGAGTTCATCACTCCCATCCTCGAGCTCGATTTCGGCGACGGCGTGCGCGGCAAAGCCCTCTTCGTCGTCCGGCGTGCGTACGGCGTCGTCGTCAAATTCTTCCAGGATTGCATCGAACAAGGGGAGTACTCCTACACCGGTTCAAACTGAGGTGAGCGAAATAGAACGGCCGCTGGACCAGCTTCGGCGAGCGCCATCCCACGCACAATTCGGGGACAGGGAGACGGCGGAGCCTGAAGAGCCAGACATGAATTGCGGGAAGGAACCTGCGGGGGCGGCTTCGTGGATCAGGGCGTCGTCCAGTTGACAAGGCCCATTGCTCTCGAAGCCAGACAAATGTAACACCAAACTGTGCGCTGTCGGGTCGAAGTCGGCAAATGGTAAGAGATTGCGCTCACGGGGATGTTTCCGACCCGCGCTCATTTTACGCAACCCAAACACCTTGCCTGCTGAGCACAAGCTCAGCGAGACCAACACACCGGAGGTCGAAACGCAAGGCCGAGGCATGAGCCTTTGCGAGTGAACCGAACGGCAAGTTGACAGAGCGTCAATGCAAACAGAAACACCTGATTCGGACCGCCGTGTCGAACCAGTCTGACACCGAGCAAAGTAAGTCGGGCACTGCTGCCCATCCTCACCCCCGGCTCGTGTCACGTCCCCCGTTTCCCAACGCCAACCGCAAAGCCCCAGCGACGATACCGAAGTATTCAGGTGGGATGGTTTTCGATCGCAGCTTTGATGCGGCTGGCTCAATTGTAACTACCCTAAAACCCGGGTCCAGTGGCAAAAAGGTTGAAATCGATGCCCTTGCGGCCATCGCACTTGACCAGGCGAGTTGAAGTCGCTCTGCAAGCAGCCAGCACGCCCAACCAAGGTCTTCCGATCCGCCACCGTTCCTACCGTTGTGACACGAGAGGAACGTTTGGTTACGGCGAATCGCAACACGACGATCAATTCGCCTTTGGCATGCTACTCGGGAGCAACGCGAAAGACGAATCGATGGAAAAAATGTCTCGCCCAATCAGCCGGGCGAGCGCGGGGACTTCCCAAAACTCGCAGCGAAACCTGCCAAGGCCGAGCGGCCGTCCCGGGCCGGGAAGACGCCTTGGCGACGAGTCTTCGAACCGAGTTACGCAGCCCTCTGCGTGCTTGTTCGCGGCTTTCTGGACCGTTAGCATGACGCCGGCCCCGCCGCGGTTGGTGGCGATCTTCGCCCGGTGATTGTTCGTTCTCATGTGTCTGTAAACGTGCCTTAAATCTATGTCGGATGCAAACTTGAAAGGCCGGGTTGCCGTTGTAACCGGAGCGAGCCTCGGAATCGGCCGGGCAGCCGCAATTTCGCTCGGTCGGGCAGGCGCGGCCGTGGTTGTGAACTATCGTTCCCATCGCGAGCAGGCAGAGGACGTCGTTGCGCAGATCGAAAAGACCGGCGGTCGGGCGCTCGCCGTGCAGGGGGATGTCGCCGATCAGGCGTCAGTCGATAATCTCGTCGCCGAGGCCGTAAAAAATTTCGGCCGACTGGACATCGCTGTGAGCAACGCGGCCTACAGCGACCGCGAGCGGTTTTTCGAAGCCGACATGGAAGGCTTCAAGCGGACCGTCGACGTGACGATGTGGGGCGCCTTTTACCTGATGCGGGCCGCCACGCAGCAGATGATCAAGCAAGGGGAGGGGGGAAGCATCGTGTTGGTCAGCTCGCCCCACGCCTTCATCCCGGCCCCGCGCGCTATGGCCTACAACATGTCCAAGGCGGCAATCGAGCATGCCGCGAAGACGGCCGCCATCGAAGTTGCCGAATACCGCATTCGGATTAACGTGATCCAGCCCGGCTGGACCGATACTCCCGGCGAACGGAAATTTGCCAGTGAGGACACTTTGCAGACGGCAGGGGCCAAAATCCCACTCGGCCGGCTCGGAACGCCCGAAGAGATGGGCGAAGCGATCCTGTTCCTCTGCGATCCGCGCAATGAATATATGACGGGGGCGGCGCTGCTCATCGACGGCGGCATCAGCTTGCCCTGGTGGGCCAACCGCGGCTCGGCGGCCCCCGCCTAGTCGCCAACGGAGACGCCCGAAAACTTCCTGCCTTCTCTATTTTGAAACGACCGCATGGCTCAGCAGTATCAACTTCCCTGTCCGAAGTGCGGCACGAAGACGCAAGTCGATTCCCGGCAGGCGGGAGAGACGATCACCTGCCAGTGCGGCGAGCGGCTCAGTGTGCCGACGCTCCGCGGCCTGCGTGAGCTGGAAGCCGTACAGGACACTCGTCCCGCTCCGCCAGCCAAGCCCAAGTGGTCGCCGGTGCATGGCATGCTCTTCTCGCTGGGGCTGGTCGCGGCCTTGGTCGGCGGTGTCATGGCAACTAGACACTTTGTCGCCTACCGCTCGCTGGCCGACTTCACGGTCGATCGGACGTCCGAGGTGGATCAATACACCAACGAAGTCATTGACGGCTTGAACATCAACGAGTCGATGCAAGCGTGGCACGACCTGACCGCGCATCCGCTGGACTCGTCCGAACTGCCCCCCTGGATCATGGCCCAGGAGATGTCGCAGGCTCAGAAGCGGTCGATGACCACCTGGGCGGTCGTGTGCGGCGTCGGAATTGCCGCCGTCGTCACCGCCCTGGCCATGAGCCGTCTCGGGGGCCCAGCCGCCCGCAAGGCTTAGCGTCGCCGGACGCGCATCGTCCAGCGCAACAGCAAAACGCCGCGTCTATTTCCGCCGCAGGATGAGCACCACGTCCTGCGTGTCGGCGGCGATCTTCACCGGGGCGTCGAGCTTGTACTGGAAGTCAAAGACTTCCTCGATCTCAAAGCCCCCCGCTTCGTCCAGCAGTTTGAAGAACTGGTCCTTCGTGTAGGTGCGGAACACAAGCTCGTCGACGATCGTCCGCTGCTCGGTCGGCGTGTAGACCTTCATCTCCATCCGGCAGCGCTCGGTGCGGTCCTTCAGATCGGTCTCGAACGTCTGCAGGTGCGTGTTGATGACCAGGTTGCCTCGCCGGGCGGACCAACCTTCTTCGGTCATCGGTTCGCCGCGGGTCGGCGTCAGGTGCAAGCCGAGAACGTAAATGCCCCCTTTGCGAACGGCGCTCGCCATGCACTGCAGGTGAGCCACCGCCTGCTTCTGGCTGAGCAGGTGGCGGAAGCTGTTGATCATGTTGAAGCCGGCGTCGACCTGCTTCTTCAGCTTGAAGTCGGCCATGTCGCCGACAAATACGGTCGGCGGCAGTTCGTACCGCTCCAGCCGCTGGTTGCAGAACTCGACCGCCCGCGGGTTCAGGTCGAGGCCCGACACCTCATACCCAGCCCGGCCGAGCCGAAACAATAGCCGTCCCGTTCCGCAGGCTGGCTCAAAAACCCGCTTGACGCCCTTCTTGCCGCCGAATCGTTCGAACACCTCCAGCAGGAAGTCGTATTCCGCCTTCCAGTCCGAGCCGAACACCAGGTCGTAGTAGCGGGGATAGTCGTACAGATTGCCAACGTCGGTGCTCATGCGAACCTTGCGAACAGAAATCAGCCAGCGGATCAACCAGGGCAAGGCCGAAGTATAGCGACCCTAGCCAACTTCGCCAGGAAGGGCAGCCCGGGACCTATTTCTCACCAAAGTCCTCATCAGCCGGCGGATCACATCCGCCGGAAAAAACCACCGAGGGTCGTCACCACGCAAACCGGCCTGACTACCCGCCGAATCGAAGTCGAAGCCCATGTCCTCGCGCGGGGCTTCCGGCG
>JAEZAS010000028.1 GCA_023430365.1 Planctomycetota bacterium
CGCGGTGGGCGAGTTTAACTGTCGATTCGTTGCGTACGGAATGGCGGCACCCTGCTGCGATTCGCTGGGGCACCGCTGCGCTATGCCCCAGCCACCCGCGCGCTGCGGTAGGCGTGTAAAGGCATAGCCGAGACCACTCGCTCTTCTCCGGGGCGTGTTGCGCCCCGGCTACGAATGGCGAGCGGGCGCGGCTATTTCGATTCGTTCTCGAAGCCCGCATCGATGAGCGGTTGGTAGCCGGGCTTCAGCGGGCGGACGTCGAAGCCTTCCTTCTTGAGGAGCTCGCCGCAGGCCAGGGCTCGTCGGCCGCCGCCGCAGTGGGTGTAGATGATCTTGTTCTTGTCGAGCTTCTTCACCAGTTGGGCGAGCTCGGCGGTTTCCAGCTTGCTCTTCGGGAGGTGGATCGCCCCCTTCACGTGTCCGGCGTCCCATTCCCGTTGTTCGCGGACATCGACCAGCACGGCCTTGCCCGACTGGACGTTCTCTTTGACCGTGGCAAGGGAATCTTTCGTGTGCATGGGCTCCTCGGCGGCGAGGGGGATCGACAGGGCCAGTGCGAACAGGGAAACGAGCGTGGCGATGCGGGACATGGGAAACTCCTAGGCTGGGCCGTGCAAAACAATTGACAAGTTACAAAACATCTATACAATAAACGCGTCACCGTTCGTCGCCGCTGAGGCTACGTGCGGCGGTTGATGCTGCGCGCTGGAGGACAGACCGGGTCCCCTGATCTTAGGGCTGCCGACGGGCCGATGCAGCGCTTGGTCTTTGAAAACTCGGTTGTAGGTGTTGTGACTGGACGATTCGTGCCTGCTGACACCACCCACCCGCTAGGGGTATTGTTAAATTTTGGGTCGAATCTTGGCAACGTCTTGTGCGCCAATGATTTCGGAGATTTCGAGTCCCTTGTGCGCTCTAGTAAACCAGGGTTGTGGATCGCCAAGCCGCGTCGAGGCGATTCAGTCGGCTCGCGGAGCTACCCACCCGTTGGCGGTATTGTGGAATTTGGGGTGTGTTTTTTGCAACTCCTAGCGGAGTTAGGATTTAGGTTTTTGCGAGGGGGTTGTGCGCTCTAGTAATAGTCGGGCGTTGTCTGGGGCAAACAGGAATGTCTGCCCTACTGATGATCGAACGCTTAACGCCCTTGTAGTGCGACGGCACACGGAGTGTGCCTGCTACTTTGGGCTTTAGAACTCGGCGTTGCCGGGAGTGCGGGGGAACGGGATGACGTCGCGGATGTTTCCCATGCCGGTGATGAACTGGATCACGCGTTCCAACCCCAGGCCGAAGCCAGCGTGCGGGACGGTGCCGAAGCGGCGCAGCTCGCGATACCACCAGTAGTCGTCGAGGCAGAGGTTTTGCTCGCCCATCCGATGCTCGAGAACGTCGAGGCGCTCCTCGCGCTGGCTGCCGCCGATGATTTCGCCGACCTTGGGGACGAGGACGTCCATCGCCCGGACGGTTTTGCCGTCGTCGTTCACCCGCATGTAGAACGGTTTGAGGGTGCGGGGGTAGTCGTAGAGGATGACCGGGCCATCGAATTTCTTCTCGGTCAGCCAGCGCTCATGCTCGGATTGCAGGTCGATGCCCCACTCGACGGGAAACTCGAACTTCTCGCCGCTGGCTTTCAGGATGTCGACCGCTTCGGTGTAGGTGAGACGGCGGAAGTCGGCGTCGACGATCTTTTCGAGCGTGGCGATCGCCGTCTTGTCGATGTGCTCGTTGAAGAGGGCCATGTCGGCGGGGCACTGCTCGAGAACGTCCTTGAAGATCCGCTTCAGGAACCGCTCGGCGAGGAGCATGTTGTCGTTCAGGTCGTTGAAAGCGACCTCGGGTTCCACCATCCAGAACTCGGCCAGGTGCCGCGAGGTGTTGCTGTTCTCGGCGCGGAACGTGGGACCGAAGGTGTAGATCTTGCCGAGCGCGCAAGCAAAGATTTCCCCCTCGAGTTGGCCGCTCACGGTCAGGTAGGCGGGCTTGTGGAAGAAGTCGAGCGAGCTGTCGACCTTGCCCTCCTTCTTCGGCAGGTTTTCGAGGTCGAGCGTCGTGACGCGGAACATGGCGCCGGCGCCCTCGCAGTCGCTGGCGGTGATGATCGGCGTGTGGATGTAGAGGAAATCTTCTTCCTGGAAGAAATTGTGAATCGATCGGCTGACGCAATTGCGGATTCGAGCAATGGCGCCGAAGGTGTTGGTGCGAGGGCGGAGGTGGGCCCACTCGCGGAGTTTTTCGAAGGAGTGCTGCTTTTTCTGCAGCGGGTAGGCTTCGGGATCGGCCCAGCCGTGGACGGTGACCGTTGCGGCGGCAAGTTCGGTCGCCTGTCCCTTGCCCGCCGAGGCTTTGATTTCGCCGTCGATCGTGACGCTGCACCCGGCGGTCAGTTTTTGGATCTCCGACTCGTAGTTGGGAAGCGATTTGTCGGCGATGATCTGCAAGCTGGCGAGGGAGGTGCCGTCGTTCACCTCGATGAAGCTGAAGCCTCCCTTGGAGTCGCGGCGGGTGCGGACCCAGCCCTGGATGCGAACCTGCTTACCGATGGCATCGACCAGACGAGCATCGCGAACGGCGAGCTTTTGCACGAAAAGTCCTCCCTGAACTGGCGATCAAACGATGGCCTGTCATATTAGCACAATTCGCAACGTGCTCCTGCCACCGGTTTTGCATGAATCGTGCGACTGACCAACCCGCGGTCCCCGAAACCACTCGCCAGGAATGGCTGTGGGCTCTTGGCTTGATTGGCTGCGGTATCGGATTGCGATGGTGGGTGGCTGGATGGTCGGCGGTGGAGCACTTCGACGAAGGAGTGTACGCGTCGAACCTATATTTTGGCGAGCCGCCGTTCACCTATCCGATGCAGCATTTGTATGCGCCGCCGCTGCTGCCGTCGCTGATCGAAGCGGGGATGATCGCGGGGCTGCCGCCGAATGTGGCGGCGATTTTGCCGAGCTTGTTGGCTGGTTGCGCGACACTGGTTGCGGTCTGGCGGATCGGGCGGCGGTGGTTTGGGCCAGCGGCGGGCATCGCCTCGCTTGGGCTGGCCGCCTTGAGCGACTTTCACATTGCTTATTCGAGCGCGGCGCTTACCGATGTGCTGCTGACGCTCTTTGTGCTGCTAGCCGTGGGGGTCACAGCCAGGACGATCGCCTGGGCGGTCGTGGATGGGAAGGATGAGGCTAGTTCGTCGGCCGTAGTTCCTACGCCGAAAACGGCCGGAAGAAAGCGAGCTGATAGAAGGACGCCCAGCCAGACTTCCGTTTCGGCTGAGCCTGGAAAAGGCGGCGTGTGGCGAGGCAATACGATCGATAAATGGGCCGTGATTGCCGGACTGATCACGGCTGCGGCGTGGTGGACCAAGTACAACGGTTGGCTGCCACTAGCGATTGCGATGGCGGGGTCGGCAGCGCTAGTCTTCTTGCGGACTGAGGCACGGCGGAAGTGGCAGCGGGTTGCTGTTGCGGTGACCGTGATCGTCGCCACGGCGGCCATCGCCTGGAGTCCCGTGCCGCTCTCGCTGGAGAGCGTTGGCGGCTATTCAGCCGTGGCGGCCAATCACGCCGGCTATGTCGTCGGGCCAGCGGGCTGGCTGGCATCGGCATCGCGCCAGGTGGCCAACCAGTCGGCGATGGAGGGTGTGCTGAGTTGGTTGTCGGTTGCCTTAGCGCTGGTCGCCGCCTCGGTGCTGTCGGTCGGCTTTGGGGAAGCAGAGCACAGGGGTTGGATGTCTTCACGGCTTATGTACGCGCTCGGCTGGGCGGTCGGGTTGACGGTTGCCGCGGTTGTGGAATCGACCTTCCTGGTCCTGCTGGTACTTTCGTTCGCAGGATTGGGACGGTGGCTTTGGGAGCGGATGCGGCGAGGGGCTCAAGAGCGGGTGGACGAAGCGACCGTTGGAACGTGTCTGGTCCTGGCGTGGTTTGCTGGTCTTCTCCTGGCGACGCCCAACTACTGGCCCTATCCGCGTCTGGTGATGCCGCTGCTGGCCTGCCTTTGGCTGGCGGGCGGAAGCGGGCTGGCGTCCTTGATTGGGGCGATCTCCTCGGTGAGTTCATTTGAAGGTCAGGAATCGGGCGGAGCATGGCGGATGGGCCGGTTCATTGCCGCCGGCTTATTGGTCGTTTTACCGCTCGCCTATGCGAGTCGGGCCCCGCTGGCCAGCGCCGGGGGCAGCCTCAATTTGGACCGGACCGGCATGCGGCGGGCAGCCCAGGAGATCGCCGGCCGAATTGGGGAGGAACTGGCAAAATCTGGGCAGAACCCGGTCTGCGTCATCTTTGTGCAGGCGGAACCGGCCCTCGTTTTTCAGTTGCAGGCGGGCGGTTTTCCGTTTGTTCAGCCCGTCATTGCTCCTCCCGAGGGGCCGATCACAGTGAACGGGACAGCGGTTCCGACGTATTACGTTTACGGGCCACACGCAGCCCGCGACAAGGACTTCGCCATCCAATGGCAGGCCCAGGAAGCGAACTTTGAGCCACTGAGCCCAGGCGGAATCGAAACCAACTCCAGCCTGATCGTCCGCCTGGATTCCAACGACCCGCGGCTCGTTTCTGAGGAGCGGGAACGGGTCTGGCTCTTCCGACGAAGGGGCGTTCCACAGCCTGGAAACGCTCCGCCGACCGCGAAACCCTAGCAGGAAAGCGGCTTTGACAGATCCGCGGCAGACCGCTAATCTCCGCCCCTCTCGCCTGAAAGCCGCACCCCGGTTGTACATGGAGGTCCGCCGGTGCCCCGCCCCGAATCCCCCTGCCCCGCTGAAAACTCGCCCGCTGGACCGAGCGTGCTGCTCATCGATGCATCCGCCGAGGAGCGCGAAGTGCTGCGCGTGGCCCTCCAGCGCCGCGGACTGCGAATCTTCGAGGCCGAAGAAGCCGAGGCTGGTCTGCGTCTGGCCGAAGAACATCAACCGCGGGTTATTGTGCTCGATTTAGATGCAGCCTCCGCCGACCGGGAGGATGTCCAGGCCCGGCTCGACGCCGCCTCCGCTGAGCACCATTCTTCGCTCGTCATTCTCGGTCGCGCTCGTCGGTACGACGCGCTGCCTCGCGAGCAAGTGCTTTCCCGCCCTTACCACTTTGGTCCACTCGTGCAAACGATCGAGCAACTGGCCGCGAAAGCCGCCTGATTTTCTTCCCGCTTGCCGCCGCTACAGCTTCTCTGGCTGGCATAGGCGTCAGCGCACGAGGTTCAACGGTTGCTTATCCGCCGCGGATGAGCAAACCACATAGTTCCTCAAGCTTGCGGATCGTCTAAAATACGGCATCCCGCCCGAGTTGCCTTGGGCTGAATGCGCCTCGTTAGGACGCCCGCAATGGCCACGCTATTCGTCATGCAAGGTCGCGATCGCGGCAAGCGGTTCGAGCTGCGCGGCGAAACTTTGACCATCGGTCGTGAAGCCTCAAACCGCGTCCAGCTCAACGATAGCGAAGTCTCCCGCCGGCATGCGGAACTTCGCAAGGGAGAGCAAGGCTACCAGATCACCGATCTGCACAGCTCCAACGGCACCTTCGTCAACTCGGAGAAAATCGAGCACCGGCTGCTCCAAAGCGGCGACCGGCTCCAACTCGGCCGAACGCTGATGATTTTCACCGACGGGGACGACCGCTCCTCGCAAAATCTGGCACATGAGGTCGACATCGTCGGCCTTCAGGCCACCGAAGGTTCGCGGATTCTCAAGTCGGTCAGCCAGGACGAAGGCAGCCGGCTGCTCGGAATGCCCAGCCAGGTCGATAGCCCCTGGTTGGCCCGCGCTCGCAGCAACCTGCAGATCATGTATCGGACCGCCCTGGCGGTCAGCCATACGCTCGAAATCGACCAACTGCTCCACCGAATAATGGAGCTGATCTTCGAGTGGGTCGAAGCCGACCGCGGCGTGATCATGCTCGTCGACCAGGAGACGCAGGAACTAACGCCGGCCGTCAGCCGGAACCGGAAAGGAACCAAGGGCGACGTCAAACTCACGCTCAGCCGGACGATTCTCGACTACGTGATGGAGCACAAAGAGGGGGTGCTCACGAGCGACGCCCGCGATGACGAACGCTGGGACCCAGCGGGCAGCATCGTGACCCTCGGTGTGCGGGAAGCGATCGCCGTGCCCATGCAGGGCCGCTACGGCATTGTAGGGGTCATCTACATCGACACCTACACGCCACCCGGCCGGGTGGCCCAGCAGCGAAACATCGACAAGTTCTCCGAAGAACACCTGAAGCTGATGGTGGCCATCGGACATCAGGCGGCGCTCGCGGTGGAAGATACGTCCTACTACTCCGCCCTGCTGCAAGCCGAACGCCTGGCCGCCATGGGGCAGACGATCGCCACCTTGTCCCATCACATCAAGAATATCCTGCAAGGCATCCGCGGCGGCAGCTATCTGATTCAAGAGGGTCTCAACGCCGACGACAACGACGTCGTCCGCCGTGGCTGGCGCATTGTCGAGAAGAACCAGGAGCGGATCTCGAACCTGGTCATGGACATGCTCACGTTCAGCAAGGACCGGGAGCCAGACCAGGCGCCCGGCGATCTGAACGACTGTTGTACCGACGTCATCGAACTTATGCAGACTCGGGCCCGGGATGCCGGCGTCGAACTGACCTGGACGCGACATCCGAACCTGCCTCTCTTCGCGTTCGACGCCGACCTGATGCATCGGGCCGTGCTCAACGTGGTGACCAATGCGATCGACGCTTGCGAGAAACGGCCGGGCGCGAGAGTCGACGTCTCCATTCAGTACACTGGCGGCCCCAACGTCGCCATTGTCGTCGCCGACAACGGCGAGGGGATTTCGCCCGACGACGTCAAAAAAATCTTCTCGGTTTTCGAATCGCGCAAGGGCTCTCGCGGCACCGGGCTGGGTCTGCCGGTGAGTCAAAAGATCCTGCGCGAGCACGGCGGCGATATCCGGGTCGAAAGCACGCCCGGCCAAGGCAGCATTTTCTTCCTCGAAATGCCCGCGACAATCGCCGAACCGTCGCGCAGCACGACCGCCTTCGACACTCTTGGCGGCATCTGACCGCATCACAGGCTGACCTGCCTAAAGAAGCACCAGCGGCTCTGCCCAAAGCTTATGCAAACGAGCCCCGGCGGCATGGTTTTCTGGCCTCGATTTTGGCTTGCGGTAAATCGCAAACAAAATTTTCCATCGCCCTAAACCATTGCAAGGCATTCGCTTAACGACACCACCTACGAGCGCGACTAGGACTCACCCATCGGTTGGCACACCGTCTGCAATCCATCAAAAACATCAAGCAACAAGAGCGAATAAAACAAAGAACATTCGCTCAGTTTTGACACAGTTATCGAACACTAAGAGGAGCTACCAGGAATCGTTGTCGTAAGGCTGGCCTCGCGGCTTGCCGGTTAGGCTGTGAAGCCGAGACTCCCGCGAGCGTCCGTTGTCTTGCCACGAAATCGCCCGTTGCTGCCCGGCGCTCGAATTTGGGGGAGGGAGAGGCCCTCAGATTCGGGTGCCCGGGCGCACGGGAGGGCGATTCACCGCTCTTCCCTTGAAAGTACCCCGCTCGCTAACGCACGTCAGGGCCCGCCACTTGTGGCGGGCCTTGCCGTTTCTTGAGGCGCAAACTTTCGTCCCTCATCCGAAGCCAACGTCCGCACTAGTCGACTACGTTCTGATCCGCCTCTGTCGTTTCCTTCCTCGGTCCCACCTTCCGCAGATCAATCGGTTTGAACCCGAGTTTAAAAGCTGGGCTATCTTCGCGCAACGTAAAGTGTCCCTCGTCGGGATCGACGAACCCGGGATCGGCCACCAGCGAGTGCTTGTCGAAGCCACGCTCCTGCCATTGCTCGAGCGTTTTGCCACCCGGAAATTTCACGGGCCGGCCAGCCGCGTTCCAGTACACGTTGTAGTCGATCGCAAACTTGTCGTCTGACCAGTTCTTCGCGAGCAACTCCCCTTCGCGGAAATAGACGATATTCCGCTCGAACGTGAACGAAAGGTGCGGCTCCATCCGGCTGCGAGCCACCTGCTCATCCCGCCCCAAGGCAAAGATGTTGTTCCTGACGACGTTCTCGCGCCCGTAATGCTGGTGGAACCCGGCGTCGGTCGTGTTGTAGACCACGTTGTTTTCCAGCGTGATGCCGGTGCTCCCCTCGTCCGTATACAGCCCCCAGCCGCCGTAGCCGTGCGCGGCAATGTCGTGAATCAGGTTGTTGCGCACCACCGTGCCCGGCGAAGTGCCGAGCAGGTAGACGCCCCCCATGTCGGACAGCAGTTTCTGCCCCACATCGTGAATATGGTTGAACTCGACGAGATTGCCGCGACTGACACTCGGGCTATAACCCCACACCCAGCCGACCGAGATGCCGGTGTAGTACAGGTCGGCAATCTCGTTGTGCGCGATCCGGTTCTCCGCCGCATGCTGCAGCAAAATGCCCACCCCGCTATGCCAGGTCCTCCCGAGGCGCAGCAGTCGATTATCAAGCACCTCGTTCCCGGATGTCCGCAGGCTTTCCGGAGAATTCGCCGTCCCGCCGCTGATCCTGATCCCGCCCGCGCCAATCGATTCGATCGTGTTGCCCGTTAGCTGGATCTTCTGGCAACCCTCCCGCAGTTCGATCGCGTAGCCTCCCAGGTTCTGAAGGCGACACCCTTCGACGCTGCATTGCCGCGCGCCGGTCATGACGACCGCCCCTGGAACCTGGCTGGCCGCCTGCCCATCAACCGCGTCTCCCGGTTTCGGTTCCCAAGCGGTGTGCTCCAGTCGCAGGCCTTGGAAGTGGACGTGCTCCACCAGCCGTCCTGCGCGTGGCTCACCTCGCAATTCGACGAGCGAACCGAGGCGCGGAACCACCACCTCGGTGTTCTCCGGACTCTCCCCATCCCGCGGGCGGTAGATGAGCGTCCTCTCACCCCGATCGAAGTAGAATTGGCCCGGCGCCAGCGCCTCGCGAACGTTCACCAGGTAGTAACGAGCCGGCGCCGGCTGATGATCGTCCGTAAAACGCCGCTTGCTGAAGCGGTCCAGCGTGACCACGCGCTTCTCGGGGTCGACTTCCTTGATCTTCAGGTGCGTATCGACCCAAAAGTGCAGCACCACCGCTTCCACGTCCGCCAGGTTGTGCCACTTCGGATCGATCTGTCCCTCGGCATACTCAAAACGGTTGGCGGGCGTGTTGTATTTCGCGCGCGGATCGGCGCCAGCCAATCCAGCAATCGGGTAGGTCCCCTCCGCTGGCACACGGGGACGCTCCCGCCACTCGCCATTGACCGTCACATGCCGCGGATTCCACGCTTCGCCGGGCAGGTCAGGCAATTTCGCTCGCCACTCGCCGTCCGTGACCTCCCATTCTGGCACCCGGTAGCCGCCGCTGATCCGCACCGGTTTGCCGTCCTTCGCCTCAAATATCGTCGGGCTTGCCGGCGTCCCGGAATCCTCCGCCGTGAACGTCAATGGCTCGGTCAGGGCCAAATCGCTGAGCACGGTGATCCGAACAGGTTGGTCCAACTTCTGCGATCGGCGCAGTTCCCGCACAGCATCGCGCGCTCGCGCCAACGTACGAAAAGGCCCCTGCTTCGCTTGGGCGTCGATTTCAGAGGACTTCCCCGCGTAGCTGTCGTCGCCTTCGGCGTGCACGAAGAACTCGTGCCCTTGAGCCTCCCCCGTCGTGAACAGGGAAAAAACGAAACTACTGAAGACCGCCGCGGCGGCCGCTACAATCAGGCGGCGATATTCGCTCATGGGAGAACCTTCGATGAAACGTTCGTCGATCCAGTTGCTGGTCGCAGTCTTGCTACTGATCCCTGCGGCGGCCGAAGCCGGCGTTGGCGATCCTCAGCTGCGCACCGACCACCCATGGTATCCCGGCGAACTCGCTTGTTCGACGTTCGACCGCCTCTTCGCCACACAAGCGGAATTGTACGAGCGCGTCACCGGCCAGCGTGCCGAAACCGATGAACAGCGCGCGATCGCCGCCTGGCTGTGGCGCAACACCCATTACTGGCATGGCGAGGAAGGCTCGCAGAATCTTTGGAACAAAGGCTTCACCACCGGCGGTGATTTGCGGACCCGCGAATACTGGACAGGATTGTTTGCCCACGGGTTCGGCCTTTGTGGAACGACCCACTCTCAATGGACGGTCGAACTGCAAGAATTATTGGGTCACTGCCGGGCACGGGGCGTTGGAGTCGATGGCCATAACGCACTCGAAGTCTTTCTCACTAGCGGGCGCTATGGAAACGGTAAGTGGGCTCTCCTCGATCACGACCTTTCCTGCATCGTCTACGACGAGCGGGGACAAACTCTTTGTTCGGTGCGAGAAATCGGCGAGCAACTCCAAACGCTGACCAACCGCTCCTACAAGCCGGAGCGGCAACACGGTTGGCTCATCAGTGGCCTGCATCCCGGCGATGCGGCCGCCTACCGCAAGTTCGCGGTCGCCGAGTATCTCCCCGGCTACTCCGGGCCGCCGCCCATGGTGCACCTGCGCCGCGGCGAGCGGCTGCGCCGCTATCTCCGTCCCGGACTCGAGGATGGCAAGACGTTCGTCTTTTGGGGGCGCAACTACCAGTCGGCCGGTGTTCCTGGCCCCGAG
Organism: Planctomycetota bacterium; assembly: GCA_023430365.1. GTDB lineage: Bacteria > Planctomycetota > Planctomycetia > Pirellulales > Pirellulaceae > JAEZAS01. The sequence goes on from JAEZAS010000028.1 coordinate 10,543, forward strand.
CGTTCACTCACCTGGGTCAATCAGCCGGACAAGATGTATCGCAGTCTTACCGGCGCCACTCACTCGCCGGGGCAGGCCCGTTTCGCCAATGCCGTTTTCACGTACGTCCCCAATTTCGCGGATGGCTCCTATCGGGAAGGGCTTTGCAGCGAGGACCAAGCGAGCCTGACATTTGAATTCAATTCCCCCTACATCATCGCCGCCACTCCTGCCGGCGATGGACCGTGGGACATCTACCAGCCCGGCTGCCGCAACGGACTGGTCATTGAGGGAAAGAATATCCCCGGAGTATCGGTGAGCGTGGATGGCGGCGCCACCTGGTCCGAAACCAGGCGAGTGAACGGACGAATCGATCTGACCGACGTGGCAAAAGGGAGTCGGCAGTACCAACTCCGCGTGCTCGGGACAGCCGACCAATTGAAGGACTCCGGCCTGACGATCACCACCGTCTGCCAGGCCAACTCGTCGACCATTCCGCGCCTCGTCGACGGCGGCACGCGTCTGACATTTGCCGCTTCAGGGCAAGCGGTCACTTCCGCTGGCCCAACGCTCGCTCACGTCGAAACCCACCGAGTCGCCGGCGCTTTCGGATCGCCAGAAGTCACGCTTCGCCTCCAAGCGCCGCGAAACCAACCGATCCGCGCGATCCACGCAGCCGCTCACGTCGCGTCCGGCAACCCACCCAACACCGACGTCCGTTACGCCATCGACTACCGGCGAGGCGCCACCGACATCTGGCAGCCAATCGTGAAAGACTGGTCGATCGAAAAACAGGGAGACCAACCGGCCGACTTCTGGTCGCAGAGCTTTTGCTATGGAAGCAAGGCATTAGAGAAGACCAACGACTCCAGGGTGGATGTGCGATTCCACAACACCGGCCGTCGGAACAACCTGCGAGCCGAAGCCCATCTCGTCTACGAAGCGCCAGTCACCGACGCCACCCAAGTCACCTTCCACTGGCAGGACGATTCCGGGCGACATACTGGGAGCGTGACATTCGCCCCCAGCAAGGAAATTCAGACCGCCGAGCTACCAACCGGCCGCGACGTGGTCACCGAGTGGGTCGAGTACGAACCCGTCCACCCTTGATCGGAATCGTCGCTTTCACTCGCTCCTAATAGCCTTCGTCCGCCGTCGGCTCCGGCGGCGCAGCCAAGGTGTCTTCGGAGACGCCCCAGATGCGCGGCGTCGCCAGTTCGAGACTGTTTCCAGCCGGGTCGCGAAAGTAAACGCTTCGGCCGCCGCCCGGCCAGTCAATCACTCGTTCGATCGCGACCTGTCGCTGCTCAAGGTGCGTGGTCCACTGGCCCAGCGACATTTCGGCGACCGCAAAGGCGACGTGCCCCTGCCCGATCGCTCCGTGTGGCGGAAAGTGGCCGTCGGTATTGCTGCTCTCCTGGGGATCGAACAACAGCAACATCCGCGGTCCGCAGCGCAGGAACACGTGCCTCCCTGCCTGCCGGCTCGCGAAGCCCAGCCCCAGCACATCGCAGTAAAACCGCTCCGCCGCCTCCAGGTCGTCGACATAGAGGCACGTCTCCAGGATCGCTTCGACACGCATGCTCGTCTCCTACGGTTTACCGGATCATAACGCATGGCGGAAACGTCCTCCCGCAACCACCGCTGACCGCTCCCGCTGCGAACGCCGTCCTTGCTCCTAGCGTCTCGGCTGGATAGGCTAAAACCTATACCCACGGGGGATTTCGCTGCTCCTGGCTGGTCAGCCTTATCCGCTCCGATGCGGAGATCCTCCAGGCATTGGCATCGCCACAAATACCGATGGGGCTTGCAGTTTCTGCCAGTCCGCTCCGTCCCGCGGTCGGAAATGCGGATTCCGGGGTTAAATCTCCTGCTGTGCCCAATTTCACCCGCTCCAACCTATGCGAGGAAGGCCAATGAACGCCCGACGACTCCGTCGCCATTGCGCCTTCACGCTGGTCGAGCTGCTCGTGGTCATCGCCATCATCGGGGTGCTGGTGGCGCTGCTGTTGCCCGCCGTGCAAGCCGCTCGCGAGGCCGCTCGCCGCACGCAGTGCGCCAACCATCTCAAGCAGATGGGCATCGGCGTGCACAACTACCACGACACCTATGAAGCCTTTCCGCCAGGCAACATCAACTTCGGTTCGTGCTGCATGTCGGAGAACTACGTCACCTGGACGATCTCGCTCCTCCCCTACATCGAGCAACAGGCCCTCGCCGAGCGCTACAACCATAACAAGACCGGCGAGAACGTCACCAATAAGTTCGTCCGCGAACAAATGGTGAAGACCTACCTCTGTCCTTCGGACATCGAGCCGCGCAAGCTCGATCGACCCGAAAGTGGGCCGGGCGCCTCGTTCGAATACCACCCGGGATCGTATCGCGGCTGCAGCGGGCGTAGCGACGGCACGAGCGGCTGGTGGGACAACTACCCGCAATACACGTCCCTTCCGCGTCACTGGAAAGGCGTGTTCCACACCGTCGACGGCCGAGAGCTCGATTGCGAGCGCTTCAGCTCAGTCACCGACGGCAGTTCCAACACCTGGCTGATCGGCGAGTACGCGACCAAGTCGCACTTGCGTCGCCGCACCTTCTGGGCCTACGCCTACAACCAGTACAACAAATCGGACGCGACCCCCTACAGCTTCACGCTGCTCAACGACTACGACCGCTGCATCGCCGTCGGCGGCAGCGGTATGATCAACGCCTGCAAGCGTGGTTGGGGCAGCTTTCATCCCGGCGGCAGCCAATTCGTGCTTGTCGATGGTTCCGTCCGCATGGTCCCGCGGACGATCGACATGAACCTCTTCTGCGAGCTGGCCACCATCGCCGGCGGTGAAACCGCCCAGGCTCCGTAGCGTGCCAGCGACACCTGCCGATCTTCTCCCCCGTAGCTGAATTCGCCAGAATTCAGCCGCTTCGCCTCGACGACGCGACCCATGGCACGGCCCCATCGAGTGCCTCCCCTGCTGCCCCATCAGCAACCCCTTCTTCCACCGCTACAATAGCCGGAATGAAACCTCGCCTTCTGATTGCCGGTGTCATTGCGCTTTTGGCTACCGCGGGATGCGACAGTAGTCCTTACCAGATCGCTCCAGTCTCGGGGCGTGTCACGCTCGACAACGAGCCGCTCGCCGATGCCCTCGTCAGCTTTCAGCCGATCGGTTCGGCGAGCAATCGCGAGCCCGGCCCAGGTTCCTACGGCCGGACCGACCAAGACGGACGCTTCACATTGCAGGTCGTCGAACCCAGTCAGCCCGGCGCGGTGGTGGGCAAACACTCGGTCCTCATCAGCACGGCAACCTCCGAGGGTGGCGATGGCGATCGCGTGGTCGGCGAACGCGTGCCTCGCCGCTATCGCGACGGCCATCTCCAATTCGAAGTGCCCTCCAAGGGAACCACCGCGGCCAACTTCGATCTGCACACGATCGAACCGGTGAAGTAATTCCGCCGCGATCGTAGAGCCAACCGCACTCAATAGGTTCGCGCTGCCGAAGCGCTCGAGCGAGGCGCTCGCAGTCGACGATTTGGCAGAAAACCAGTCGTTTGTTCTTGGCGGGGATGGAAAAGCCCCTCGTCTCTGTCTACATTCCAACACGTTCGCCCCGACGCTCGTTGCGGCGACCTGGTCCGACAACTTTTGTCATCTGCCGAGGCTGCACGCCGAGTTTCGGATCGCGGCCCTACCTGCAAAGCCGATCTTCTCTCTCCGAGGAACCCATGGCCGAAACCCGAACGACGCAGCAATCCGCTCCTGGAACCACTCCTGCCCAGCCCGCTCCCAAGAGCCCGGTTCGCACCCTGATCCTGTTCGGCATTCTGCTGCTCGTGATCGCAGCCTATGCCCACGACTACTTCATCGCCGC
>JAEZAS010000052.1 GCA_023430365.1 Planctomycetota bacterium
AACATCCGGGCCGCAACCCGACGCCGAGCCTCAAGCGCCTCCGCACTTCCTGTTGGTCTCATGTAGCCAGTACGATCTAAACAGATTCAGCGTTCGTACAGTTACTTGGCCGCGCAGTGGTCAATAGTTTGTTCTTGAGGAAGCGTGAAACACGATTCAGTTGAGCGCCGACGGCTCCTACGAGTGCGAGGACCAGTTCGGACTCGCTAAATTGGAGCATTATGTCGTGGTCAGCGGCCTCTTTAGCCATGATGGTGAACCCAATTGCATCGGAGTCCGGTGTTGCAGTGTGCGTGCTATTCTGAACGGCCGGATGCGCGAATGCAATTGAGTACTGGTAACGGCCGGACCTGAGCGAAGTGCTCGCAGTGGCCTGGCCCGCACCGTAGGCAGGCCAGGCGATGGGTGACTTGAGCACGTCTCTTGAATTTGAGTTCGCTCGCAGTTCTGTATGATCTGGCTTCGCCGTGGGCCGGGTGGCATGGCCCACGCCATAGGCAGGCCATGCGATCGGCGAGTTGGGATGAGTACAAAGGCGGAGTTTGCTCGCAGTTCTGCATGCCCTAGCCACCCGGTTGCCTAGCCACCCGCCCGTGGTCGTACCAGGCTAAGAGCAACTTCCTAACGACCGATCGCGGCAGTCGCCGGGTGCCACTGCTGGCGCGACCAGCAGTGCTGTCCTGCCGGTGGAGGTTGCCGCATCGTTTGGCTTGCATGGTAGGCTGAGTCGTCTCGAGATAGCCGAGTAAACTCGCGGGCTTGCACTGCCGGACAAGTCAGCAGTGGCACCTTGAGGTGGGTCGCTTAGCGCTTGCCGCGATTTCGCAGGTACAAGCCGTAACTGATAAAGATCGGACACGCCGCAAGGAGCAGGCCGGCGACGCCCCACTTGCCCAGTGCGTTGTAGATGAGCCAGAGCGGTCGCGTGAGCCCGAGGCCCTCCTCGCCCTGTTCGAACCGCGTGATTCGCTCGTGGAGATAATACGCTCCGTAGAGCGAGACCAAGCCGGCCAGGATCATTACCCACCATCGCTCGGCTGGCGGCGAAGCACCCCTGGGAGAGTTGTGGCGTCTCATCGTCGAACCGAAATCTTTTTAAGTCGATACAGCACGTGCCGCCGGAGCGGGTGGCCTTCAGGCAGTACCGGATGGTCGAAGTCTATGTAGGGCAGGCTCCGGCCTGCCTTAGCGAAGGCAGCACCTGCGAATTGGCGGCAGGCGGGAGCCTGCCCTACACGATTTCTAACGGCCGATCGCGGCGGCTGTTTCCGCTTCCGTCAGCGTGATGGAGCACGTTGGCCCCGTGTCGCTGAGGATCTTTTGGGCGAGCAGGCGGTTGATCGGGGCGAGGATGCTGAAGTGGTCGGCGCCGCTGACCGTCAGGAAGTGAAGGTGCTGTTTGTCGGTTTTGCGGTCCATTGTGCGGATGGCGTCGGCGTTGGAGGGTTGCTCGGTGCCTTCGAGGGCGAACGTCGGTGTGGCGATGTTTTCGAGCCAGTATTTGGGGGAGCGGAGGCGGCGTTCCTTCGTGCTGTTGGCCCAGACTCGTTCTTCGGATCCATAGCCAGCCACATCGTCGGCCGGGCCGAAGCTGAAGACGGCGCGGAAGCGATTGCTCGAGGCGGCGGCGAGCAGTGCGAGCGTGCCGCCAGTGCTGTGGCCGCCGAGATAGATTCGGCTGGGATCGACATGGCTTTGGCCAGCCAGGTATTCGGCCGCCGCCAGCACGTCGTCGACTTCGCCGTACAGCACCTCGCGGTGACCGGGGTTCTCGTTGCCGCCGCGGAGCGAGGGAACCATCATCACGATACCCGCCTCACGGTAGGCGGCGGCCGTTTGGTCGTTGTCGGGAGTCGCCGGGCTCCACATGTCGCCGATCGAATTGTCGAAACCGCCGACCATCCAGATGATGGCGGGGTGCTTTTGGCCGTCGGCTGGGTCGGGCGTGAGATATGCGGCGAGTTGCCCAGCCGGGGAAGGATACTGGACGATCTGAAAGACATCCGGTGGCGGCTGCTCGACCGGGTAGCCAGCCCGCTCCTTTCGCACGAGCGACGTCTGAAACTTACCTCGCTCCTCGGCCAGCTTCGCGCCGGGCGGCGGCCAGGCCTCGCCGCAGCCGAGCGAGGTGAGGGCGGCAAGCAATAACAGCGGAGCGGAGAGACGGCGCATCGAAGTGGCTCGCAGCTGGGCAGGCAGAGGTGTTGGCCTGATGGGCAAAGGAGAAGTGCGAGGAGCATCTTAATGGCGAGGGATGGCACTGTCAGCCGGCATTTTCTCGCCTGGCTTGCCTCGGCGGGGGTGGCTGGGGCATAGGTGAATGCCGGTGCCCCAGCGAATCGGCGAGTTGAGGCTGTTTGGCGGGAGAGGAAGGCCGAGTCCAACGTGGTTCGCTAGGGCGCCGCTGCGCTATGCCCTAGCCACCCGGTTGTCCTAGCCAGCACGTTGTCCTAGCGACCCGGTCTGATGGGCGGCGGACCGCCGGAGCCGCGCAGCGGCGGGATTGACTAGCCGTGGGCGTGAGCCCACGGGATGCGGGCCCAGGTTTCGCGCGAAGCCCCGCAGGGGCGGCATTGGAGGGAGGCCCGATGTCGCCCCTGCGGGGCTTGGGGTTTCGCCGGGCCTGGGATCCGGGGGCTGACGCCCCCGGCTAATCAATTTCGCCGCTTCGCGGCTGGGTGCCGGTGCGCCCCGGGCTACGCCGTTGGTTATTCCACGCACAGACACACACTCTCTCTCGCTCGCTCTCACTCTCCCTCACAGCGCGGACGGTTATGGGAAGGTTGTGATAAACTATTGACAAACGGGTCGAAGCGGGATAGGCTCGTGGGTTGGCAATGCTCTTTGACAAGCTGCTGTGGGACCGTGGGTCGCAAGGGTCTGGAATGGGACTTACGGCGACCGGAAGAATGTGCGGGTGCTGGGTGGGTGTTGATCAACCTCGGGGGTAAATCAACAAGTTGGGGGCCCCTGTACCCCGCGGGGCTGTTGATAAACCCCGCAGGTTTATCAACACCGAGCTGGCCGAGGGCTATTGAGCCGGTTGACGTAAGTGTTCGTTGAATGGGTGGCAGCGGCAGAGTCCAAGTGAGGCAGGCTCCGGTCTGCCTCACCGATGGGCGGGACCTGCGAGGGGGCGGCAGGCGGGAGCCTGCCCTACACACTTTTTTGCCGCGCGGCCCCCGGTCGGCTTATGATGGGCGGGCGCGAGGCGGTCGTCCCGTTCGCTGCCCCGCGCCCAACGATCGCATTCCTCGCGGAGGGCACGTCCGATGCGCAACTTCTGGTTCGTTTACCGTCGGCTCCTGATGGCGTTGGTCGTGCTGGTTTCTGCGACGGCCGTCTTGGCCCACCAGTCGTCGGCTCAGGAGGCGACCAGCCGTCGAAGCGCGGCGGCCGAGACGGAAGCGGACGACTCGTTCACCTTGACCGCCGAGCAAATCGCAAATCCTCCGGAGCGCAAACTCGAGTTCGATGAAAACAGCGGCAGCGCCGAAATGCCACTGCGGCGCGCGGAGCCGAGTTTGCTGGAAAAAAAGTACGTGGCGTCATTCGCCCTGGAGCTTCCGCCCCAAAACGCTTTTCCGGGCGAGTTGAAGGAACTCAATCGCCTCCAAGACTTCGGTCATTCCTACCTGCTGTATCCGCATCACCATTCGGGACCTGGCGTCGTCGACGATCCGATTGGTGAGACGTTGAGACGGATTCTGGGTGCGATGCCGGCGGACAAGCGTCCCACGGCTGACGAGATCGAATTCCTGCAGCACATGCCCGTCGAAATCCAAGTGGGGATGAGCCAGACTGCGGATGGCGGCGGCTGGGTCCGCGACTTCACGATCTTTGCCGAATCGTCCGAAGGGGCCCGCTCCCGCGCTGCCACGCTGTTGAAGATTCTGGACAACGGGCTGACCAGGGCTTACCAGATGGAGCTGTTTGGGCAACGCACGAGATTGCTGCAAGACATCGCAGCCGAGCAGAAGGAACTGGAACGAGCCACTGAGGAGCTTGAGCAACTGCGAAAGGAAGCGGCCGAAATCGCCGAGTTTCCGGGCGAAGTTCTGCCGAATCTGCGCGTGCAGCAAATGCAGTTGGAAGTGGATCTTGCGGGAACGAAGAGCCGGATCGAAGCCTGTCAGAAGCTGCTCGAAGGGGAGCGGCTATCCGGCGATCGTCGCGAGAAAGTGATCGACCTGAGAACGGCTGCGGAAGTCGATCTGGCCAGCTTCGAAGCGCGGCAAACGACGATCACCCGCTTTATCGGAAAGGCGAAACGCTCGCTCGAACTCGACGGCCTGCTCAAGGAGAAGAGCATACTGCGTAGCAGGCGCCAGCAGAGTCTTGGGCAAAAGAATCGCAAGGTGCGGTCACTCGAGGCCATGATCCTGAGCTTCCAACCGCTGCCGCTGGTGGACAAGATTCGCATCCAACCGCTGAAGTGGACTCAGTGAATGCGGGGCGGCTGAGGCTTAGGTGAAGTGGGCGCTCCGGCGATGAGCGGGTTGGGGGTTCTTCGGCGAGAGGAAGGCAAAGTCGAGCGGAGTTGTTCGCCGGGTTTTGTCAGGCACGGGGGCGCCTTACCTACCTAGCCTCCTTCGCGGGGGATAGCTGCAGCACGAGGGAACGGGCGGCGCCGAATTTCAGCTCGATGGTTTTGTCCCGCAACAGTTCCTTGGTGATTTCCAAGGTGTACTCGCCCATGCGGTCGTGTGAAGCGATGTCGATGTCGTTCAAGTAGATGGCGACCTTGTCGCCGATGCCGACGGCCAGCGCTTGAGAGTCTTCGAACCGGGCGTGGAATGTGTCGTTGGCCACTGGGGTGTCGGCGGCAAATTTGGCTCGTGCTTCGGTGAGTTTCGGGTGCTGGAGCGCGGCGATAGCCGCCCCACATTGCAGGCCCGCTTCTGGAGTGGCGACCGGGAGAGTGCCGGCCCCTGCTTTCTTATCGCGCAGATCCGCGGCGACCTCATTCCAGGCTTCGACGTACAGTTTCGCCGCCTTTTCGATTGCGGTTCGGTCGTCGCGAATCATCGTCACTTGCAAGTCGGGGCGGGCAAAAGCGCCGATGCCGGTGTCCCAGGGATCGCCCGACGTTCGCGTGGGAGAAACTTCCAGCAGCGTCACGCGAAGGCGATGCGTGCGTTTTGTGACACGATCCGCGGCCTCCGTCGAGCCGGTAGCCAGCAGGACCAAAGCCAGGAGCAGCGAGCAGCGAATCGTAAGGCAACTCATGACGCTCTCCAGTTGCAGGCGGGCAAGTTGGGGCGTGCGACGGTCCGCACGGAGATCATCCTAGAAGGGGGAGTTGGGAGTTGCAAACCGGAGCCAGCAACCTCGCGGCTTGGCGATCGGTCAGGCCTGCCGTTCTCCTGCCGGGCAATACGGCTTCTTACCGACGCCCCTGCCGATGGCGTCAAGCGGGTGCTGAGCCTGGCGATGGAGCGGCATCTGGTGATCAGCTGGCTGAGGGGAGACGCCGACCGGTATTCTGATACGGATACCTCCACATAAGGCTCCAGCGAACGACCGGCGGGGCGATCCATTAGGAGAGCATGGCGATGAGCGACGACATCTTGCGACAGGCGCTGGTTCAGCTTCAGCAGGAGCTGACGCTGGGGCCGGGGGATGAGGCCTATATTCTGAATCCGCACGAACGGGGCTTTCTCGCCGAGCTCGATGCGTTGTCGGCGATCCAGGCTTCGACGGTTCCTTCCCCCGGGAAGACCTCGATTGCCGCTCACGCCGACCATGTGAACTATGGCATCACGCTCATCAACCGCTGGGCCGCAGGGGAGGAAAATCCCTGGGCGACGGCGGACTGGGAGGCGAGCTGGAAGCGGGGGCAGGTCGACGAAGTCGCCTGGCACAGCCTGCGGGCCGACCTGCGGCGGCAGTGCGACAAGTGGCGCGAGGTGATTGCGACGAAGACCGACCTCAACCTGCAAGCCGCCTGCGGCCTGGTCGGCAGCGTGGCCCACCTGGCCTATCACATCGGGGCCGTGCGGCAATTGATCGTGCGGGTGAAGTAGGACGCGAATTCTCATTCGGCTGGAGCGAGCAGCCGCGGTCAAACGCCGTTCGATTGCGCGCCAGCTTCTCTGGCGGCGCCTGCGGAAGAATTCTTCTTCTCCGTTGTCCGGTCCACCCCCGGCTTTCCTCATGAAAGATCGAAGGCTTGAGCATGAGCCGATGCTCGAGTCCCCGATCCTTCCCGCGGCTACTAGAGGAAAGCACAATGTCCAAGAAGCTTTGCGTTCTGTTGAGCCTCGGCTGCCTGTTTCTCGTCACGCCGCTCGCCCAGGCTCAGTTCGGCATGCGTCCCTCGTCCTTTGGGATGCGGGGACCGCAATTCAGCGGTTCGCAGTTGGGCGGGGCCTTCGGGGGACGCTTTGGCGGTCCCGGCGGGGCGGCCATGGGCCGGACGTTCGGCGGCGGTATGCCAACCATGCGACAGCAGTGGGGCAACGGCGGCAACCTGGGGGCTCGCATTGGACGCCAGTATGGTGGCGCTCAAGGAGCCGCTTTCGGCCGGACGCTGGGCAACGGGATGCCAGCCTTGCGGCAGCAGTACGGCGACGGTCGCAACGTGGGCGCCATGATCGGTCAGCGATATGGCGGCCAGAGCGGGGCCGAGATCGGCCGGGCCTTTGGCGGCGGCACGCAGTCGGCACGGCGTTATGTGAGCGACGGCCGCAACCTCGGCGGGCTGGCGGGGCGTTACTACGGCGGCGAGCAGGGCGCCCAGCTCGGGCGGACGCTCGGCGGCGGGGCTCCTGCGACTCGTCGCTACCTGAGCGATGGTCGCAACGTCGGCGGCCTGGTTGGTCAGTACTACGGCGGCGACAACGGCGCCGCGATCGGACGCACGATTGGCGGTGGCGCTCCGGAGATCCGCCGGCAGCTCGGTGACGGTCGTAATGTGGGAGCGATGGTCGGTGGCTACTACGGCGGCCAGACGGGCGCTTCGATCGGCCGGACGGTTGGCGGCGGCATGCCTGGCGTCCGCAAGTCGCTGAGCGATGGTCGTGAGGCGGGTTCGCTGGCTGGCAGCGCGGTGGGGGGCTACTTCGGTGGCCCTGCGGGAGCTGCGGTCGGTGGTGCGGTCGGTCGGACCGTTGGCGGTGGGATGCCGGCGATCAAGCGGGACCTGTCGAAGATGACGCCGAAGATTTCGGCCCCCAAGATCAAGGCTCCGAAGATCAGCGTCTCGACGCCGAAGATCTCTGCTCCGAAGTTTTCGGCTCCTAAGATCTCGACTCCGAAGATCTCGGTCCCGTCGTTCTCCGGCGGCGGCTTGTTCTAAGAAAGAAAAAGACCCACAGCAGCGGGGGGGGGGGGGGGGCCGCGGGCGGGGGG
>JAEZAS010000055.1 GCA_023430365.1 Planctomycetota bacterium
AACATCCGGGCCGCAACCCGACGCCGAGCCTCAAGCGCCTCCGCACTTCCTGTTGGTCTCATGTAGCCAGTACGATCTAAACAGATTCAGCGTTCGTACAGTTACTTGGCCGCGCAGTGGTCAATAGATACGGAATGAAATCAATGTCGGAACAACCTGACACGCATGCCAAAGAACTCTACGACCAGGCATACGAGGCAATGACTCAAAGCAACTTTGAGGAAGCAATTAGGCTCTTTGAAGAGAGCGTGCGTTTTGTCCCTCACTATCGCTCCTTGCTGCACTTGGGGGAATGCTATTTCCAACTCGGAAAACTGGTCGAGTCCGTAGTGCCTTTGGCTGCAGCAACAACTCTAAATCGACAGGGAATAGCCCCTGCTCTTTTGGCCGAAGTGTTCCTCGAACTGGGCGACCCGCGAAAGGCCAAGGAGTTAGTGGATCTAGCAGTAGCACGCCAACCGGACTACAAGCGGGCCAAGACGTTGCGCAATCGGGTTGACCAAGCTGTGGCTGAGTGGAATCAACGCTTCGGCTTTGATCTCTACTAAAACCTGAAGCGCTGTGAAGGGCGCATCGCCGCCGCACATCTTCGAACACCTTCCGCGCCAAACTCTTTTCAGTAAACAATACAGATTTTACCGACATTCTGGCCGGAAATCATTAGCGCTTCCAACTAAACAAAATGCGCGTACGCTGGCGAACAACCGCGGTGAATACCACCTTGGGAGTTGCCAGCCATGTCCGCTCTTCGCTTCCGTTTCAGCCTGTCTGCAATGCTGGTCGCGGTCACGGTCAGCTCGGTGGCCTGTGCACTTGGCCATCGAACGATCGTGGGTTCGCTCGCCAATCATCATGCCGCGGCGGAAATCGCCACGGAGACGGTCAGAGCTCACGCCCTGTGGCGGTCACTCGAGGTGAAGCGGCTCGAACTCGTCAGCATTGAACCGCGGTCGTACCGGGTGTATGGGATTGCCGCCAACGGCTCCGTGATCTCGGTGCTTGTCACCCGTCAGGAGGACGGCTCATTCACCTGCGATGGCACGGTCATGGCCGGCGATTGATCCTGCTGCAACGAGCAATTCGCGCAGGAAGGCCACTGCCGATACTCCTCGGGCACTTGGGGCATCCTACGCAGGATGCCGAGCCATTGCTCTTCAGAACAACGAGCGCTATGAGGATGATTGAGATGTGAATCCTGCGACCATCAGTCAGATCCCCCAATATGCCCCTCGATGCTGATGGTCCATCGCCTTTTGCTCCGCTGCGTTGCCTCCATCATGGGCTAGCGTAGTGCATGTGAGACGGCCGTCGGCAAACATTCGCCGCGACTCTTCGTTCAATACATGATTGCGGAAGGGTCGAGGGCAACTGGTGGCGACGTTCCAAAAGCTGGTTTTCGCCAATAGGTCCTACAACAAAGCAAAGTGGAACTGTGACAGATATAGCCATTCCTAATAGTGCTATCACAAGAGTGTTGCGTTGATTTTTATTCTTGCTTTGCGAGATGGGATTCCTATACTGACAGGCCTAGGGTCGTCGCTTCCCCATTCCTGGCGGCCCGCGGATAGTTTTGATCGGGCGCCGTCGAGCGTTCCGATCGCCGGCCTGCTCTTCTCGCTACGTGCGCTGTCCTTCAGAGTCGCAGCGCACGACCGGCCCTTCTCAGGCTCTCGTTTGTCTGATCCTCTCGTTCCTCAGACATCGGAGATCGGCACATGGCTTCTTCCGTGCGGAATGCGCGCGCTGCTGCGCACTTGGGTTTCACTTTAGTGGAATTGCTCGTCGTAATCGCCATCATCGGCGTACTCGTGGCCCTGCTGTTGCCTGCGGTGCAGGCGGCCCGCGAAGCGGCACGGCGGTCGAAATGCCTGAACAATCTCAAGCAAATCGGCATCGCGATGCACAACCACCACGACACGTTGAACACGCTCCCCTACGGCCAGTATGGCGGCTACGCCAACAACGGTTCCTTACCCGTTCCGCCAGCGCCGGGAGCCAAGAGCGCCATCACCTGGCCGATTCACATTCTCCCGTTCGCCGAGCAGCAGCCGCTCTACGACGTGATCTACAAGTGGTGCAAAGACAATCCCAGTACGGCCAGCTACACGGCTCCGGAAGCCGTCACGGACAACAAGATCCAGATGTATATGTGTCCCACCGATCCCAACGCCGGAAAAATTGCTTCGGAGGGTTTTCATGGGAACTACCTGGCTTGCAATGGCAACACGCTGAATTGGGAGGACACTGCGACGCTCCCCAAGGCTGGCGGCGTCTTCAACACGGGGGCTATTCTGGTCGCCAAGGCTCAGAACCTTTCGGCAATTATCGATGGCACGAGCAACACCCTGCTTGCCAGCGAGACCCTGTTGTGGACCGTTGGCGACGATCGCCGGGGACGCTTCTTCAATAGCTACCAGGGCGAAACGCTCTTCAGCACGCTTCGCGCGCCGGGCTCTTTGGCTGCCGATGCGCAGTACAGCTGCGGAACGAGTCTGCCCGCCTACCTGCCCTGCACTGCGGTGGGAAGCAGCAAGAACTCGGTGAATTCCGCCCGCAGCCATCATCCAGGCGGTGTGAACATCCTGATGTGCGACGGTTCCGTTCGCTCGGCAGCCAAGACCATCAACATCGATGTCTGGTCGGCCATGGGAACACGCGCGGGTAGCGAAACGATCTCCGAATAGACGATCCGTGAGCGGTTTTCTCCGCCCTCCCTTGTTTCCCCAGGTCTCATTCATCGTTCCTCGATTCGTGCGAGAGGCTTTCTATGAAATATGCCGTGTTCGTCGTACTGCTATGCGTCGTGCTGGTCAGCGGTTGTTCGGAGCCGACGCATACCGTGAAGGGATCCGTCAGCATCGACGGCGCGCCGCTGCCGGAGGGCTACATCGCCTTCGTGCCGGATGGCTCGGGCGAAGGGGGCGGATCGGAAATCAAGAATGGCAGCTACTCGTTGCAAACTGCGCCGGGCAAGTACCGGGTGGAGATTTCGGCCAGCAAGCTGATGCCGCTGCCTCCGGGGCAGACCGGGATGGACGGCGCTCGCGAGGAGCTTCGTCAGTACATTCCGGAACGGTACAACGCTCGAACGGAGTTGAAAGTCGATGTTCCCGTGGAGGGGACTGCTGACTTTCAGTTGGATTCCTAAGCCTCCGCCGACGTTCGTTCGAGGAGTGAACCGGAAGTGTTCACTCTTTGACCGGAGAGGCGTCGCGATTGCGAATCGGGTAGCCGTACTGCTCGATGTACGGCCGCCAGCGGCGTGTGATTTCGTCGGCCGTTTCGGATGTCAGTTCGTATCGATTCGTTTGGTACTGGCGCGTTCGCTGGGCGTACTGCTCCACGGCTGGGCGAGCCGGTTCGAAATCGCCCAGATCGAGCTGCTGATAGATCCTGGCCAGCTGGTCGGCGGGATCGGCAACCAGGTCTTCGTAGCGCAGTTCCAGGAACCGATCCTCGGACAAGGAGCGACGGGCCCCCGCCACGGTGTCGTGCAGCCGGCAAAACGTTTGAAAGACCATCTCCTCGACGTCGCGGTAAGGCGGCGACTGCAGGGCATACTCCTGGTACGTCGTCAGCCAGAAGTGCATGGTCGAACTGTAGAGCACGTAGGGATCGCGGACGATGTGGATGAACCTGGCGCGCGGAAACAGGCGGGCCAGGGTTTGCACGCGAAAGGTATGCTGCGGCGACTTCAACACCAGCCGACCGGGTCGTCGGTAGAGAATGCTCCGGTAGAACTGCCGGGCAACTTTTTCCCACTGGTCGAGCTCGGCGGGAGAGAGCGACAGCAGGTCGACATACTGCGGATCGGGCGGCGGACGATTGGGAAACGCTACCGAGAAAAACGGGCTATGGGCTCCCAGGCCGCAGAGGGCTGTCTCATCCTCCTGCGGATGGTCGAAACCGAGCTTCATGTTGTCCCATGGCCGCTTACGCGGCATGAGAAAGCGAAGCCAGCGACGTACGATCGGCTCGGAGAGCAGGAAGTGATGCGGCGCCAGGCATTCGTAGGTGGTGGGGCAGCGATTGCGCCCGTCCTGCGCCAGCAATTCGTGCAGCAGAGTCGTCCCGCTGCGCCAGTGTCCCAGAATGAACACCGGATCATCTGGAACCGGGGTACGGTTGATCCCTGCTCCATGCTGGACGCGCTGGGCAAGCCCCAGCGTGGAATTCAGCGCCGCTAACCCGGTGAGCATGGCAGCCGTCGGCCAGCGGCGCGGAGCGACGGCAAATCGGCCGCTTCGTAGCAATCGCAGCCAGGGGCCGAGCGACATGCCGGAGAAGAGATGCCCTTCGCTCCTTGATCGTTTTTTCTTCTTCTCCTTCTCCCGGGCCGATCCACTCACAATCGCGCCCCCTTCCGGGAGTCGCAATTCAAGGCGTCTGTGGTTCGGTTGAGCTCCACGATGGGATCGGCCAGCCGGTCGCCGATTCGGAGGTTTCGGATGACGCGCTCTGGACGCCATGGTGGTTCGGCCAACGACTTGCGATTGGTGTCCTGGCGCATCTGCCACCAGTTGGCGACCACTCGCAGGGGGTTTACCCGGAACAAGCCCCACGACATACCGATGCCAACCACCGAGAGCCAGTCGATCGCGGGCAAGCTCGCGACGTACATCTCTCGCCAATGGGGGCGGAAACGGCTCTTAAAATGATACATGCCGCGCACGTCATATAAGGCGTTGCCGTAATGCCACAAACAATGATTCACGAGACGAAACAGAGAACTATCGCCCGCCACCGTGGCGTTGTACCGCACCCAGGGAACGAGCGACAACGACACATAGCGAGCCTTCTCCATTTTCAGTTGACGCATGACCTGCAGCATCGCGAAGGGAATGCAGCCGCGCACGGCGTCCTCGCGCTTGCGAAAGATCTCGATCGCCCACATCCCGCCACTCAGACACGGATTGAGCACGAGGAAACACTCGATCCGGCTGGCTGTCTCGGCCACAAACAGCCGGCGCCG
>JAEZAS010000062.1 GCA_023430365.1 Planctomycetota bacterium
AACATCCGGGCCGCAACCCGACGCCGAGCCTCAAGCGCCTCCGCACTTCCTGTTGGTCTCATGTAGCCAGTACGATCTAAACAGATTCAGCGTTCGTACAGTTACTTGGCCGCGCAGTGGTCAATAACGCCGCCAGCGAGTATTTCAGGATGCGGCGGAGCGTGGACATTGGGGCATCTATCGTGTGCCGGGTGATGAGATCGCAAGGGCGACTGCCCAGCTGACGGCCAGCAAGAAGCAAAAGCCGAGGAGTGAGCGAAGGCGGAATCGCTGCATTGGAATAGGTGGCGCGAAGCAAGAAAACCAGACCGATACGGCGGCAATCGTCGCCGTGGTGAAGGCCAGGAGGTTTGGGGAATGAGCCAAAAGGGCATTCTATCGGCATATCGCTTCAGATTGCCAATAGGCCGGCGCCGTCGCTTCAAGGCGTTGGCTTGTCGTCGTGGGAAGCCGTTCGCGTTCGATTCTGGGTTGGCCGGATTGCATGCCGACGCGGAGTACCGCGACGGCATGCCACCCTGGGCGCGCTCTACTCGCTTGATGTTTGCGGTTGAGTTGTTGGTGAACTGTTGACAAATTTTGTCGTTGATGCTAAGGTGTTGGGTTGGTATGTGGGCTCTTTGGCAATTCGGGGAGCGGCGGTTTCGGGGGATGCATGGCCCCATGCGTGAAAAGGTACTTACGGCGAGCAGTGGATTGTGGAGGGGCTGGGTGGGTGTTCAAAATTTCGAGGGGTTTTTCACCGAGTTCGGGTCCCCTGTACCCCCGGGTCGTGATGAAAAACCCCAGGTAATTTTGAACAGGCAGCCGGCTAGTGCGGATTGCTGCTCATGACGTAAGTGGTGATGGGCGTCTGGGACTTTCGGGGCGGGACGGTGCTGCGAGCTGCGGACGTTGCCAGAGGGCGCGTTGTGGCTGGTGGCGCGGATGCAGGCTTCGGTTGTCCTGATGGGCAAGGGCGCTGAGGCCCATGGCGGAGCGCGGCCGGCGATGCACCTGTGCACGTCTTGAGCTTCGCCGCTTAAGCGCCGGGGCGGCAAACTTTGGCTGGTCGTTACAGGAAGAATTTTGGGGGTCGGTTCTTCGCAAAAAACGTGCGGCGACGGTTTTGACGAGGCTTGTCGAAACTCGGGTTGGTCTTGATAAAGGGGCAAGGGCGTGTTGCTCTGGTTGTTTCTCTTGTCAGGCCGTTTTCGTCGAGGTGCGGTGATGAGTCCGCAGCTTCATTTTCTGATTTCGGTGGCGGCGCTGTGCGTGTCGCTGATGGCCCTGTGCTTCTCGGTGATGAACGCCTTTCCGGGCGTGAAGACGCTGCTGGCCGTGACGCGCGACGGCATCTTGTGGCTGGCGCTGTTCTTTGTGCTCGGCGGCGTCGGATTTGTGGTCTACAACCGGGCGCAGCAGCTTTCGAGCGAGGGTGATCGGAGCAGTGCCCGGCTGGAGCAGTTACCGCTGCTGGAGGGGGAGTTTGGGCGGCGGTGAGTGGGCGAGGCTGGAGGGGCGAAGAGGCGAAGGGGCGAAGAGGCGAAGAGGCGAAGAGGCGAAGAGGCGAAGAGGCCAAGGCCCGGCCGCCCGAGGCTTGGTTAGGCCTGGGCATCAAGTCCTCCTTGGCTAGCCGTAGAGGATTTGGTTGAGGGGTGGGTCGGCGTCGGTGGGGTCGAAGGATTTTAGGCCGGTCATCTGCAGTAGCAGCAGCGAGACGTAGAGCGGGTTGAGCAGCAGGTAGCGGCGCCACAGCCGACGGGGTTCTTTGCCGAGGCGATAGAGCCATTCGAGGCCGCGGTCTTGCAGGTACTTGGGGGCCTGAGCCAGGTCGCCGGCGATGAAGTTGAACGCGGCGCCGACGGCGAGCACCGGCATGCTCAGGGCGTCGCGAAACTCGTAAGCAAACACCTCCTGCCGCGGGCAACCGAGGCCGACGAGCGTGATGGCGGCGCCGGACGAGCGAATGGTTTCGATCGTTTCGTCGCGTTCTGCGGGCGTCAGTTTGCGAAAGCGGGACGCCAGGCTGCCGGCGATGGCGAGTTTGGGGAAACGTTCGGCCAGTTGGCTACGAAGTTTGTCGAGGAGCGCTTCGCTGCCGCCGAAGAGGAAGATCGGCAGGCCTTCTTCTTCGGCCCGGCGGCAGACTTCCAACGTCAGTCGTGGACCATAGACGCGGTCGGCCAGTTGGGCTCCGTAGAGCCAGCGCATCGCCCAGCGCACCGGCTGACCGTCGGGGGTGAGCAGGTCGAACTGGTTCAGTCGATAGCGATGCTCGCGGTCGAGCACACCGGTCATCAGCCCGTGGACGGCCAGCGCCGAGACGGCGTAGGGCTGACGGTTGTGCGCCGCGGTGAGGATGCGGTGCAGAGCGGCTTCGTAGTCGACGGCGTCGACGCGGATGCCGAGAACGTTTTGTTTGCCGAGGTCGATCATTGGGTCACCGCGACTTGCCAGCGTTCGACGTTCTGCTCGTAGATCTCGCGGAGGATTTCCTTCACGTCGTACTCGAGCGACCAATCGGGATAGTCGGCTTGGAAGCGCGAGACGTCGCTGATGTACCAGATGTGGTCGCCCGAGCGGTTGGTGTCGGAGTAGGTCCAGGTCAGCGGGCGCTCGGTGATCTGCTCGCAGAGGTCGATGGCTTCGAGCATCGAGCAGTTGCTGAAGCGGGAGCCGCCCATGTTGTAGACGGCGCCTGGATTGGGGCGGCGGTAGAAGCACTCGAAGGCGCGGATCAGGTCGGCGGAGTGGATGTTGTCGCGGACCTGCTTGCCGCCGTAGCCGAACACGGTGTAGGGGGTGCCGGTGGCTGCACACTTCATCAGGTAGGCGAGGAATCCGTGCAGTTGGGTTCCCGAGTGGTTAGGGCCGGTGAGGCAGCCGCCGCGGAAACAGCCGGTTCGCAGGCCGAAGTAGCGGCCGTACTCCTGGACCATGACGTCGGCGGCGACCTTCGACGCGCCGAAGACGCTGTGCAGGCTGGCGTCGATCGACATGGTTTCGGGAATGCCATTGGCGAACGGGTGGGAGGGATCGATCTCCCAGCGGGTGGCCAGTTCTACGAGGGGCAGGCGATTTGGAGTGTCGCCGTAGACTTTGTTGGTGGAGGTGAAAATGAAGACCGCGCCATCGGCATGTTGGCGGGTGGCTTCGAGCAGGTTGAGCGTGCCGACCGCGTTGACGCCGAAGTCGGTTAGCGGTTCGCGGGCGGCCCAGTCGTGCGACGGTTGGGCGGCGGTGTGGATGACGAGGTCGATCTCGCCGCGGTACTGCTGGAAGATGTCGTTAATGGCGGCGGCGTCGCGGATGTCGGCCGAGATGGGGCGGTAGCGGTCGCCAAGGGCGGCTTGCAGGCGTTGGTTCTGGGAAGCGGGCGAGGCTTCGTCGCCGAAGAAGCGGCGGCGCATGTCGTTATCGATGCCAACGATGTCGAGGCCCAAGTCGGCGAAGTGTCGGGCGGCTTCGGAACCGATCAAACCGGCCGAACCGGTGATGATGGCGACGGTCATGGGAAGCAAACTCCAAGGTGCTAATCAGTGTGGGTGGCGGCGAAGGACGGTTCGCCGGCGGTGTGCAGCGTGGTTGAGGACTCGGCGGTCGCTGAACTGCGGTCGCCGTCCTGGTCGGAGGGTTGGTCCGGATGCGAGTCGAGGATGCTTTCGTAGATCTCGATCAGTTGGGCGTAGTTTCGCTGGCTGGTCCAGCGTCGGTCGTAGACCTCGCGGGCGGAGGCTCGCAGCGATTGCAGCAGGTCGGGGTTGGCGAAGACTTCGTCGACCTTGGCGGCCAGGGCTTCGGCGTTTCCCGGCGGAACGAGGAAACCATTGCGGCCAGGCTCGATCATCTCGCCCAGGGCTCCGATGTTGGAGGCAATTGCAGGAGTGCCTTTGGCGTTGGCCTCGATGAGCACCTTGGGACAGTGCTCGTAGTTGACCGAGGGGACGATCTTGCAGGCGGCTCGACCGACGATGTCCAGCACTTGCTCGGGCGACTGGCGGCCGAGCCATTCGATATGGGGATGGCGCTCGGCAGCCTCGCGCGCGAGGTGCTCGATGGGTCCGGTGCCGAGAATCTTGAGCGGAACCGGCCGGCGGAGACGCGACCAGGCGTCGATGAGCACATCGATGCCTTTCTCGCTCGACAGGCGGGCCATGCAAACGGCATAGCCGCCGCTGCCATCGCCGATTGGCGGATCGCGGTCCATACTGTTTGCCTTGACGACCAGCTTGTCGGCAGGGAGGCCGCCTTCGATGAACTTTCGCCGGGAGAACTGGCTCAGGGCGATGTAGGTGTGCACCTTGTCGCGCCAGGTTCCCAGCACACGATGCCAGGCGGTCATGCCGGCGAGGACAGTGCTGGCCGAGGTGCTGCCGCGATAACACTTGCGCAGGATGCCCGGCCAGGCGAGCGCCTTGGTCAGGCAGGCTTCGCAGGTTTTGCCTTCGTAGACGAAGAACGCGTTCGGGCAGAGCAGGCGATAGTTGTGGAGCGATTGGACAACGGGGACACCTTCCGCTCGGGCCGCGTCGTACACGGCGGGCGAGATGAGCGGAAAGATGTTGGTACAGTGAACGAGCTGCGGTCGCTGGGTGCGGAGGATCTGCCGCACTTCGTCGAAGGTGCGGCGGTTCCAAAAAGTGTCGCGAGCGACGGCGAACCGGCTGCGATCCTTGATGTCATCGTTATGGCGGGTGTAGGTGAGCACCTCGTGACCGCCGTCGCGGAGCATGGTGGCCTCGTCGAGGAACACCTGATCCTCGCCGCCCCATTGCTGGTAGAAGTTGTGACAGAGGAGTACCTTCATGCACTCCCCCTCAGCGCTCGCAGCGGCGCCGCCCGCCGCAAGCGGTAGTAGTAGCCAGCAGCCGCCTTCAGGTGCGGCCTCAAGGCTGACGACCGTGCCCAGCGGCGCATCTTCCACCAGGCTCCGCGGACCACTCGCTGGTAGGGACCTGCTGCGACGCTTCCGGTCGCCACCAGATGATGGTGCGTGGCCGCCCGCAGTTTGTAGTCCTGGTCACCCTTGCCGCACTCGACGCGCGAAATTCCCTGATCCGTCACCCAGCGGATCATCGATTCGTACAACAGCCGGCCGGGGGAATAGGCCTGGAACTCTGGATCGTACGCGCACCATTGGCCGTGGAACACGTTCGCCGTGCGTGGCGACAAATCGGCGGCAATGAGACGGTCTCCTGCCCAGAGCGAACTGGTAACACCGGCAAACGAGAGACTCACCTGGTCCGCCAGCAAAGCCACCGCTTCGCGTACCCAGTCTTCGGCAAGCACGTCCGGGACCGCTGTGCGCGCGAATTGGTCCCGTTTCCAAGCGAGCAGCGTGTCAAGCACGCGACGATCGGCGGCGCCATGTTCGAAGCGAACTTCGCCATGCTCGCTCGTTAACTTGCGGAGCCGACGAGCGGAATCGTTCCTCAACTTGGAGTCGCGCGTTTGTTCGTATGCGGCCAGCCCGTTGCTGAGATCGACATAGGGCGAAATATCGGTGAGGGCGACATAGGGAGTAAACTCGCTTTGTTGCACCGGCACGTGATCAAAGTCCCAGGCCTGCAGCCCGCACGTTCGGAGCACATCGATGGGCCGTACGGACTCGGGGAGTCTGCCGATGAATCCTTGAAAGTCGTTTAGGTGCAATCCGACCGGCAAACCGAGCGTTCCCCGAAGGCGGTGGAACGGGAGCATCGCCGCAACTTGACCGGCCTCTTCCACCACGGCCAGTTCAACATCGCCACGGACCTGATCGATCAATTCGGCGAATTCGGGACGATAGAAGGGACTATCGAACGGCGCGCTGCTGATGTCGCAAAGCTCCACCCATTGCTGTCGCAACCGGTTGTCCATCTCTCGCAGGGGAACAACGTCGATCATCACGCTGGCTCTCTTTACCTTCTTAGTGCAACTCGACGGCCGCAGTGGATGTCTCGCCCTGAGCGTTCTCAGGTACACACAAGGTGGAATGGCCCTCGTCGAAGGCGGAACGTTCGTTCCGGAAATTGATCCGTTCACGGAACTCGAATTGCCCCAAGAATGTTGGAGCCAACGTGTCGAGCGTAAAACGTACATACCCTTCACAGCGCCACAGGTCGCAGCGAACTCCGAGCGCTTCCTGCCGCCGCCCAAACGCCAAGTGTGCGATCAGGCGGGGAATGCGAATGAGAACCGCTTGTGCGATTCGAGCCAGGGCAATCAGCAGCACCTTGGACGTGCCGCTCTCTTTGCAGTCGCGGTCTGCAAAACACCAGCCAGTGCGCTGGGACGACCAACGCTGATAGTCGGCCGTCAGGCGATAGGCGGGAATGCGGTGCCAGACGATGGCTCGCGGGTTGTACCAGGCGTCGATGCCCGCTTCGCGGATGCGGCGGAACAGGTCGGTGTCTTCGCCCGCCTGTCGCAGATTTTCGTCGAACGCTCCTACCTGTTCGATGACGCTGCGATGAATCAGCAGGTTGCCGGTTCCGGGAGAGACCCGCTTGCTGTAGCGATGCGGCTGGGTGCCGATCGATTCGCCGAAGTTGCGACGCACCGCGAGGGCCGGCTGGGGCGCTCCATCGGGCAGGGCCAGTTTCACGGCGCCGCCGACGATGCGGATGTCTTGCTCCTCGGCCATCTGCAACAATTGCAACAGCCAGGCGGCGTCGGCTTCCTGATCGTCGTCGCAGAAAGCGATCCACTCCCCTTGCGCTTCGGCGAGGCCTCGGTTGCGGGCTGCAGCGACCCCCGGCTTGGCCTCGTACACCGCCGACACGGTTGCTTTGCTGGTGCGAACGATCTCGGCGATTGTCTCCTGGGTGTCGTCCGTCGACGCGTTGTCAACGATTAGCACGTCGTAGGAGAATCGATCGTCCGTGCGAAGGCTCTGCATGCTCCGCAAGGTGTCTCGTAACAACTCTGCCCGGTTGTAGGTGCAGACGACGACGGTGACGTGGTTGGGCCGAGGGCTCATGGCTTGCCCTCCTGGCCAAGATGGGGAGCGGCGATGATTGTGAACTCGATATCGGAATCTGGTTCGACGAGCATCGACGAGCACGGTCCGCCTCTCTCGCGCGGCTCACGAGTGACGACACCGTAAGCGGCCCCCATCACGGCAAATAGCGGATTGGTGAACCACACGGCATAGATGAGAGGATTGTCGGTGCAGGCCGCGATCAAGAAGACCCACCAGCCGAGCAGCGACGCGGCGAAGGCGTAGCGGACGATGCCTTTAGCGAGTCGCATCTCGCGGCGCAGCGCGAACATCTGGGTGATGGCTGCAAGCAGAAACACCGTCAGACCGAGCAGGCCCAGTTCGAACGCAATACGCAGATAGTCGTTGTGCGGCAGCGTCATGTCTTCCCAGACGGTGGGCACAAAGCTGCGCGTCGTACCGACGCCATGACCTTGCCAGGGACGGTTTTTTACCTCCGCGTAGATCAGCGGCCAGGCTTCGAATCGGCCGAAGCCCAGGAACTCGCCCCGCATCACTTGCGTGAGCGTGCCTTTGCCCTCGTAGAAGAACCGCTTCTGAAACGTCGGGGTATAGAAGAGTCCGATGCCGATCGTCATGAAAAGCACGATCGTCGACAACCGAATCGTCATGCTCTTGAGTCGCGGATGGAGCACCGGGGCGGCCAGCAGCGCCAGAGTGGCCATTCGTCCGCCGGTGATAAAGGTGAGCAGGATGCACCCGGCCCAACCTGCCAACGGCCCTAGCCAGCGATCGGGAATGGCTGCCAGGAAGAAGGCGCCGTACAAGGCCAACGTGAGAGCACACGCACGGATGTCACTTACCAGACCCGTTGCCGCAACCAGACCAAGCTTCTCGGCGACGAATAGTGCAGCGATCCCAGCCGTCGCGATCCAGCAACTGCGAAACAAAGGCCATAGATCGGCCGCCGAACGGATATAAATCGAAGCGATCGCCCCGACGAGCACCGGCAAGCTGAGCTGCAGGGCATCCTGCACGTTGCGCCAGCCTCGGTCCCCCCAGGCCAACGACCCCCAAACAACCGCCAACCAGAGGATCCAACGACCGACCGGCAGGGTCGGCCGTGTGTCGCGTCGAACCGCCAGTTCCGATAACAGGAGGAACCAGCCCGCCACCAGGTATCCGAGCCAAAGGAAGCCTGTGTACTCAAGCCCCAGAATGCGGATGCCCTTCAATCCGCCCGCGGCCGCCGCCAGCGGAACGCTCCAGACGTACAACTGTCCTAACCGCGGGCGACTTGAGTCGCGCAGCGAGCGAAAGGCAGTCGTCGAAGCGGGTAAGGACCAGGCGTTCATGGTGCAAGTCGGGCGAGTATCATCGCGAAGCGCGGCGTAAGAGCACTTTCCGGAAAGTCTTCCACAGCAAGCGAGCGTCACGCGCGGGCGAGCGTGCCGCGGCGTACTGCAAGTCCATCCGCATCCATTCGTCGAAGCTCACGTCGATGCCGCCTTCGACTTGCCAGATGCAAGTGAGGCCCGGTTTCACGGTCAGGCGACGCCGCTGCCAGGGTTTGCAGTTCCGCGATTCGTCCACCGGCAACGGCCGCGGACCGACCAGCGACATTTCACCTCGCAGGACATTCCAAAGCTGCGGAAGTTCGTCGATGCAGGTCTTGCGCAGAAAGTGACCCAGAGGCGTGACTCGCGGGTCGTTCGTCAACTTAAAGGCGGGGCCATCCTGTTCGCTGTACCTGCGCAGCTGAGACTTGAGCGATTCAGCTTGGGTGCACATGGTGCGGAACTTGTACATCGTAAAGACGCGACCACCCAAACCTTCTCGCTTCTGGGCAAAGATGACGGGCCCAGGAGAACCTCGCTTGATGAGCAGGGCCGTAAGGAGCAGCAGTGGGAAGAGGAGCAGCAAACCCAGGACAGCGCCACAAAGGTCAACTGCTCGCTTCCACGCCGGTTGCCTGGCAATCAGCAACGATTCAATGGAGGCAACCGGGCAGTGCGCCCCGCCCGGCTTTTCCGAGGCGTCGACCCGCGAGAATCGGCTGGCCTGCTGCTTTCGCGACGTGCGCGACCGTCGGTCGGCGGGTACCGGTTCCTCTGCGAATGCCACGTCCACCAGCGTTTCCACGAGCGCTTCGTCCCGCTGTTCGTCTGGTGTGGAAGTGGGGCCAGGAAGTTGTTGGTCTGCTGGATGCGTGTAGATGTCGAAGGTGGGAATGGTAGCGGGATCTTCGTAGTGGGTCGACAGATCGCTTGCCAGTTTGAATGCGCCGGGAGCCGGCGTGTCGGGAAGGATCACTCCAACTCGCCGGCTGTCGAACCAGCCGGCCATGTCGGTGCGGCGGATGCGGCTGCGAAGTACGTCAGCCAGACGCTCAACTGCGTCTTTGCCACCTTCCGCCTGAGGCGCAGCAACGATCAGCGAGAAGATGCCGTCGTTGCGGTCGGCACGCATCCGCTCTCGTTCCAGAGAGGCCTGGAACAAGTCGCAGTCGAGCAGCCAGGCGCTACTCCCGTGTTTTGCAACCGTGGTCGTTCGGCCGAAAATCCTGCGTAGCCAAATCATGGTGTCCAATCCAAACCAGCGCGGTAATAATCATGAAGCTTGCCCCATCTCTCTTCGCCGACGATCCGTCCGACCCGCTAGAGCCTTCCCGCGAGCCATCCGGGAACATGCTCCCGGTGCTTGTTCAGCACTGCCCCGAGCAACCTGGCGCCTGCCGACCGAAGGCGGTTGGCAGCCGTTTGAGCTACGTCGGTCATGACCCGCTCCGATTCAACCACCAACACAACGCCGTCGAGTTGACTGGCCAATTCCAGAGCGAGGTCATCTTGGCCGACGGCGGGAAGGTCCCAAATCGTCAAACGCTGTCCTTCCTGCAAAACGTCGACAGTGCGAGTGATCGATTCGGCGCTGCATCGTCGCAAGGAACTGTGCGCGGCGCTGCCGGCCGTAATAACCGATAAGTTGTCGCAGTAGCGCTGCACACATTGCTGACGCGGTTCGTGGTCGAGTAGCAATTCGCCAAAACCGGGGCCGCGTTCCAGTCGCATGGCGCGTTGCAGGGAAGGACGCTGCGTGTTTGCTTCGACCAGCATGATCGGCTGGTTGAAAAGCTGCTCGGCGGCGATGGCGCATTGCAGGGCGACCGTGCTCACTCCCTCGCCAGAGCACGAGCTTGTAAAGCCCAGCGAGCGGATGACCGGGCTGCCCGGTTGGCCTGCGAGGTTGCGGATCAGCGAGAAATATTCCGGAGCCGCGGCTGGCGAGGGAGCATTCCGTGTCCGACCGGCAGGTCGCTGTGCGGTGCGGTGAATCATGGAGCAGTCTCTTCAGCGTACTTGGGGAAGGGACCGGCCACTCCTTGGCACGGTAAGCAGAACGGGCACTTGCAACGCGGTGGAAACGTCTTCGGGCGTCTTCAGCGAGCGGTCGAGAAACTCACACACAAAGGCCAATGACAGCGAGCCACCCAAAGCAACAACAAACGCTGCGGCGATCATGATCACAGGCTTGGGGAACGTCGGCGAGGCCATCAAGCTCGCCGGATGAACGATGCTAAGGTTCGAAATCCGGTCGGCTTCCAGCGCCTTGTCGATCCGCGACTGCTCGACGTTCTCGGCGTAGCGCCGTAGATTCGCTGCCAGAAGGTCGAGACGGCGCTGCGCTTCATCGATCTTGCGTTCGCCGTCATTGAGAGCCACGATCCGGGCCACCAGCGAAGCCTGCTCCGTCTCGATGGCTTGCAACTGGGCCTGCTGCGATTGGAGGCGGGCCCTCTCCTGCGCCAGTTGCAAGTCGAGCGAGAGCTTGCCGGGATGAACCGCCTCGGTGGTCTGGGTGCGGAGGACCGGCTCGCTTTCGACGGATTTCTGCGCCTCGGCGATCCGCTCGCGGACGTCGATCACCTGCCGGTGTTCGGGAGTGAACTTGGCCAACAGTTCCGATTCGAGGATCTTCAGCTTGTACAGTTCTTGCCGCATGGCGTCGGAAGCCAGGTTGGCAAAGCCGCTCACCTCCTGCGACACGTGCCGTTGGGGCAGGGCATGGAGTTCCTTGGCGAGGCCGTCGACCAAGGCCTGGGTTGCGGCAATCTGTGTCACCGCGGACACTCGCGCCGCTTCCACCTGCTGGGCTTCGGCTTCGAGGCTCTTCCGCTGGCCATCGATCGAGACCAGCCGCTGCTCATTTTTCAGGTCGCGAAGTTGGGCCGACTGTGTGTCCCATTCTTTCTCAAGCAGGTTCAATTGCTCGACAAAGAATTCGTGCGACCCTTCGGTGTGATGGAC
>JAEZAS010000064.1 GCA_023430365.1 Planctomycetota bacterium
AACATCCGGGCCGCAACCCGACGCCGAGCCTCAAGCGCCTCCGCACTTCCTGTTGGTCTCATGTAGCCAGTACGATCTAAACAGATTCAGCGTTCGTACAGTTACTTGGCCGCGCAGTGGTCAATAAAACTCCAGCAGAATGGGACAAACACCGTCGCTTCCTGACATTGCGGGCGCAAGATGGGTAGGTCGGGCACGCTGTCCACTACCGTCGCCGTTCTTCACCTTTGTTTTACCTCGCCGCCCGGCAATTCAAATTTGATCCACCAGCAGACGTCGGCCGCCTCTTCCGGCGAGGCGACTGCCGACAACACCTCGCGCAATTCTGTCCAGCGTCCCTGCCTGGCGAGGAGTTTGCCAAGTGCTTTTCGTCGCTCGCTAGGAGAGCGAATCTTTCGTGCTTCCTGAATGGCAGCGTCGATGCGACCGCTATCGGCCTGCGCGGTTAAAGCAGCGCCAACGGCTCCTTTGCTCCAACTGCTGCGTTTTTCCAATCGGCCGTCGAGAAGAGCATCGCTCACCAGGCCATCGGCCGTCTCCTGATCTCCCAGACTGGCAGCGGCTTCGGCAAATGCGGTGTAAACGGCCGACGTCGTCCAGCCTAGCTCGATGACGGGCCAGGTTCGCATTTCCCGAAGCGTCTGGCGCAACAGCCGCTTGGCCGCTACTGCTTCTCCTTGGTCCCCAAGAAATTGCAAGGCCCGGCTAATCGCCATCGCCGGAAAGTGAATATTGGGATCGGTGGTCGTGCGAAGCGTCTCCAACTCCTCGCGGATGTCCCGCTTGGCCCGGGCGATCGCCTCGCGTTTCATCCCAAGTTTGCTGAGCGTGTGGGTATCGAGTATTTCCTGGCGATCCTCGGCGTCGAGCTTGCGAATGCTGCGTTTCACGGCCGCAGAATCTCCCAATGCGGCATAACGTTCGATCACCACGCGCGTCCACTGCTGCCGCCACCAGGGGTCATCGTGCCCGTTGGCCACTTGTTCCATCTCGGCCACCGCTAGGCTTGCCGCTTTGCGTTTTCGCGCTGCAAGGGCCTCGGCAACCTGGCGGTCGGCTCGCCGAAATTGAGCCTTCATGCGCTGATGGTCGTCGATAGCTTCGGCCGGGTCAAGCAGACCGTTGTCAGCCCGGAATTCGCGGACGGCATTGATCGAAAAGCCAGCGTCACACTTGCGGGTATTGAGCGGTGCCGTGGCGGCCATGCGGGTCAGGTACTTCTCCATCCGGGGCAGATCGTCAGCCGCCAGTGAGATTTCCGCGCCGAGCTGTGCCATCCGCACCGTGGGCAGTGCGCGGTCTTTCGGCGCCCTGCGTAGAAATCGGTCAACATACTTGAGCGCCTCGGTGACGTGCCCCAATTCCGCGAGATGCCCAATGGGCAAGTGAGCTCTCGTCATCGCAGAATCATCGTCTGTAATGGCATCGCACTTGGTGAGCATGCAGCGAAACCAGGTCGCCAGATCGGCGCTCCGCGGCCACTGGGTTTTCCACTTCGGTGGTTTACTGTTCGTTGGTTGAGTTATCTTGGCCATTCTTCTTCCACCGATTCGAGCGATTAGAAATCGCAAACGTTCAGTTGGCGATAAACGAGGTGGCGGCGCTTGATTTCGAAATCGGGGCAAATGAACTGTAAGGTGGCGCTTCGGGGGCTCTGACAGTAGGCGGCGGCGTAAGGGCCCTGGGCGATGGTATTCAGGATCGCATCGTTCGACATGCCCGACTTGAGCGAGGCGGCAAACGCCTTTTGGCAGTGACTCTTGAATTCACGAAAGTCTGACTTCCGCGCCAACGAGAAAGGCAAGTTCAGAATCGAGTCGAGAGGCTTGCTGAAGACACTGAACTCAGCGAAGAGTTTTTGATTATTTTGCAGGAAACCTTCGAGCTCCGCACGTCGGCTTGGGAAAGCGGTTTGAGAGTCGATTCTTCCAGCACGTCAATCGTGAAGCCCTTTTTCCATTTGTTGTCCACTAGCCGCTTGAGCACAAGAAGGCGCCCCTCATAGAGC
Organism: Planctomycetota bacterium; assembly: GCA_023430365.1. Classification (GTDB taxonomy): domain Bacteria; phylum Planctomycetota; class Planctomycetia; order Pirellulales; family Pirellulaceae; genus JAEZAS01. The sequence continues at coordinate 2,009 of JAEZAS010000064.1, forward strand.
GCCGGCGGCTTTTCGAGCGAGTATCTCGGTTCGTAATGCTCCGCAATCTCGCGCACAACTTGCCAAATGCCTGGAACGTTCGCGCGAACCCAGTCGCCAGGTCCTTGGGCAGAGGTTAATTTCGTGATTGCTGACTTCAAAAAATTGTCCTCCGCCGCTCGGTTCATGGCCTGACGAGACCAATGCCGTCTACCTTGAGTTTCGTCGGCAAAGGCTCACAACATCCTCCGCAATGGCACGCAATCTGTCAAAATAAGCACGATGCTCGATGGGCAACTTCGGGCAAATGCGAGAAAGGCTCGTCGCGCATTCGTGCAAGATCTCTAGTCGCTTTGGGTCGAGCGCCGGGGCTCGATTGCCGCCGAGAAAAGTGACGAGGCATCCGGCAATGTCGGCTTCCAGCATGACGAGACCTTCCCCTTCGACCTCCTTGCCAGCCAAACCATTGGGGAACGGAGTGCTCAGGTGCTCCTGCCAAAGCCGCACGATGGACGCCAAGCCAGGCATCATGGCCCCCAATTCAGACATAGTGGTCTAAGGTGACGGCCGTCGGGCACTCGGTCGCAGTTCCAACTGTTCCTCACCCCTTGCCAAGGTATTCGGGAAACAGCTCCCTCAGTAATTCGATTTGCTCTTGTTGGTGATCTGCCGCACGATTCGATACATCCAGAAAGAAGTGAATTGTGTCGAACCATTCCTCTCCGCCGGCATAGTCATCGGGAAAAAGCAAGCAGATCACCGCTCGAACCGCGAGAACTTCGGGCGACTCAAAGTTGCAGGAATCCTTCCCGAGAAAGTCCCATGCCGCTACCCGAACCCGTTCCAGATCTGTCGCCGACGCCTCTTAGTGTCGATACCGCTCTGCAACATCAAGCCATTCTTCCGCCGATCGTGGTAACAGTGGTTGCAACAAGCCCGTGGCCGCGAGCATGAAATCCCGCAAGCGGCCACACTCTCTGCGGAGCAGGCCTGGCTGGTCCAACTCGTCGAGTAACTCACAGGGAGTGAGGTTCGGGGATATTGTTCGTTCCTCTTACAGTGATTAATGCGTTGCCCCACCATCGCCGAGTCAGAGGCGCAACGAAAAACCCCAGCAGCCGCCATTGTAGCGACCCTGGGGTTATGAGTTGCGGGGGCCGGATTTGAACCGACGACCTCGAGGTTATGAGCCTCGCGAGCTACCGGGCTGCTCCACCCCGCGACAAATTGGTTTCCGCTGCTCAAGGCGTCACCGTGAGGCGAACACTGACGTGCGGAAGACTCGTAATTCTACTGCTGGTTTCAGCGGCGTCGAGGGGCCTGTTAGTAATTTTCCGCAATCGACCGCTTAAGGCGATCATTTGCGAGTACTTCCAGGCGCTCCGCCTCTTTTAGCAAGTGACTACGGCTGAGATGATTGTTTTCGGCGTTCGGGCGACCAAAGTACAGCTGGACGACGAGATCGCACGACAATTTCAGCGGCTCGAGTTGGGTGGCAACGGTTGTATCGGAGTTGCACCGATCGTGGTTGCTGCGGACCAACCTGGTCGGCCGTGCAAGAACCGATCGGCGATGGAGCCGACGTTGCGTTTTGGCAACATCCGACGCCGTAAAACGTGACGTTGTCGCAACTTTTGCTTGCCGGTCCAGTACGAGACGGTTAGACTCAATTGGGTAGCGAATGACAGGTGCGCGCCAACTCGTCGTGTCCTTCGCCTGGTCATTCGACGGCGGCGGTTCTAGCCGCAAGTTAGGGGCGGTTCGTTCGCCACAGTGCAGGGCGGGGAACGCCTGTAGGGGCAGGTTCGCCCAATCGGAACTTATCTTTGCCGGTTGGACGAAGTTAGCGGCGCCCAGAGTCGCACGGAGCGCGAGAGGAAATCGTGCATGAGCCAATCTGAGCCATTTCGCCAGCAGGGCGCCGACCCATCCGCTGGCGGAGCTGCGCCGCCGTCCAATCCTCAAGCAGGTTACCCCTGGGCTGTCCCTGGAGGACCGGTCCAGCCGGCAGCTCAATACCCCCACGTCCAGCAAGGGGGGTATCCGCAGCAGTATCCCCAGGCTTACCCTCAAGCCCAGCCCCAACCTGGAACCTGGCCGCAGCCCCAGGCCGCACCGTTCACTCCGACTCAACAGCCCGTTCCGCAAGCCGCCTATCCGGCTGGATACCCTCAGCCAGGCCAGGTCGCCGGCTATCCGGGTTACGGGGCTCCACAGACCACGTATCCGCCGACGGTTCCGACGAATTCGCCAACTGCGGCGCCCAGTCCGTATCCGCAATCAGCGCCAGCAGAAAATCCATCACCCGTCCGTCCCACACCGCTGCGCCCCGTTCCGGTATCCCGCCCGCAGCAGCCGGAGCGCCCCGCTCCGTCCACAGCCCCCAGTCCTATCCCAATCGGGCCGCTGCCAGCCGCGGGATCATCCCACCCGCAGACCCCGCCAGCTCCAACCACGGCGTCTGCGAGCGGCGTTCAAGCTCCCATCGCCGCTCCGGTGGCAGCCGCTAACCGCCCGGTCCCGCTCTCCGCGGCCAACCGACCGGTGCCGGTCACCAAGGCTGCTGCCAGCGGGCCAATTCCCAAGCTCGATAATCGGCCTGAGGAAGACGGCGACGCCGTCGTCACCGAGAAGGCCGTGCGCGCAATGCCGCCTTGGCTGGTGAGCACACTGGTTCACATGGTCTTGCTGATCATCTTGGCGGTAATCGGCTTTGCCCCGGAACTGAAGAACCAAATCAACATCGAGGCCACTTACGCGGAAACGCTCGGCGAACAGACACTCGACGACACGCTGCAGTCGGCCGACTCTTTGAATATTGAGGTGGAGGTTCCCACGCTGTCGTTCGGCCCGGTGTCGGTCGACGATCCATTCGCCGCCCCGCCCGAAATGGCATTGATCGACCTGGATGCGACCAAAGCGAGCGCGGAAGCGATCGATGCCCCAGCCATTGGCCTGGCGCTCTCCGGGCGTGAGGCCGGCCAGAAGAAAGCCTTGCTTGCCGCCTACGGTGGCAATGCCACGACGGAAGAAGCCGTGAAAACGGGGCTGGAATGGCTGAAGCGCAACCAGCTCAAGGATGGCTCCTGGAGTCTCACCGGCCCCTACAGCGAAGGAGGCGGAATTGAGCATAAGGTGTCCGCTACGGCGATGGCGTTGCTGGCATTCCAAGGCGCCGGCCACACTCACAAGTCGGGGGACTTTCAGCGAGAAGTCAGCCGCGGTTGGGATTATCTGCTGAAGTTGCAAACGCCGGACGGATTCTTTGAAACGGAGTCAGCCGCACACCACCGCCTCTACGCGCAAGCTCAGGCGACGATTGCCCTGTGCGAAATCTTTGGCATGACCAAAGACGATAAGTTCCGCTTGCCCGCCCAGAAAGCCATCGATTTCGTTCACAAGGCCCAAGCTCCCGAAGGGGGGTGGCGTTACGAACCGAAGATCGACTCGGACACTTCCGTTACCGGCTGGTATGTCATGGCCCTGCAAAGCGCCATGATGGCAGGCATCGAAGTGCAGAGTCCGTCACTCGACAAGATCAATCAATTCCTCGACAAAGTGGCTCTCGAGGACGGCAGCCGCTACTGCTACAAGCCAGGGATGGAAGCAACCCTGACGATGACCGCCGAAGGTCTCCTCTGCCGGCAGTACCTCGGCTGGAAGCACTCCGACCCTCGCCTGAAGGCGGGCATCGATTACCTGAACGCCAATCCGATCAATTACAACGACCAGAACGTCTATTACTGGTATTACGCCACGCAGGCCGCCCATCACATGGACGGCGATGAATGGAATCAGTGGAACGCTGTCATGCGACAGGCGATTCCCACAGCCCAAACGAAGACAGGGGCTGAACGGGGTAGCTGGTCTCCGTCCGGCGACCGCTGGGGAGCCCACGGTGGACGGTTGTATGTCACCTGCCTGTCGATCTACATGCTCGAGGTTTATTACCGTCACTTGCCGATCTACAAGTATCGAGTGCAATAGGTCGCGGACCGGCGCGCCCGGTAGCCAAGCGGCTTCAAAAGCCAAGCGCGTCTGGCAAAATCGCGGTTCCAGCTGGGCATTTCTCGCAGTTTTACTACGGCCAACCGCGTTTCCTGGCTTGACCCACTTTCTTGGGCGTCGAAGAATGTTGTGCCGGTGAGCTTGCCGGCTCTGTGCACCGTTTTGCGTGATGTTTTGGCGTCGGGCTTTTCCATCCAATAGCCTGACGACCGAAACCATCCGCTGGCGTTGCTTCTTCCACCTCAGCCCTTAGAAGTGCGTCCGACATGTGGCAGCTTTCTCGGATTGCCTTGGGCACGATTCAACCTGAAGCGAACTGCGATCCGCTGCTTTGGGGTTTGATCAACCTGTGTCAGCACGCTGGGGTTTCGCCGCAAACATTCCTTTCTCGCGCCTGCTTTTCGTCCCATGACGGGGCGAAAGTTGTTTCCGGACGCCCCACTCGGTACCTCGACAGTTGGATCATGGGTCGAGCCGGCTGCCTGCGGGCTCTCAGACGCGGGATCGCTACAGCCGAGTTGGCCATTGTTCACGGTTCGTTCGCGCAGCCCACGAGGGAGTCAGCCAGTTCAGTTAGTCCCTCAGGTC
>JAEZAS010000134.1 GCA_023430365.1 Planctomycetota bacterium
GGCCCCCAGTAGGCCAGCTCCTTGACGGGCGGCTGGTGCTGAAGGAAGTCGCCGCCATAGACGGTATCGTCGAGATGCAGCCACTCGCTGTCGCCGAGCTGGCGGGTGGCGTCGTTGCAGCTATTGATGCCGCCTTGGGCACAGACGCTGTGGGAGCGCTTGACCGGCGTGAGGCTCATCAGGTCGACATCGATATCGAGCTCGGCCAGCTTCATCGCGGCGGCAAGCCCCGCCAGACCACCGCCGACGATCATCACACGCTTCTTAGCCATCGTTCCAACCTATTCGTATGGTGACCACTCCGTACGTTGTAGGGAACGCCCTCTGTGGCGTTCCGGCCTCGCGAGTGGTTGCTCAAATTACGCTTCCGCGGAACGCCACGGAGGGCGTTCCCTACAGGCCTTGCGGCCTGGCTTCATCACTACGGCTCAACTTTCGCCGCATCATCCGCCCCGGGGGACTTGGGTTGCTCGCCCGGCGGCAGGGCGTCGAGGACACGATCCGGGTCCGGGTCCTTCAAGGCCGCTCGCTTGTGCGGGGTGTCCGCCAGTTCGCCGCTGTCGACCTTGCTCTGGTACATGCGGTCTTCGATCTCGCGGGCCTGCTGGATCTTTTCCTTGCTCATCGTGGCGAAGCCGCCCAGCGCCGTCAGGCCGACAAAACCCAGGATGATGCCGAAGCCCAGGCAGAACCAGTCGGCCCGCCGCTGCGCCTTGGGCGTGGTCCACAGGCCCCAGGTGATGCCAAACGTCCAAATGCCGTTGGCCAGGTGAAACACGCAAGCCAGCACGCCGATGGCGTACAGCAGCGGCACAATCGCCGAGATCTGCAGCGCTTCGGCTGCCGTCGACGAGGCGTTGTAGGGCTTGAACATGTGGCCATACAGCCGCTGGGCCACGCCATGCGTCCACCACTCGCTGTGCAGCCAGCCGTGCATGTGGAACACGTGCCAGGCAATGAAAGCGAAGGCGATCATGCCGGTTGCCCGCTGCAGCGTGTAACGCACGTTGGGGGCGTAGCGGTACGTGCCGCTGTTGGGCTGGCTGGTCCGCAGGATCAGCACGCCGTAGATGGCGTGAAACAGGATCGGAATGAAGATAAAGACCCACTCCACCAGCGGCAGCAGCCGGCCGATGCTGTGAATCTGGTACACGCTCGTCTGGAACGCGGCCGGATTGTCGGCGACGCGCGCATTGACGAGCAGATGCACGACCATGTACGCGCCGACCGGGATCACACCGCTGAGCGAGTGCAGGCGGCGGAGCAGAAACTCATTCCGCGCCAGGAATGAAGAGGACGAGGGGGCAGCCGCTTCCACAGGCAACCTTTCCTACTGCGAATCGGTCAGAACTTTCGCCACCGGGCGTTGTGCTAGGTAAGCGGGCTGGGCGAGGCAAAGCCGCCACCAGCTAGAACCGCAGCGGATAGGTGGTATTAACCATCGCAAACGTAAGTCCGCAAGGGACTTCGCACGCAAACCGCCGCGTCTATGGAACAGTATAGAGGTATGGGGGCCAATGACAATCGGGCGTATAAACCCAACAGCCAGGGCGCAAGCACGCCCCGGAGAACTTCTGACTCTGCCCGCCCCACGAAGCTGTCATCTTCTAGGGCACTGTCACCGTTTCCCCGCCCTCGATCGTAGCCATCTTCCGCAACTCCTCCGGTGGGAGGTCATCGGGCAGAAACTGAACGCCGCCATCCACAAAGGCGACGTTCACGCCTCCCGGGTGCGCGCTGCTCGGCCCCTGCCCTTGTTTCGAGTTGATCCGAGGCGCCATCTGGGCCACATGCAAATCGCGCGGTTCGAACCAGCCAATGCCGCTGTTGTGCACCTCGACGACCAGTAAGGTGCTCGATGGGGCGTCCGTGATTTGCAACGCGCTCACGCTCTGCTCCCCGGGAAACACCGTTCCCGGTCCCACGATGGCGACGTAGTTGGTGCAATGCGGCGGCGCTTGGGAGTCGCTCGGGCAGCGGAGGATTTTGATCGCCTGATCGTGGAGCAAGCGGTTGTTCGGACCGTCCCAAGGTTCGTCCCAGCGATAGGCGGCAGCCAGATCGGGACGCCCCAGTTCCTTGAGGATCATCGCCCGCCAACTGTGTGTCGGTCGGCCTTGATCGTCGACAAAGTAGGCGGGTGGGAAGGCGCCGTGAACCGTTTCGTACTGCAGGAGGGCTAAGGCAATTTGCTTTAGGTTGGTCGAGCAGATGGACCGACGGCTAAGGACGCGAGGCTCCATCGTTAGTAGAGCGCCCCCGAGCAGGACGACGGCCACGCCGAGGGAAATCATCAGAATTCCGAGCGATTGCCAATCGCTTAAGAAGATCAGGTAACCGATCGCCAGAAAACTGGCCACCACCAAGGCGGCTGGGCCGAGCCAGTACACGAGCCCCAAGAAGCCCGCCAGCACGGTCGTCCAGAGCAGCAGGTCCGTGAGCGAAAACCGCCATCCGTGTGGCGAGGATTTGGCCGCGGGTTTTCGAGGTTCTGGGGAGTCCGTCATGGTGCGGCAGTCGGGTTGTTCATCTCGAAAGTCTAAGGCAGTTCCACGGCCTCGCCGCCATCTCTGGTCAGCAGTGCTTCCAGGTGCTCCGACGGCAAGTCGTTGGGCAAGCGTCTCGAAGTCGCCCACGTGGTAAGTACGTGAGCGCATTCTTCGTGGGGGCTGCTGATGCCTTGCCCGTGCTGCGGATTGACCGTGGTCGCCATTTGGGTCACGTGCAAATCGCGGGGTTCCATCCAGTGAATGCCGCTGTTGTGTACCTCGACGATGAGCAACGTGGAGTCCTGGTCGTCTCGCACGTCCCGCAATGACGAGCTCTCGTCGCCGGGCCACATCGTCCGTGGCCCGACCACCGCGACGTAGGAGGTGGTTCCATCGGCAGGCGTCGGAGCCGACGGACATCGATAGATACTGACGATCTGCGAGTGCAGCTTGCTGTTGTTGGGGCCGTCCCACGGTTCGTTGAAGCGATACTGCTTGTAAAGCTTCTCCTGCTCCAGGAACGGCAGAATCAAGACACGCCAACTGTGCATCGGTTTTCCGTTTTCGTCGGCAATATACGCCGGTGGAAAGACGCCATGCGTGTCGTGGTAGTTGTGCAGGGCGAGCCCGATGTTCTTGAGGTGGTTGCTGCACGTCGAGCGCCGGGCCACCTCCCGGGGGATTACGCATGTCGGCATAAGAGCCGCCACTATCGTGCCGCCAAAGCCGATGGCAATCAGGCTCGACTCCCACAGCCGGCAAACGCCGAAGCGGTAGGGCAGGTAACCAATCAGGCCAATCCCGGTCAGCGCTACGGCAAAGCCACCCATCCAATAGATCGCCGCCAAGACAGCGCTTGCCGCGGTCATCCACAGCAGCAATTGGCCCAGCGAGAACTGAGCTGGCCGCGGCGCTGCCGCTGGCGCGTCGCGCTCAGGTAGAGAAGCGAAATCGCTCATGATGAAACACCCCGCAGATGAGATCAGGGCAATGAAGATAAGATGCCTTCAAGTTAGCTCCCTGCGCGGGCGTAATCCACGCCAGACTGCGCTGAATTGCGATGGGCCTAAATCTCCCCGGATGACTAGCTCCTGGCCGATCGGTAACCGACAATACGGGCTATCGTCCGGCGAAACACTCTTTTCGCGATCGCTCGCTTCCACCGCTACTCCGACCAGCTGACCTGATGCGAATCCTTGCCCTGCTGACACGAACCCCGACGAATGTTCTCTTGGCTGGCGCTCTTGGGCTGTTGCTGCTCGGCTGTGCGCGAGCTCCCCAGCCGTCCCCGGCGGCGAGTGGGCCGGTCGCGGAAACGCCATCCGAGCAGGAGCCAGCTTCGCCGGCCCTGGCCAGCGATGCTCCGCCGCAACAGGCCGAAGTGGAGAGGCTTTCCGTCGCCCATCTGCCGAACGCCTATCGCATTCACCCGAAGGTCATTTCCGGTGGTCTGCCGGAAGGTGACGAGGCGTTTGAGGAGCTCAAGTCGCTCGGCGTGAAGACGGTGATCAGTGTGGATGTGGCGAAGCCGGACGTGGAACTGGCCCGGAAGTACGGCATGCGCTACGTGCATCTGCCC
>JAEZAS010000156.1 GCA_023430365.1 Planctomycetota bacterium
GAATCGCTCGCTGCCGATCAGCTTGCCGAGCCGCAGCAAGGCCGTCGCCGCGACCGAGTTGCCGCTGGGCACGCTGCTGTCGTGCAGGTCCTTGTTCCGGGCGATCAACTGCTCGTGATCGTCCGCCGTAAAGTAAAAGCCGCCCCGCTCCCGATCCTCAAACCGCTCCAGCAGGACGTTCGCCAGCCGCACGGCATGGTCGACATACGTTTCGTCGAACGTCGCTTCATACATGCTGATCAGGGCGTTGAGCAGGTACGCATAGTCGTCCAAGTAGGCGTCGAACTTCGCCTGCCCCAGTCGCCAGCTATGCAACAACCGCCCATCGGGTCGCGTGCACTCCCTGAGAATGAACTGCGTCGCCTTGTTGGCAGCCTCTAAATAACGTGGTTCATCCAAAGCGACCGCCGCCGCGGCGAGCGTATCGATCATGAGCGCATTCCAGCTCACGAGCACCTTGTCGTCCTTGCCCGGCCGCACCCGCCGGTTCCGGCGAGCAAGCAGAATGGCTCGCGATTCGGCGAGTTCCGCCTCGAGCTGTGCCCGATCCCACCCGCGCAGTTCGGCAATCTGCTCAATCGATTTAGCCAGGTTGAGAATGCTCTGTCCGTGCTCGAAATTGCCCTGTGGCGAGACGTCGTACACGTAGCTGAACCGCTCCGCCTTCTCCGGTCCCAGCATCTCCACAATCTCGTCCGGCTTCCAGACGTAGAACTTTCCTTCCACTCCCTCGCTGTCGGCGTCCTCGGTGCTGTGGAAACCGCCTTGCGGGTCGGTCATGTCGCGCAGGACATAATCGCAAGTCTCCCGCACCACGCGGGCATAGTCCGGCTTGCTCGTGGCCAGATAAGCCTCCAGGTAGGCCCGTGCGAGCAGGGCGTTGTCGTACAGCATCTTCTCGAAGTGGGGCACCAGCCACTTCTCGTCGACGCTGTATCGCGCAAACCCTCCCGCCAGATGATCGTAGATGCCCCCCGCCGCCATCTTGTCGAGCGTGAGCGTCACCATGTCCAGAATGGTCTGGTTGGGATGACGTCGCCAGATGCGCAGCAACAGCCGCAGGTCCATCGCGTGCGGAAACTTAGGCGCCCTGCCGAAGCCTCCATTCTGGGCATCGAACAAGCGCTCAAAATGAACGACCGCCTGGCTCAGCAGTTCGCGGCTGAATCCGCCGCGCGTTCCCTGTTCGTTGCCGACTTGCTGCAAGTGCCGGGTTAGCTCGGCGGCCTGCTCAATCGCCATCTGTTGGCGATTCTTCCAGGCGTCCGCCACTGCCTCCAGCACCTGGCCGAAGCCGGGCATCCCCCGTCGAGGCTCAGGGGGCCAGTAGGTGCCGCCGAAAAACGGTTGCAGGTCGGGCGTCAGGAACACCGACATCGGCCAGCCGCCATGCCCGGTCATCATCTGGACGGCGTTCATATAAATATGGTCCAGATCGGGACGCTCTTCCCGATCGACCTTGATGCAGACAAAGTCAGCGTTCAGCCGCGCTGCAATCGCCGGGCTCTCGAAGCTCTCGTGCTCCATCACGTGGCACCAGTGACAGGCCGAGTAGCCGATCGAGAGAAAGATCGGCTTGTTCTCGCGCTTCGCCCGCTCCAGCGCCTCCGAGCCCCAGGGATACCAATCGACGGGGTTGTTTTGGTGCTGCAGCAGGTAGGGACTCGTCTCGCTGGCTAGTCGATTGGCCATGGCTGGTTGCCCATTGGGGAGGTCCCCAGATTTCCGACGAAATAGATGGTTAATCCATTCCGCTCCGGGCGGTTGATTTCGTGGTAAGGTTGAGTGGAGAGCCTGGGCGACGCCTGCCGCCGCCACGCTTTGCGGTTTTCCGGCCGGCAGATTAGCACTTGGCAAAGCCGCCGACCGCTCCTACTATGTCCGAGGCAAAGAAAGTGCCGATCTGGCGGTCTGGGCAAAATTCTCCGTCCGCTGGCCTACGATTCGCTCTTTCCACAATTCCCAATCAAGCTACACTCCCGCTCCATCCGATAGGAAGCATTGTCCAACGCTTCATGGACGAGGCGGCGGAACGAGAAACATCGATACAACCTTCGGCTGTTATTCCGACTGAGGGACCAACATTTCCGGGATAGCCTAGGCCACCAAACGGCATGTGCAGAAGCACGCCAGGCCTCGCTACTCTCCCAGCGACTCCATCCGTCGCAGTCAGCCGAAGGTTTTAAACACTGCCAGGCTCGGGCCGCACGAAGCGACCCGAGCCTTGGTTTTTTCTTGAGCCTCCCATCCGCTCGTCCCCCGCCAGCCTGAACGCACGACCGCAGACCTGCCCGCTCGGTCGAGTAAACTCCCAATCATTCGGAACGCCTTGTCGACGTAAGTCGGTCGAACCTGCTCGCAACCGAATCCGACTTACGTCGAGTCGTCTCGCGGCCTTCACGCCTCCGGGTGTTCAAAATTTCTCTGGGTTTTTCACCACCGACCCGAGGTACAGGGGACCCGAACTCGGTGAAAAACCCTCCGAAATTTTGAACAGCCAGCGATTTCCTCCACGATCCCCTCTATCGCCGTAAGTGCTCGAAACCCCGCCACTCCCTTCGCCGACTTACGTCGCTTGGAGCTCCGAGCGTCGGTCCATCGCACCGCACCACCCCCACGACGACCGCCCCGAGCACTCCCTGCCTCGCTGCCGCAGAAGCGCAGCTCGGTCCGACAATCGTTTGTTAAGATAATGAATTGTTGACGATTTGTCAAGGATTGTCCGGTCAGGGTAGCGGCTCTCTACGGTAGCGTACAGAAGCACGGCGAGCGGGAGACGTAAGTCTCCCGGTAAACGGCGAGCAACGTCCGGTCGCACCTACCGGGACGCTCACGCATCCCGCTAGCCGGGGAGGAACTCTGTTGTTTTTTGACGCAAAGCCGCCAAGGCGCAAAGACGCA
>JAEZAS010000204.1 GCA_023430365.1 Planctomycetota bacterium
TAGGATAGGCTTCCAGCCTGTCCGAGTTTCTGACCACGCACCGGCCCATGCATGGAAGAGTCGCCGGATGCGAAATCGCCTGTAGACAAGCCGCCGATTCTAGGTTTGCCCATTTTCACTGTCAAACAGCCAATGTAGTAGGCACACTCCGTGTGCCGTGTCCTCCAACGTGTCTTCCCGCCCTGTATCCTCCCCAATCCGTTCCTGCCGCACCCTCACCAACGGCACACGGAGTGTGCCTACTACATTCTTCCGACCAGCGCCTCATAATCCCACACCTGCCAAACCTGACTCTGCTTATCCGGACTGACTCGCGAGCCAGGAAATCCCGGTCGCGTCGTTATTCCGAGATAGCGCCCGCCAGCCGTCAGCGCCAAGTGCATCACCGCGCCTCCCTCCGGCGGCTTGAGAAGCTCGCGCGTCTCGCCGGTCGACAAATCCATCCGATACACCACTTCGCTGAGCCCGCCAAAGACCAGCGCGCCATCGGCCGTTTCCGCCGCCGCATAGATATACGACTGCGGCAATCCATGCTCATCCTGCCCAATCGAATCGAACCTCATAGTGGGCTCTGGCAAGTGAGTGTCAGAAGCCAGCACCGCCTGCCAGTCGTACACCCGCAGTCCCTTGTCCGTCGCACACCACAACAAAAGCTCACCACCGCGTGCAAAACCGACGCGAAATGGCCGCTCCGTCCCACGCTGCGCCGCCACCGGCAATTGCCCTGACCGAAACGCCTCGATCTGCGTCCGCATCGATTTCAGTTGCTGCTGCATCTGCTCGCGTATCCGCCTCTTCAGGGCAGCAATGTCCTGCTCGCTCATATCCGGGCAGCCAAGCTGCATCCACTTGCAGGTGTGTTCGACCGTCTCCTCCACCTTGGATTCAAACTTTTCTTCAAACTGCTGGATGTCAAAAGCTTCAACCTGAGTCATGAGCGCGACGATTTGATTTGCCGGCAGAGTGCCGCCTATGAGCCTCTTCTCGGCACTTCCGCCAGTGGAAAGCGGAAGTAGCCATAAATCGACCCCAGCGATCACCAATTGGCTTCCATCGGGCGAGAACGCCGCGTGCGTTACCTGCTCGATCTTGCGGGCCGCCGCCACCGAACCATCGGATACGCGCAGCACCTCTACGACACTCTGCGAAACTCCTCTACCATCGACAACGTGGTCCCGACTTGCCAGAAACGCACCATCACTCGACATTCCGAGCATATGCCGATTTCCCGGCGTTTGATGAAGCGGCTTCCAAGTGGCGGTGTCCAGCACAACCGTCCCTTCGCTGGCTGTGAAAGCCAGCCGGCCACCATCGGCGCTCGTGACAGGCGCATACGGAATTCCGGCCAGGTCCAAAGCGCTTCGGTCCGTCTTCTTCCACGGTGCTCGCCACAACTCAACTCCGCCCAGATCGGCGTAGTGATGCCACACAATTACAAACTGGTCCGCGCCACATGGCAGTCCGTGGACGCTGAACCCCTTATACTTCTTCTCCGCCAGCAACAGCCCCGCCTTTTCCAACCGCTTCCGCTCGGCGGTGATTTGCTTCCGCCGCTCCTGCTTCGCCGACTTTTCGTTCGCAAGCACTGCGGCGGGCAACTCCTCAAACTACTTCCAGCCGCGAATATTGTCGCGCTCGCCCCACTGCAGGTACTCGTAGGCGGTGACGGCGTTCTCGATGCCGAGCAGTTCAGCCAGCCGAGTGAGTCGCTCGTACTCGAAGCTCACGGGTTGGTCGCGCGCCAGCGCTTCGCGCAGCTCGCTCTCATCGGCGTCGAACTTCTGGGCCAGCAGTTCCGGCTGCCCCGCGGCCGATTCCTGCTCAGCCCGCTCTTCCTCGCCCAAGTATCCGGGACGGGACCAGTACCGATCGAGCGACTGCCCCGCCTGCCACAATTCATACGCCAGGATGTCGTCGTGATGTACCATCAGGTGCAATACCGGCTCCGCCAGCCTGGCCGAAAGGGCCTGTCCGAAACGAGTGTCCTGCCCATGCATGCTCGGATAGATGCCCACCCAGCCACCCAACTCCGGCCCCAGGTAACAACGGCAGTCCAGCTCAGCGGCGACTGTCTCCGCCGCGGCGCGAACCGCCTCTCGGTCCCCCGTCCGAACCTGCACCGTGCCGTAGAACCCACCCATAAATCAACTCCCATGCCGACTCGACAACCGGGCCTACTAGAGAGCGAACCACCTCGAAATACAACCGCTAGCTCAAGTGACGTAATCGCAGCAACTCGAAACTGCCCAAGATATTGTCTCGTGTTGGACGAAATTCTTCACAACACCTTTTCGGCTTCCTGCAACACTCCTCCACAACACCCCCAGCGGGTGGTTTGCAACTGGTCTACAATGGATCGAATACAAGTCGCCGGTCACAGCGAATCAGTTGCAGACCACTCATCGCGAAATAGAACCAACCGCGCAGCAGCGAACGCCCGGCGACGCCAACTCGCAACCGGTTAACACACGCCAAAAACTTACCAAGTTTCAATAAACTTGTCAATACAACCGCCCTCAGGTCGACTGCGCAGCCCCTCCTCCTTTTCGTGCTTTTGCCCTTTCGTGTTTTCGTGATCCACCTGCATCCCCCAAGAGACTGAGATCACGAAAGCACGAAAACACGAAAGGGGATGAGGCAAGAAATCGGAGAGGAACGGAGTCGCATTCGCCGTCGGCCGGACTGCATCTGGTGCGATGCGGATTGGAAATCGAGGTGGCCATCGGTGATACTGAGCGGACGGCTTCCATCGCCGCCGTTCCAACCATCCCGCACAGGAAGAAAGCTCCCGTGCCCCACTCCTCCGCCTTCGACCACTCCGCTGACCGCCAGCCGGCTCGCCCTTCGCGGCGAGAGTTCCTCTGGCAATCGGGGGGCGGCCGCGGCGGCATTGCGCTCGCCAGCCTGTTGCAGCAGGAAGGGCTCCTCGCGGCGGACGACACCAGGCCGACGAGCGACGCCGCTCCAAAACCAACCGGCGGGGCTCTCGGCGGCGTCCTCCATCATCCGCCGAAGGCCAAGCGGATCGTCCAGCTCTTCATGTCGGGCGCGGCGAGCCACATCGACCTGTGGGACTACAAGCCGCTGCTCGAAAAGCATCACGGTCAGCCGTCCGACTTCGGCGAGAAGGTCGAAGCCTTTCAGAACGGCCTCGGCCCCTGGATGAAGTGCCCCTGGAAGTGGGCCCAGCACGGCGAGTGCGGCAAGCACCTGAGCGAGATCGTCGCGCCGCTTGGCGAATGCGTCGACGACATGGCGTTCATCCACAACATGGTCTGCAAGACGGGCGTCCACAGCCAGGCGACGCTCCTGCAGGCGACCGGCTTTCAAACCCCCGGCTTTCCCGGCATGGGCGCCTGGGTCAGCTACGGCCTCGGCAGCCTCAACGAAAACCTGCCGACGTTCGTCGTCCTCCCCGACCACCGCGGCTTCGCCCCGAGCGGCCCCAAGAACTGGGGCTCAGCCTTCCTCTCGGCCCAGCATCAAGGAACCGTCATCCGCCCCGGCACGGCCAATCCGATCGCAGACCTCTTCCCAACCGGCGGCGACTACATCAGCAAGACCAGCGAAGCCGCCGCGCTCAAGGTCCTCGAAAACCTCAACCGCCGGCACGAAGCCGAGCGCCCCGGCGACAGCCGGCTCGACGCTCGCATCCGTTCCTACGAACTCGCCGCCCAGATGCAGCTCAGCGCTCCCGAGGCGCTCGATCTGTCCGACGAGCCCGCCCACATCCTCAAGCTCTACGGCCTCGACCACGGCAAGTCGACGTTCGACAAGGAAATCAACGAGGTCGAAGAGACCGATTACTTCGGCCGGAAGTGCCTCGTCGCCCGCCGGCTCCTCGAGCGCGGCGTTCGCTTCGTGCAAATCTGGTCCGGCTGCGACAACGGTTTCCCCAGACGCAACTGGGATTCGCACGAAGACCTCCAGCGCGACCACGGCCCGCTCGCCCTCGGCATGTCGCGCGGGGCAGCCGCCCTTATCCAGGACCTGAAGCAGCGCGGCATGCTCGACGAAACGGTCATCCTCTGGACCACCGAGTTCGGCCGGATGCCCAGCACCCAAGGGAGCCTCGGCAGAGACCACAACCCGTACGTCTTCACCAACTGGCTCGCCGGCGGCGGCGTGAAAGGGGGCGTGACCTACGGCCCCAGCGACGAATGGGGCTACAAACCGCTCGACCGCCAGAACCCCACACAGGTCTACGACGTCCACGCCACCGTGCTGCACCTGCTGGGCATCGACCACAAACGCCTCACCGTCCGCCACAACGGCATCGACCGCCGCCTAACGGATGTGCATGGCCACGTCATCCGCGATGTGATTGCGTAGCGCCCCGCAACGGGCGGTATCCATCCTGGCAGAAAGCAGCCGGAGGCGAACCGCCTCCGGGCCAGCCCCGCGCGAGGATACCGCCT
>JAEZAS010000215.1 GCA_023430365.1 Planctomycetota bacterium
ACAGGCCCGCAGCTGCGAGCGGACGGCCACGTTTTTTGGGGCCTTCTCAAATCGCCTTGGGAATCCGCATTGAGTAGAACGAACGCCAGACAAATACCAGGCCAATCGCCAGCATGAGCAGGCCGAAGTAAGGCGTATAGTCCCAGCCCTTCGAGCCCGCTTCCGCGGCCGAGTGCTTGATCTCGACGGCAATCTCCACTGCGAGCAACCCAAAGAGGGTGGAGAACTTGATGATTGGGTTCAGGGCCACGCTCGTCGTGTCCTTGAAGGGGTCCCCCACCGTATCGCCAATCACGGTCGCTGCATGCACCGGGGTGTTCTTCTCCTTCAGATCGACTTCAACGAGCTTCTTGGCGTTGTCCCAAGCGCCGCCGGCGTTCGCCATGTATATGGCCTGAAAGAGTCCGAACACGGCAATCGAGATCAGATAGGCGACAAAGAAGTTCGGGTCGAAAAAAGCAAACGCGAGAGTCAGCGTCATCAGGGCAACGAAAATGTTCCACATGCCACTTTGGGCATACTCGGTGCAGATGCGGACGACCGTTTTCGAGTCTTCCAGATCGGCTGACTTCTTCGACAGGTCCATGTTCTTCTTGATGTACTCGACCGCGCGATAGGCGCCGGTGGTCACCGCCTGCATCGATGCCCCCGAGAACCAGAAAATCACGGCGCCACCGCAAATAAAGCCCAGCAGCACGGGCGCGTCGGTAAGCGCGAGGCGAAGCATGCCGGCTTTCTCGAGCAGCAGAATGATCGAGAAGATCAGCGTCGTGGCGCCTACTACGGCAGTGCCAATCAGCACCGGCTTGGCGGTCGCTTTAAACGTGTTTCCCGCCGAGTCGTTCGCCTCCAGGTAGTGCTTGCCTTGCTCAAAATTCGGGGTGAAACCGAAATCGCGCTGAATCTCGTCGCTAATCCCGGGCAAATGCTCGATCTGGGCCAGTTCGAAAACCGATTGAGCGTTGTCCGTCACTGGGCCGTAGCTGTCGACTGCGATCGTCACGGGCCCCATGCACAGGAAGCCAAAGGCGACCAATCCGAAGGCGAAAATCGAGGCATGCGGTCCCATCACCGCTTCCAGCCCCTGCAAACTGACGAAGTACGCCCCAGCCATCAATGTCGCTACCAGCAATCCGGTCCAGAAAGCACTGAAATTGCCGGCCACGATCCCAGAGAGAATCGTCAGCGACGCTCCCCCTTCACGCGACGCGGTCACGATTTCGTGCACGTGCTTGGAATGCGAACTGGTGAACACCTTGGTGAACTCGGGGATGAGCACCGCCGCCAGCGTGCCGCAACTGATGATCGTCGCCAATTGCCACCAAATGCTCGGCAGGGATCGTCCGACCGATTCCCCATTCTCGCTGCCACTTACGGCCAGATCGCCAAGCAGCAGCCAGCTCATTAAGAACGAGGTCGAAATGCAAAGGACGGCTGCAATCCAAATCAACCGCGTGAGCGGCTCTTCGAAGTTAAACTCCTTAAGTCCGCGATATTTCTTCTCGGAAATCGCCTGATTGACGAAGTACGACACGCCCGACATCAAATCCATCAAGAACCGCATCCCGAAAAGCCACACGATGAGTTTCGCCTGCAGGTCCAAGTAGCTTGGTCCCGCCGTGGCTTCAGTGACCGCCAGGGTGATAAAAGCGATCAGAGCGACGCCCGTCACGCCGTAGGTTTCGAAACCATCGGCCGTCGGTCCCACCGAGTCCCCCGCGTTGTCCCCCGTGCAGTCGGCGATCACGCCCGGATTGCGAGGATCGTCTTCTTTCACGTTGAAAACGATCTTCATCAGGTCCGAACCGATGTCGGCAATCTTGGTGAAGATGCCACCCGCGATGCGCAAGGCCGACGCGCCCAGTGATTCGCCGATGGCGAAGCCGAGAAAGCAGTAGCCAACGATATTTCGCGGCACGAAGAGCAGGATGACGACCATCATCACCAGCTCGAGTGAAATCAAAAACAAACCGATCGACATGCCCGCCCGCAGCGGAATGTTCACCACGTCCCACGGTTCGCCACGCAGCGACGCGAACGCAGTCCGCGAGTTGGCGTAGGTGTTAACCCGGATGCCATACCAGGCGACCCAGTAAGACCCCACCATGCCGATGATCGAGAACAGCAACACCAGCAGAAGGGTTCCTAGCGATTCACCCTGCAGGCCTATGAAGTAGTAAGAAATGGCAAGCGCGATCAAAGCAAAGAGCATCAGCAGAAACTTGCCCTGCTGAATCAGATAGGTCTTGCAGGTTTGAAAAATGATCTCTGAGATGTCGAGCATCGACCGATGCGCCGGCAAGCGGTGGATCTGCGTCCGCAAGTAGAGACTGATCCCGAGAGTGCCGCAGATCACAAACGCTCCATAAAACAGCAGGTTCCACCCGCTGATCTGCTGGCCTGCGATGGTGAACTTGCCCTCGTGCAAGTCAGGAATCGCCAGGTCCGCTTCACTGCCTAGCGCCATCCCGGGCGCCAGCAGGAGCACAATGGTAAAGCACGCTCCGGCGGCCGCTTTCGCCAGCCTGCCGACCCCGTTCAACCGTCCCGCGCTGCCAAGTCGAGTCGCCATACTCAGGACCCCTTTCAGCTCTGGTGAACAATCGCTCTCAGGCGCTATCAATGAAGCAGCAGCCGCCACAAAAGCCAGTTGATGGCGGAGATTACTTCACTGGTGCGATTGCAATGTAGCGGGTTAGCGCATGAGAATGAATAGTGGGCTACTGAAATGCGATCGGCCCCAGAGACATAGCTCAACTTGGTTCTCCACGACTTAAAGCGCGGCAGATACAAGTTCGAACATCGCCAATCTGGTGGGCGTCACAGACGCAAGCGGATCTTCCGAGTCGGCGACTTTTCGGCGGTTGCGTCCCTCGCTTAAAGCAGAGCGACTTGAAAGTTTGTCGAATTTCTCAGGCCAGCCAGCCGCTGCAGGACTGAGGTTCTCCCCCATTGGGGTCAGCCGGCGGGCGGTTATAGACAGCGAAAGTGGTTGCTTTCGTCTTTCGAAACCGAGTAAACTAATAAGCCTGCATTTATCCCACCTCCTTGCGATCCCCTCGCGACATGGCTGTACCGCGTATCCACTATGCGACGATCGTGGCGATGGCTTGCCTCGCCGGGCTGATTCTTCCGGCGACCTCGGCAATTGCAGAGGACAAAGATCAGCCGGTCAGTTTCAGTCTCGATGTGCAACCGATTCTCACGGCCCGAGGTTGCAACCAAGGAGCCTGCCACGGCAAGGCTCGCGGACAGAACGGCTTTCAACTTTCGTTGCTGGGGTTCGACGACGAGTTCGACTACGCGTCGATCGTAAAGAACGCGCGCGGCCGACGAGTCTTTCCAGCCTCACCCGAGCGCAGCCTGCTCCTGCTCAAGGGAACGGGCAAGGTGCCCCATGGCGGCGGCATGCGGATCGAGGAAGGAAGCGAGGAGTACCAGGTATTGCTCCGCTGGATCGCCCAGGGCATTCCTCGCAGCATCCCCAACGAACCAAAGCTGGTTCAAATCGCCGTCAGTCCAACCGAGCGATTCATGAAGCCGGGCGAACAGCAGCAACTAAAGGTCTCGGCAACCTACACGGACGGCAGCACCCGCGACGTTACCTCGACGGCCGCCTATCAATCGAGCGAAGCGGCGATCGTCGCAGTCGATAGCGCTGGCCTCGTGAAAGCGGGCCCCCTCCCGGGCGAAGCAACGATCATGGCCCGCTTCATGAACGTCATCGCCACCTGCAACGTAATCATTCCGTTGGAAGGAGACGTTCCAGCCGAGACTTATGCGGTGCTGCCGCGCAACAACGTCATCGACGATCACGTTTGGGCAAAGCTGAAAACTCTTGGGCTCACACCGTCAGCCGAGTGTGATGATGCGAAGTTCCTGCGTCGTATCCATCTCGACATCATTGGTCGGTTGCCTTCGCCGCTCGAAGTCCGCCAGTTCCTGGCCGACGAGCGTTCCGACAAGCGGCTGCGTGCGATCGACGCCCTGCTGGAGCGCCCCGAGTACGCGGATCACTGGGCCGCCAAGTGGGCGGATCTGCTGCGGCCCAACCCCTATCGCGTAGGCATCAAATCAGTCGTCAACTACGACAACTGGCTCCGGGACGCCTTCCGTACCAACAAACCCTACGATCAATTCGTTCGCGAACTGATCACCGCCGACGGCAGCGCCTGGCAGAACGGGGCTGCGGTGCTGTTCCGCGATCGTCGCGACCCGCCGGAAATTACGACGCTCGTTAGCCAACTGTTCCTCGGCATTCGGCTGGAGTGCGCCAAGTGCCACCACCATCCGTTCGAGAAGTGGAGCCAGGACGACTACTACAGCTTCGCCGCTTACTTTGCCCGCCTCGGGCGAAAAGGGCAGGGCATATCCGCCCCGATCTCCGGCGGCGAAGAAACAATCATGGTTGCGGCCAAGGGGTCGGTAGAACATCCCCTCACCGGCGAGTCCCTTTCACCGCGACCGCTATTTGGCGAAGCTCCCGCGATCAACGATCCCGCCGAAGCCCGCAAAGCGCTCGCCACGTGGGTCACCTCCGACGACAACCCGTTCTTCGCCCAGGTCATGGCCAACCGCGTGTGGGCCGACCTGATGGGGCGCGGCATCGTCGAGCCGATCGACGATCTCCGCGCGACGAACCCGCCCACCAATGGCCCACTGCTGGAAGCCCTGGCGGAAGAGTTTCGCAAATCGAAGTACGACATCAAGCAACTCATCCGCTTGATTTGTTCGTCGCGCGTCTATTCGCTCAGCAGCCTGCCCAACGAGAGGAACGCGGGGGATCGGCAGAACTATTCGCGCCGCTATCGCACGCGACTGCGAGCGGAGGTGCTGCTCGACGCCGTCTCGGACATCACCGGTGTCAACGAATCGTTCCAGGCCATGCCGCCCGATTCAAAGGCCAGCCAGATCTGGACGACCCGCGTCAACTCGGTCTTCCTCGACACGTTCGGCAGGCCGAACGAAAACCAGGACCCGCCCTGTGAGCGCACGACCGACGCCACCGTCACCCAAACACTTCACCTGATGAACGCCCCACAGCTTCATCAGCGTGTGACCAGCGACGCTGGCCGGGCGGCGCAGCTTGCCGCCAGCGAACGTACGTCCGATCAAATCGTCGAAGACGTCTACCTGCTGGTCTACTCACGCCTGCCGGATGAAACCGAACGCATTATCGGCCGCGGCCTCTTCACCGAGGAGGGTTCCCGCCGGCGCGTGACCGAGGACCTGATGTGGGCCCTGATGAACACCCCTGAGTTCATGTTCAAGGATTGAACTGCCACCTAGGATTGAGCCGCAAAGGAGAACTGCATGACGACGCACCGCAACTGCGAAGGGATGACTCGCCGCAACTGCCTGAAACTGGGGCTCGGCGGTCTGTTGGCTGGCGGGTTGGTCGGAGCCCTGCGTGCTCAGGCGACCGCGGCAGGGGGCGAGGGTCTGGCCAGGAATCGCCAGGCCAAAGCCTGCATCCTCATCTGGATGGACGGCGGGCCGTCGCACTACGAGACATTCGATCCGAAGCCGGAAGCGCCGGTCGAGATCCGCGGTTCTTTCGATGCGATTCCAACGAAGGTCAATGGCGTGCACTTCTCGCAGCACATGCAGCGGTTGGCCGACATTGCCGACAAGTTCGCCGTCATCCGCTCCATCCGCCACGATCAGGGAAATCACGGCGCAGGCAACCACTACATGATGACCGGCGCTCCGCCGCGAATTCCCGTCGGCTGTGGCGCCTTTGTGAGCTTTCATCCCAGCATGGGCTCGGCCGTGGCTCGCGAATGCGGCGCTCCTCCCGGATTGCCCGCTTACTTCTCGATGCCCGACGTCTCGCGGAGCGGCGGGCCGAACTTTCTCGGCGCCCAATATGGGCCGTTTGTCGTCAGCGACGATCCGAACAATCCCAACTTCCAGATTCGCGATGTCGCCATCCCTCGTGGCCTGACCGGCGATCGGTTCCTGGGCCGCAAGGATCTCCGTCAATTGGTCGACCGGCTTCCGCGCATTGCCGAAGAGGCGGCTGCCGATCCGGTTCCGAGCGTCGACAAGTTCTACGAGCAGGGATACCAGCTCGTGACGTCGCGCGAGGCGCAGCAAGCCTTCGACATTCATGCGGAGTCCGACGAAGTCCGCGCGCGCTATGGCCGCAATCCGTTCGGCCAACGGGCGCTGCTCGCGCGTCGGCTGGTCGAAGCCGGCGTGCCGTTCATCACCCTCTATGACGGCGGCTGGGACCATCACACCAACCTGTTCGACAGCTACAACAAGCGGATGCCGAACTGGGACAACACGGTGGCGGC
>JAEZAS010000165.1 GCA_023430365.1 Planctomycetota bacterium
GTCGTCAGCCACCCCGAACCGCCTCGGCCGAAAAATGATCCCGACCCCTTCGCGTCCCACCACAGATTCGCGCCAGCGCCGCTACTCCCGCCGCCGATGCAGCATCCCGCGACTCGTCGCGATGAACCCGGCATCCTCCAGCGCCTGGCCCAGCGGCGAATCCCCCGGCGAGCCGCCGTCGATCTTCGTCAAAAACACCGGCCGCTCCGACGTCGTCAGCCGTAGCACCGCCTCCACCAGGGCGTTGCGGGCCGTCGAACGTTCCGGCTCGTTCTCGGGCAAGAAGGTGAGCAAGTGCTGTCCCGTCTTGCCGAGATAGCCGACGAGTTGGCCGTCGAACAGAATCACGCGCGCTCCCGCCGCTCGGCCGGGGCGCATTCCTTCATCGACGGTCCGTTCGGGCCAGGGGAGGGCGGCTCCAAACGGGTTGGCGGGATCGTTCGCCGCCAGGACCAGCGCCGGCTGCGGCTCCTCGTTGGACCGTCGCTCGCGCAGCCGATCGTCCGCTCCGGGCGCCGCAAACTGCGCAGCTCCTAGACCTGCGACGAAGTAACCCCGCCGCACTCGCCCCGCCTCCTCCATCGCCTTGAAGACCGGATAGATGCCCGAAAACCCGCCGGCCACCCCTTCGCTGGCAACCATCTCGCGCGTGACGACGCCGTAGCGCTCCAGCAGTTGCGTCGCCTGGCTCGTTTGCTGCTCCGTGGTACTGGGCCGCTCACTTCCGGGGGGCAGCAATAGCGACCAGCGTCCTTCCGAGCCCGGCAGCTTCGCCTGTCGTCGGGAGCGGAAGCCCCGCGTGCTGCGCGCGGCCCGCGCCCGTTGCGGCTGGTTCTGTCGCCGGAGCGAACGCAGCGGCATCAGCGTGTCGTTCGTCACTTCGCCAGCCCAGACGAGTCGCCACAGGGCATCGAGCAAGTCGTTGCGAAATCCGCCGATCTCGCGCACCAGGTCCTCGAAGAAGAGAGCGCTCCGCTGGCCGAGCAGCGATCGAATCCGCTCCTCCAATTCTCCTTCCACCGGCACAGGTTCCGGAGCAAGTCGCGACAGGTGATCGGCCAGATAAAACGCGATCCGCCCGTCGTCGGTGCCCAGCGAATCGAAGCCGCGCCAGAGGATCTCTCCGGCGGCGCACAGTTCGTCGAGATCACTCGGCTTGTAATCGCTGACGCGGGCCGGCAATACAAACCGCTCCCAGTCCGACGCGGGAAGCGGCAGCCCCTGCAACTGCTCCATGACGTCGAGCAGGCCGTCGAGCCCCTTGCGCGGCCGCGTCACGCCTTGCCAGTGTGGCAAAAAGCGCCCGAGCGCCGCCTGTTCCACGGGTTCGACCTGCTTCCGCAAGCGGGCAAGCGACCGCCGCTTCAGCGCGCGGAGCACCTCGGTATCGCACCACTCCCGATCCCGGCCGCCGGGCAAAAACTCCCCTTCGACGACCCGATCGCGTCCCGCCAGTTCCTCAAGCGCCATCCGCACGGGCGCTGGTCCCAGGCCAAAGCGGCGAGCCACGTCTTCCAGGCGAAACGGAATATGCGTGCGTGCGTAACGGCCGATGAGTTCGCTCAGCGGCAGGGGCACAGTCTCGAGAAATGCGCTCGGCAGCCCCTGCGGCGGCATGATCCCGAGGGCGTCGCGATAGCGGCCGGCATCCTCGGCGGCGATGTAGCGCGACTCGCCTGCGATGCGCACTTCCAGGATCCGCCGCTTGTCGACCAGTTCGCCCAGCCAATGTTCGTACGGCGGCCGATCGGCGGCCGGCTCCTGCGCATCCGCAGCGGACGACCAGCCGACGCGGGCCAGGATCTCCTCGCGCGACAAATCCCCCAGCTGCAGCAGCAGGTCGTGCAACTGGTCGGCTTCCCGGATCGGGTACTTGCGACTGAGGTGCTGCAGCTCGAGCGCGAGTTCGTCGACCGCTTCTGCGTCGAGCAACTCGCGCAGCTCCGCCGTGCCCAACAGCTCGCGCAGCTGGGCCTGGTCGAGCGCCAGCGTCGCCGCCCGCCGTTCGGCCAACGGTGCATCGCCGTCGTAGATGAAGTTGCCGACGTAATTGAACAGCAGCGACGAGGCGAACGGCGAAGCGCTCCCCGTGATCACCTGCTTCACGCGGACGGTGCGTCGCTCGATATCGTGCAGCAAGTTTCGCAAGCCGCGCAGGTCAAAGACATCCCGCAGGCACTCGCGATAGGTTTCCAGCAGCAGCGGAAACTGCGAGTAGCGCGACGCCACCGCCAGCAGATCGGCCGACTTCCGCCGCTGCAGCCACAGGGGCGTTCGTTTGCCCGGCTGGCGACGGGGCAGAAGCAGCGCCCGGGCGGCATTCTCGCGAAACCGGGCAGCGAACAAGGCCGTCGATCCGATCTGCCGGACGACTTCGTCCTCGACCTCCGTCGACTTCGGAAAAAACAGCTCCAGCGGCGGCGGCTCGTCCGCCTCAGGCAAGCGAAACACGATCCCATCGTCCGACCACATCAGATCGACTTCGCCCGTCGTCTCGCTTCGCAGTTTTCCCGCGACCGCCGTCGCCCACGGCGCATGCACGCGAGCCCCGAACGGGGACAAGACGCAGATTCGCCAGTCGCCGACTTCGTCGATGAAGCACTCGACGACAATCGTCTTGTCGCTCGGCACCTCCTCGGTCGCTTCCGCCTGGTCGTGCAGGTAGTTGAGCAGGTTGCTGGCCGCCCGCGGATCGAGCGCGTGGTCTTCGACCAACTGCTGCTGGGCCTCTTCGCGGTCGAGCTTGATCAGCCGCCGGGCCAGCGCCCCGATCGCCCGGCCGAACTCCATCGGCCTGCCGGGACCTTCGCCACGCCAGAACGGCATCTTGCCGGCCTCGCCAGGCGCCGGAGCCACAATGACCTGATCGCTCGTAATGTCGAGCACCCGCCACGACGACGCCCCCAGCAGAAACACATCCCCCGGCCGGGTCTCGAAAACCATCTCCTCGTCGAGCTCGCCGACGCGGCTGTTGCGGCCTTCATCTCCGGCCAGGAACACACCGTAGGTGCCGCGGTCGGGAATCGTGCCGGCGTTCAAAATGGCTAGCCGCTGTGTCCCTTTCCGCGGGGCCACTTCGCCGGCGATGCGATCCCAATTCAGTCGCGGCCGCAGTTCCGAGAACTCATGCGACGGATAGCGCCCCGCGAGCAGGTCGAGCACTCCCTCGAACGACGCGCGCGGCAACTGCGCAAACGGCGCCGCCTGCCGCGCAATGCGGTACAGCTCATCAACCGGCATCGGCTCGAGCGCCACCATCGCCACGATCTGTTGCGCGAGCACGTCCAGTGGATTGCGCGGATAGTAGGTCTCCTCGACGTCGCCGCGCACCATCCGCTCGGCCGCGGCGCTCGAGGCGAGCAAGTCGCCCCGATACTTCGGAAAGATCACTCCCGCCGAGGGAGCCCCTACCTGGTGCCCCGCGCGGCCAATTCGCTGAATGCCGGCCGCAATCGACGGCGGGGCCTCGATCTGGATCACCAGATCGACCGCTCCCATGTCGATCCCGAGCTCGAGCGACGATGTGGCCACGATGGCCGGCAGTTGCCCGCTCTTGAGCCGATCTTCGATCGCCAGCCGGGTGTCCTTGGCGATCGAACCGTGATGCGCGAGGGCGATCTCCTCCTCAGCCAGCTCGTTGATCGCCGCCGCCAGCCGCTCGGCCAGTCGCCGGCTGTTGACGAAGATCATCGTGCTGCGGTGCGAACGGATCAGTTCCACCAGCCGCGGATGAATCGACGGCCAGATCGACGCCGTCGATGGTCCACCGGCGGCTGGCCCGGAAATCGACTGTTGCTCACCGAGCCGCGTCATGTCCTCGACCGGCACTTCGATCCGCAAATCGAGCTGCTTGCTCCTTCCCGCTTCCACCAGCGTCACCGGCCGCGGGCGCGGCGGTTCGTCGGGATGGGCCGTCGCATCGGCCCCGCCGAGCAACCGCGCGATTTCATCGAGCGGCCGCTGTGTCGCCGACAGGCCGATCCGCTGCAACGGCGCAGCTTCGGGATTCGCCCGCTTTCGCAAATGCTCCAGCCGCTCCAGCGACAGGAACAGGTGGGCGCCGCGCTTGTTTCCGACGAGCGAATGAATTTCGTCGATGATCACCGTTTCGACGTTCGCCAGCATGCCGCGCGAGCGCGAAGTGAGGATCAGGTACAGCGACTCGGGCGTCGTGATCAGGATGTCGGGCGGCTGGCGGTTGAGCTGCGCCCGGTCAACCATCGGCGTGTCCCCCGAGCGGACGCCGACGGTCGGCACATGGTGCTCCACTCCCTCGCGCTCGGCAAACGCCCGCACTCCGGCGATCGGCGCGCGCAGGTTCCGCTCGACGTCGACTCCCAGGGCCTTGAGCGGCGAAATATAGAGCACCCGCACGCCGGTCGCTGGCTGCGGAATGTCGCGGGCCGAAGGCTTTTTGCCCTTGCGCTTTGCGGGTTCGGCGGGCGGCTGAGGTCGCGGGCCAAACATGATCCGGTTGATCGCAACCAGAAAGGCGGCAAGCGTCTTGCCCGACCCCGTCGGGGCGAGCAGCAGCGTGTTCTGCCCTGCCGCAATGGCCGGCCAGGCCTTGGTCTGAGCATGGGTGGGAGCGTCGAACGATTGCTCGAACCAGCTTCGCAGCGTGGCATGAAAACCATCAAGCGCAGCCGACCTAGACTCAGTTCGCAGAGTTGCCATTCCGCCGATGCCCCAAGCCGCTGAAACCAAACGTTGGGGCCGATGCGTTCAGGCTCAGCAATCTCCCCATCCCATTATTACTGCCCGCAAACGGGGGGACAGGGCAACGAAAGAAATGGCCGCAGGACCAAATCTTAGGAACAAAAGACCTGGCAGAAACCGGGCGTTTGAGGGTGGCTCATCACAGCCGAATCGATGCCGCGGGCGCATGAAAAACGGCTGGCCGGATGCGGCCAACCGTGCGAGGTGAGATCGGTGGGACTCGAACCCACGACCACAGCATTAAAAGTGCCGTGCTCTACCAACTGAGCTACGATCTCGCCACCCGCCGGCCCCTTAGGGTCCAGCAGGCAAGACTTGGCATTGTATCCGAATTCGCGCCCTCGTCGAGGCGGGAGCAACACCCTCAAAGCCCCTACAGCCGGACGCTAACAGCGTCCGGAGCAAAGACGAGTAGATACCACCATCCTGGCACGCGGCGACGGCTCGAAATCTTGTTGCGAAAAAGCCCTACTGCCATTCTCCGGACGCTGTTAGCGTCCGGCTACAAACCCTCTCACGCCAGAATGTCCTTCACCACCCGGCCGTGCACGTCGGTCAGCCGGAACTGCCGTCCCTGGTGGGTGAACGTGAGTCGCTCGTGGTCGAGCCCGAGTTGGTTGAGGATGGTGGCCTGCAGGTCATGGACGTGGACCGGGTTCTCGGCGACGTGAAAACCCAGTTCGTCGGTCGCCCCGTAGGTGATTCCCGGCTTGATCCCGCCGCCGGCGAGCCACATCGTGTAGGCCTGCGGGTGGTGGTCCCGGCCGAGGCTGCGCCCCAGCGCCGGATTGGTCTCGACCATCGGCGTGCGACCAAATTCGCCTCCCCAGATGACCAGCGTTTCGTCGAGCATGCCGCGCTGCTTCAGATCGGCAATCAGGGCCGCGGAGGCCTGATCGGTGGCCCCGCAGTTCTTCTTGGAATTGCCCGTGACGTCGCTGTGGGCGTCCCAGCCTTCATGATAGATGTTGATGAACCGCACGCCTCGCTCGACCATCCGCCGGGCCAGCAGGCAGGCCCGCGCAAACGAGGGCTTTTCCGGATCGCAGCCATACAGCGCGAGCGTCTCCGGCGTTTCGCTCTTGAGGTCCATCAACTCGGGGGCCGACGTTTGCAGCCGGAACGCCATTTCATAGGCGGCAATGCGGGTTGCAATCTCCGGGTCCCCATCCTCGGCCAGCCGGCGCTGGTTGAAGGCGCTGATCAGGTCGAGTGACTCGCGCTGCAGCTTTGAGTCGATCCCAGCGGGATTCGCCACGTTCAGGATCGGATCGCCCGAATTCCGCAGCCGCACGCCGTTGTACACCGTCGGCAGGAATCCGCTCGACCAATTCGCCGCACCGCCGCTGATCCCCGCTCCGGTCGACATCACAACAAACGCCGGCAGATCGCTCGTCTCGGCCCCCAGGCCATACGTCACCCACGACCCCAGGCTCGGCCGTCCCGGCTGGGAAAAACCGCTGTTGAAAAACAGCTGCGCCGGAGCATGGTTGAACTGGTCGGTCTTGACCGAGCGAATCAGGCAGATGTCGTCGACCACCATTGCCAGGTGCGGGAGCGCCTCGGAGATTTCGGTCCCCGCCTCACCATGGCGGGCAAACTTGAACCGTGGTCCCAGCACCGCCGCGTCGGAACGGATGAACGCATATCGCTGGCCGCCGATGATCTCCGGCGGAATCGACTTCCCCTCGTACTCGACCAATTTTGGCTTGTAGTCGAACAGATCGAGCTGACTCGGCGCTCCCGCCATGAACAGGTGAATGACCGCCTTTGCCTTGGCGGGAAAATGAGGCGATCGTGGCGCGAGCGGATTATCCGACGCAGCCCCCTGTGCCTCCGCAGCCCTTGCGGACGACTCACCGGAGAGCCCCGACGTCAAAAGAGACGCCAGCGCGACTTTCCCCACTCCTACGCCGCACTCGCGGAAGAAATGCCGCCGGGTGACGAACTGGCCGATCGCTCGCGAATCGAGTTTTGACTTTTCAGGACTCATGTTCTCTCTCAACGCATGCAAGCCAGCGGCTGGGCAGGCCTTGGGTGGCGGGGCCTAAGGAGCGCAGCGACGTGGCCCCGTGGCCTCGCAGGCTCTTGAAGCCACGCCCTTCGCGTTGCTCCAGGGCGTGCCACCCTCGTGGCTTGGTTCAGTCGATTGTGATTGATCTAACGTCTCGATACGGTTTCGTCCAAGTTGAGCAAGGCCCGCGCGACAAGCGTCCAAGCCGCCACCGCTGCGTTCGCGTCCTTGCCGCCGATCGTGGCCGCATCGACTTCCTTCGCATCCAAACGGGCCAGCTGAGCCCGATAGAAATCGACCAGCATGTTCACCTCCTCGGGCTGCGGCGGACGCGTCAGGACCGCGCGAAAGAGCAGCGTCCCCTGCGCCGCTTCGTCGCCGCCTACTTCCGCAGACTTTCGGCCGAGGGCCTGCGCCGCTTCGGTGAACGTTGTGTCGTTGAGTAGCGAAAGCGCCTGCAAGGCCGTGTTCGAAACGTCCCGGCGGGCCAGGCAGGCCTCGCCGCTGGGAGCGTCGAACGTGCTCAGCAGGGCAAACGGCGCAGAACGTTTTGTGAACGTATAGAGGCTACGGCGGTAGCGGTCCTCTCCTTCGCTGACTTTCCACTTGAGCGGCCCGTAGGTCCCTTCCGTCGTGATCGACTCCGGCTGAGGCGGAAAAACGCTGGGGCCGAGCATCTTGGTCGACAGCAGTTCGGCCGCTGCGAGCGCCGAGTCGCGAATCACCTCCGCCTCCAGCCGGCCGCGCGGGCCACGAGCCAGGAGCGTGTTCTCCGGATCTTTCGCCAGCAGTTCGTTCGAGACGCGCGACGACTGGCGATACGTGTTGCTGGTGACCATCAGCCGATGGAGGTCCTTGATCGACCAATTCTTGCGGTGCAGCTCCAGCGCGAGCCAGTCGAGCAGTTCCGGGTG
>JAEZAS010000280.1 GCA_023430365.1 Planctomycetota bacterium
GGGTACCGGAATGGCTGGGGCATACCGAAGCGCAGGAAGATGGTATGGGACTGGCTGACGTAGTTTTTCCCGCCTTCCTTTTTATTGTGGGTTTATCTATACCCCACTCGATTGCAGCACGCCAGAAAAAAGGCTTCAGCCCTACTTCCACTTTTCTGCATATCGTATTGCGGGCCGCGGCGCTGATCATCATGGGCGTATTTCATGTTAACCTGGGCAATTACAGCGATACCGCGCTGATTCCGAAATTTCTCTGGCAGATCCTCATTACGATAGGATTTTTTATGGTATGGCTCGACTATCCCTCAACATTACCGGTTAGGCACAAACGAATTATTCAGGGCAGCGGTATCGCTTTATTGCTGGTACTGGCGGCATTGTACAGGGGAACATCACCTGAAGGAACGGTATGGTTGCAGCCAAAATGGTGGGGCATTCTTGGTCTTATTGGCTGGACTTACTTTTTCTCGGCCACGCTTACTCTAATATTCAAAGGGAGAATACTTCCGTTGTGGATCAGTTTATGCGTCTTTCTGGCCATAGCTGCCGCCTCACAGGCATCATGGTCTTTCTATGATACGCAGGTAGCACCCTGGTTCAGGCTGCCGATGGATGCCGGCCTGCCGGTGCTGACCCTTTGCGGTGCCATCCTATCGCTCTACTATAACCGATATCTTAATGAAAAGGGCTTTAAACATTTCGTAGTAACGAGCCTGATCATTGCTGCCGTCATGTTCGCCTTTGGATTTATTACGCGCCCCGTGTGGGGCATTTCAAAGATACTTGCAACCCCATCATGGATAACGATATGCAGTGGAATCTCTATTCTTTTCTTTCTGCTGATGATCTGGCTTTGCGACCTCAAAAAAAAGACTTCCTATTTCAAAATTATACGTCCGGGCGGAACCAGCACCTTAACGGCCTATCTTCTGCCCTATATCCACTATGCGCTGCTCGGGGTATCCGGAATTACGCTTCCTGTAGTACTGCGAACAGGAGGCATTGGAATCATCAAATCATTGCTGTACGCCCTGTTGATCATTATGATAACGGGGTTGCTGGAAAAACTGCGGCTGCGCCTAAAATTATAGAAGGATTTATGTATCAGAACCATGATCCGGATTACGCTATACGGCAATAAAATACATGTCAAGATCTGACTTATTTTTAGCATCAATTTTACCCCTGTATTCATACAAAAAGCGATCCCCGGCAAGCTGCATGGTGGCTTCGGAAATATTGATGCGTCCGGGTTGCGAACATTGTTCCATCCGGGCGGCAACATTCACCGTATCTCCCCAGATATCGTATTGAAACCGGTGCGAGCCCACCACTCCGGCTATGACAGTGCCTGTATGAATGCCTATGCGGAGTTCTAATTTCATTCCATCCGGCAAGGAGGTTTGTCCGGCAGCCATAAAATGCTGCATTTCGATTGCCGCGTTAATAGCTGCAGCAGCACCATCATGGGCACTGCTGTTCAGACCGCCGGCAGCCATATAGGCATCACCGATAGTTTTGATCTTATCCATTCCACACTTTTCCATGATGGTATCAAAGGCACGGAAATGATGATCGATCAGATTGATCAGTTCTTCCGGGCTCAGCTTTTCTGCAATCAGCGTAAACCCTTTGATATCGGCCATAAGTATCGATACATCATTATACCGCCTTGCAGTTGACTTACCGGTATTTTTGAGTTCTTCAATTGCTTCCCCGGGAAGAACATTGCGTAACAGGTTTTCAGAAATATCCATTCTTGATTCGATCTCTTCCGTACGGGCCCTGATCCTGGTTTCAATATTATCCATAAGGGTCGCGTTGTTCAGTGCCATAGCCATATGAGAAGCGATGAGTTCTGTGGCAGTCATACTTTGCTCATTGAAAACACTTTCGCTCTGGTAATTTTCAAGATAGAGTATGCCAAAAACCTTACCCTGGCTCATAACGGGTATACAACAAACTGAACGCGGCTTATGACTGGAGAAATAGATCATAGCCCCAAGGTCGGGCGACCGGGCGGGATGGGTATACCGAACCGGCGCTTTGATGCGCATGACATAGCGGATCAGATTCAGGGGAATCTGAGTACCATCGGGATAATCATTAAAATGATGCACCAGATTGTTTTCATAGATGCCCTTGAGTAAAAGCTCTTCCCGAATATTTAGTAGCAGAAAAGCTTTACCCGCACCAGAATATTGCACGATAATTTTGAGGTAATGCTCAACCAATTCATCAAACCCTGCTTCTTTGCCAATAAGTTGAGCGCTGTTTAGCAATGATCCAAGATCAAGGGTAGGCAATGTATTAGTAAGTATAGCCTGGTTTTGGCTTAGGGTACCGGAAACGGGCATACGATCAATACTGAATTCCTCCTGTAGTTTTTCAGCCAATGCCGATGCTCCCCATTGCTGATAGGCCTCGCAGGCATTTTTGATATAGGTTTCAGCCATCATGGTATTACCCTCCCGATAACTTTGTCGTCCGGCAAGTTCACAGGCCAGGCCATAATAA
>JAEZAS010000309.1 GCA_023430365.1 Planctomycetota bacterium
GTGGATGCCCCAACTGCGGGGCAGGCCCGGAGGCGGTTCGCCTCCGGCTGCTTGCTTTTCGCGTAGCGAATGTCCGCTTGCGGGGCGGGAACGCCACGGAGGGCGTTCCCTACCGTTGATGATGCCATGCGAGAACAGGATTGTGGTCCCGCAGGGGTGGCGCCCTTACTTCTTGGCTTCGGCGAAGCGCTTGGCGACTTCGTTCCAGTTGACCACGTTCCAGAAGGCCGTGATGTAGTCGGGGCGGCGGTTCTGGTAGTTGAGGTAGTAGGCGTGTTCCCACACGTCGAGGCCGAGGATCGGGGTCCGGCCTTCCATCAGCGGGTTGTCCTGGTTCGGGGTGCTTTCGACCTGCAGCTTGCCGCCGGCCACGCTCAGCCAGGCCCAGCCGCTGCCGAAGCGGGTCGTGGCCGCCTTGGTGAACTGTTCCTTGAAGGTGTCGAAGCTGCCGAACGTGCTGTCGATGGCCGCGGCGAGGTCGCCGCTCGGCTTGCCGCCGGCATTGGGGGCCATGATCGTCCAGAACAGGGTGTGATTGGCATGGCCGCCGCCGTTGTTGCGGACCACTCCACGCTTGTCCTCCGGAACCTTGCTCAGGTCGGCGATGAGCTTCTCAACCGGCAGGTTCTCGAGTTCGGTCCCCTGGATCGCGCCGTTGACGTTGTTGATGTACGTCTGGTGATGCTTCGTGTGATGGATTTCCATCGTCTTGGCATCGATGTAGGGCTCGAGGGCGTTGTAGGCGTAGGGGAGGGCGGGGAGGCTATAGGCCATGGTGAGACTCCTTCAAGTTCGGCTGCCCGAGCGGCTGCGGAAACGACCGCGGAGACCGGCGGGGCAGCGGTCGTGCCAATAAGTGGTGTCCGTCCCGAAGCTTACGCGAAGCGGCGGGAAGTCGCAATTAGGGGCGATCGTAGCAGGCACACTCCGTGTGCCGTGGTGGTTCGGACGGCACACGGAGTGTGCCTGCTACCTGGTCGGTCGGCGGCTGGAATTGTTGACAACAGTGTCGTTTTTATGTATAAGTTTATTGAAACTACTTGTTAAGCCGCGGTTTCGGGACGGGCTCTATGTTCGGAATAATGCCCTTGGGGAAGTTCGCTTGCGCCCGTTGTTCCAGCGGTTACGAATATCGAGTTGTCAGCAGGGTGTTCATTTTTTCGAGGGGTTTTTCACCACTTTGGGGACCCCCGGAGAGGCCTCGCGCGGTGAAAAACCCCTGGAGTAAATCAACAGCCAGCCGGCAACGTGGTTTCTCTAA
This sequence comes from Planctomycetota bacterium, assembly GCA_023430365.1. Taxonomy (GTDB): domain Bacteria; phylum Planctomycetota; class Planctomycetia; order Pirellulales; family Pirellulaceae; genus JAEZAS01. Next base: position 1,262 of record JAEZAS010000309.1, read on the forward strand.
GTCCCAGACGAGCCCAACGACGAAAGATTCGTCAGCGGCGGACGAACTTCCCTAGGCGATGCCAGGCGGACCCACCATGAATGAAACCACGGACGAATCCCAGCTGGCCGAAGTGGCGGAACAGGACCGCGCGGTCTCGGCGGGCGAGGATCGCGGTGGTTTGCTGGGGATGCGGATCTTGCTGATGGCGGGCTATGCAGTGTGCACGGCGCTGTGCGTCTGTTATGGCGTCTGGTGGCGGCGCAGTGGGTTCTACGGGCTCGAGTATTTGCTCTACGTTGGCCCGACGGTGCTCGGGTACCTCAACTTTGCCGCCGTCTGGACCGTGCTGGGGAACGAGCGACCGCTGGTGCGGTGGGTGGCGCTGCCGCTGGCGATCCTGGGGCTGAGCGTTGGCTTCGCGGCTGCGGTCGATGCGTTCCGCCTGCTCATTGAACTGGCAAAGATGTTCGTCGCGGTGCTGTTGCCGGTCGTGTTGCTTTACCGGCGAGGCGGTCGACTGACGCGGACGCCGGTGAGCGCACCGAGTCGCTGGTCCTGGCTGAGCTTCTCGATCGCCGACCTGATGATTGCGACGACCGGATTTGCGGTGTTGCTGGGGCTGGTGATGATCGAGGAGCCGGTGCTGGAGGACCTGATGTTTGTGCTGGCGTTCGCCGCCCCCACGTATGTGGTCGTGGTGTTGGGGCTGGCCGGGCCGAAGCGGTGGATTGCGCTGCAGGTGCTCTGCGTGCCGTTGGTCCTGTTTCTTGGGATCGCCTTACTCGAATCGCTCTTCGAAATCCGCACGCTTCCGCCGGGATGGGGAGGAGGCGTCGGCCTGTTGCTGCTGATCAGCGGCATTCCGCTCCTGGTGCAGACACTGGGGACAGGAGTGATGCGGCGGCTCGGGTATCGGTTGCGCCGCGTAGGGTAGGCTTCCAGCCTGCCCGTGAAAAACAACCAAGCTTGCGAAGCAATACGAGGCTTACCCATGCAAGGCAGTTTCCGCCGTCGCCATCTGCCGCACTGGGACGTCGCCGATGCCGCCTACTTTGTAACGGCTTGTCTCGATGGAAGCATCTCGGCCAGCGGCATGCACGGGTTGCAGCAGTATCGGGCGGAGTTGGATTGTCGCAAGCCGCCGCAACACACGCCGCCGCAGGAATGGACGAGGATCAAGCACAAGCTGTACTTTGCCAAAATCGACGAACTGCTCGACGGTCAGCCGGCGGTCCGGCATTTGGGGAATCCCGATGTGGCCGATCGTGTCCGAGACAGCATCTATCACTTTGCCGGAGTGCGTTATGACATCATCGCCTACTGCGTGATGCCGAGTCATTTGCACTGGGTGTTTCAGCCGCTGCGGGAATGGACCGATACGCTGATTGCCTGTGCGACGAAGCGAACACCGCGCGAGGCAATCGTCCATAGCGTTAAGAGCTTCACCGGTACGCATTGCAATCAGCTGCTGGCACTGAGCGGGCGATTCTGGCAGGTCGAGACCTACGACCACTGGGTGCGGGATGAGGATGAACTGGCCCGGATCGTGGAATATGTGGAGCAGAACCCGGTTAAGGCTGGGCTCGTGATGAAACCCGAGGATTGGCGATGGTCGTCGGCAGCGGATCGGCGGGGTTGGGATTTGCCGTATGGGGAGCCGCTTCGGCCGCCGGAAAGGGCTGATGGATGAGTGGTTGGCGGGGCTTTTTCACGGGCAGGCTGGAAGCCTACCCTACGGGGGTGTGCTGTTGTTCGCTAAAATGGCCGGTTTGCCCGGTTCAGGCTTTGGTTTGTTGTCAGGACGGAAGAGTTCATGTCGCACGATCGTTATGAGAATCCGCTGATTTCCCGGTACGCCTCTTCCGAGATGGCTCGCCTGTGGAGCGAGCAGCGGAAGTTCAGCACCTGGCGCCGTTTGTGGGTGGCCTTGGCCGAGGCGGAGCGGGAGCTGGGTTTGCCGGTGAGCGAGGCCCAGATCGAGGAGCTGCGGGCTCACGTCGACGACATCGATTTCGACGTCGCCCGGGCCTACGAGAAGAAGCTGCGGCATGACGTGATGGCCCACGTGCACACGTACGGCGATGTCTGCCCCAACGCCCGGCCGATCATTCACCTGGGGGCGACGAGCTGCTACGTCACCGACAACACCGACCTGATCCTGCTCCGCGAGGCGCTCGAGCTTACGGCCAATCGGCTGGCGACGGTGATTCTGGCGCTGGGGGATTTTGCCAAGAAGCATCGCGACCTGGCTTGTCTCGGTTTCACGCACTTGCAGCCGGCCCAGCCGACGACGGTCGGCAAGCGGGCCTGCTTGTGGGCCTATGACCTCGTCCTCGACTTGCAGGAGATCGAGCATCGGCTGGCGATGCTGAAGGCCCGCAGCGTGAAGGGGACGACCGGCACGCAGGCGAGCTTCCTCGCGCTGTTCCACGGCGATCATGCGAAGGTGCGACAGCTCGAAAAGCTGGTCGCGCAGAAGCTCGGCTTCGACGAGAGCTACGCGGTCACCGGTCAGACGTACACCCGTAAGGTCGATACGCAGATTGTCGACGTGCTTTCGGGCGTCGCACAGTCGGCCCACAAGCTGGCGACCGATCTGCGCTTGCTCGCGTCGCGCAAGGAAGTCGAAGAGCCGTTTGAAGCCGATCAGATTGGATCGTCGGCGATGGCTTACAAGCGGAACCCGATGCGGAGCGAGCGGGTTTGCGCTCTCTCGCGATTTGCGATCAGTTTGCAGTCGAGCGCGGCCAATACGGTGGCGACGCAGTGGATGGAGCGGACGCTCGACGACAGCGCAAACCGCCGGCTGGTGCTGCCGCAGGCGTTTCTGGCAATCGACGCGGTGCTGATCCTGCTCGACAACGTGTGCTCGGGCCTGGTCGTCTATCCGCAGGTGATTGCGAAGAATCTGAACGAAGAATTGCCGTTCATGGCGACCGAGAACATCCTGATGGCGGCCGTCGAGGCGGGGGGCGACCGGCAGGAACTGCACGAGCACATCCGGCGGCACAGCCAGGACGCGGCGCTGGTCGTGAAGCAGCAAGGCGGTTCGAACGACCTGCTCGAGCGGCTGAAGCAGGAGCCAGCGTTCGCAAAGGTCGATATGGCGAAGACGGTGGACGCCAGCCAGTTCGTCGGCCGGGCGCCGGAGCAGGTGGACGAGTTCCTCGCCGAGGTCGTGGCGCCGATTCGTTCGCGGTATAGCGAGCGGAAGACGGCGGCGGGGGAGATTCGGGTGTAGGAGTGTCGGTTGTTGAGGCGTTGTCCTCGTTACGACGCTCTGCGTCGTAACGCACGGACGGACGCTCCGCGTCCTATGTGTTTTGCGGAGCGCTGTTGGGTGGTTGGCTGAAAGG
>JAEZAS010000315.1 GCA_023430365.1 Planctomycetota bacterium
CCGCCTGCCATCAACCACGGTCACCCTCTAAAGCTCCAAGAAAGGCAGGCAGGAGCCTGCCCTACGATTGGTTCCGAAATTGTCTCTCGGCTACCCGCTGAATCATGCTCTCGCCCTGCCTGCGATACGAACAAAAAAAGAGGCTCACCGGTGAGCCTCTTTCGTTTTTCTCAGCAACAGCGCCGTCGCTTATTCATTCGGCGGCAGGCGGCCGGCGACGACTTTGGGCAGTTCGCCGGTGAGTGCCTTCATGTACTCGACCAGGTCCTTCTTCTCCTGGGCGGTCAGGTTCAGCTTCTTGATCTTGTCGCTCAGGTTCGGATTGGGATGGCCTCCCTTGTCGTACCATTCGACCACTTCTTCCAGCGTCGCCTGGCTGCCGTCGTGCATGTAGGGCGCGGTCAGCGTCACGTTGCGGACGGTCGGCGTCTTGAACGCCCCCTTGTCCTTCTCGTCCATCGTGATGATGTAGCGACCCAGGTCGGGGTCCTTCTTGTCCATGCCGACGCCGATGTTGTGGAACTTCTCGTCGGAGAAGTTGGCGCCCACGTGGCAAGCGGTGCAGTTGGCTTTGCCGAAGAAGAGTTCACGGCCGCGCTTGGCCGACTCGCTGATCGGCGCCCGGTCGCTGTCGGCCTTCAGCTTCACGTACTTTTCGTAGGCGTCGGGATCTTCCTCTTTGAAGGCTTCGATATCCTCCAGGTCTTCCTTGAACGAAGCTTCGAAGGCCCGCAGCGGTTCGTAGAAATCGGCCGGCGACGATCCGGTCACCAGCACGCGTTCGAACGAGGCGATCGCTTTGGCGACCGTGTCGATGGTCAAGCCTTCCTTCGGGAAAATCTTCTCGAACTGCATCTGGTAGCCCGGAACCGCCTTCAGGCATTCGAGGCAACCTTCGTGCGTGTGACCCATTTCGAGCGGATTTTCGATCGGGCCCTTGGCTTGCTCTTCGAGCGAGTCAGCCCGGCCGTCCCAGAACTGCAGCGTGCTGAAGATCCGGTTGTAGGCCACGGGCGAATTGCGATTCCCTTCCTGCGAGCGGATGCCCACGCCGAACTGCGTGTCCTTGGCATAACCGCTGACCGGATCGTGGCAGGTCGCGCAGCTGACCGACACATCGGCCGACAGGCGCGGATCGAAGTATAGTTGGCGACCGAGCTCGATCTTGGCTCGCGTGAGCGGATTGTCTTTCGGGATGTGGATCAAGGAGGCGCCGCCAGCCAGACCCGGTTCGAGTTCCACTTCCAGCGGAACGTGGTTCTCGGGCTTGGCGAGCCAGGCCTTGATCTGTTCGGTCGTCAATTGACCTTCACCGGGAATGCCGGCCGTCAACTCGGGGGAACCAAGGCGAACTTTCGCCGTCGTTTGCTTGCCACTCTTCTTCGTGGCGTCGGCGTCGTCGGCAACTGAGATGGCGACCGCCCAGGCGGCCGCCAAACAGGCGACACCTGTAACAAGGCTTCTGCGCATAGTGGAGTCCGTCGATTGAGAGGGAGGTGAAAACAGCCACGTCGCTCGCCTGCCTCGGGTCAGAGGGGGAGGACGGAGAATTACGTGTTTATGTATCGTAGCGGACAGCCAAGGGGCGTGCCGCTGTCCTTGCGGAAAGTCGCAAGAAAACCGGGCCGATTTGCCCGCTAGGGACGAATCGGAGCAATGGTGACGGGCAGGCGGACCGTTTTCAGTTCGACCCGCTTCTGCAGCGGATCGAGCGCGTCAACCTCAAAGGCGGAACCGATTCGGTTGCCTCCCAGGTCCTCCAGAACCGTATCGACGACCAGCTCGAACTCGCCCGCCTTCCAGGCGCTTTCGGGAACAAACTGCCACGCCGATTCGCGATCTTTTGCAGTTCCCTGGCCACGGATTTCGTCCCCCGCCGACTCCACCCACAGCGTTCGCTGCAAAAGGGCATGATCCAGCGGCGCCGGAAAGCGAACCGTCAGCGGCTCGCGCGTTCCAGGCTTGGGAAGCTCGAACTTCCAGTCCTGCGGTTGAAGGGCTCCGGCGACGGGAGGTCCGACCGCGAACGACTTTTCGTGGCCGCTGCCGAGCGGGCGACCGGCGGCGTCCTTCCAGCCGGCGTCGATGACCAGGCGGTACCGTCCCCCGGCTTCGAGCACCGGGCCGATATCCTCGCGCGGCTTGACCCCTTGCTTGATCCGGCCGGGATCGATGAGCAGGGTGAGACGCTTGCCGCTGCGATCCCACAGCTCCTCGCCAATCTCGAGAAACGGCAGGTCGACTTCCGAACCGTCGCCGCGCAGGAGTCGCAGATGGCGATACGCCTCGCCGCGACTCATGGGGGCTGTGAAGTGCAGGTAGAACTTCAGATGGTTTTCGGGCAGCGTGTCGGCTGACGGATAAACGGCCTCGACCTCGGTCATTTCGCCCGTTGCTTCGGGAATCGACCAGCGGTGCGAACCGACTTTTAGAACCTTCGCGGCGGCAGGGGTTAGCTCGGCCCGATAGGTGAGGCCAGCTTGAAACGCGAACCGCGGCTGGAAGCGAATGGCGTTGTCGTGCAGGGCAAACGAGCCCGCCATGCCGGGGGAATCCGCCGCAGCGTCCGTGACTCGCACGTCAAACAAGGCTGGCCAGCGAGATAGATTTTCCAACTCGGCGCGCGTGGTCTCGTCGAGGCCGCGCAGCTCCACCGCGATCGGCTTGCCGCTCGGGTCGGCCACCGTCGCAAAACCGATCTCAGCCGATGCCGGTTCGGCGAGAAGGACAACGGACGCGCAGAGAACAACGAAGACATTCAGGCAGCGACAGAACATCGTTACACCTTCGCTCGCTGGCCGCATGCCCCGTGGCATGCGGCCGCAGATGAGAAACGATGGAACCCAGTCCGCTAGGGGAGAGCCACGCTTTGCAGGCTCACGCCGCCTTCGCCGCGAACGAGCAGCAACGCCCGATCGGTCCCCAGCTTGTCGAGATGCTCGACTCCCTTGAGGTTCGCGACCGTCTCATAGCCCAGGCCAGCCGTATCGGCCACCTTCTCGGTGATGCCGGTCTGCTGGTCGATGGTGTCGGTGGCGATCTTCATCACGCCGCGAGCGCTGTTGGCCAGCAGCAGATAGTTCTTACCACCCTTTTCGTAGGCAATGATGTCCAGCGGCCGGTTACGATTGCCGAGTTCGGCGATCGTGGTGCCGCGCAGCTTGGCGCCCGGCTTCATGTCGGAGACCGGCAGCTTCACCAGCGGCGTGCAGGTGTAGGCGGCCAGCAGGTGGGGCTCACCCGCGAACATGAAGGGGGTGAAGGTGCGTACCGGGGCGCGGGTCTCGAACTGACCGTGAGCACCGTGATAGATCTCGATGGCCGTCGAGGTGTCCGACGCAGTGAACGGGAACGCGAGCACCCGCATCGTCGAGGCGAATTCCTCGTTCGACAGTCCGGCCAGGTAGATCTTGTCTTCGACGAAGGCGATGTCGGTGATCGATTCCTGACGCAGGCTGTTGCCGCGACGATCCTTCTGGCTGGCGTCGGGAGCGTTCTTGATGTCGATCTTGGCGTACTTCACGTTGTCGAGCGGGACGATCGCCAGTTCACCCTGGGCGTCGACGCGCACGATCACCGGCTCGGCCGACGGGCCTTTGCCGCGCGATATGCTCAGGTAGGCAACGCCCGTCTCGGGCTGCACCGCCAGGTCGTTGATCAGGATGCCGTCCGCCGTGGTTCCGAGCAGCGAAGCGACCTTGGCGTCGAGCTTGTCGACGTTCACGTCAGCCGACGGCTGACCTTTTTCGGCGGGAACTCCAATCGCGAACAGGGCCGCTCCCTGCGGATCGCCGACGAGCAGCACCCCCTTGGGGCCGAAGGCGAGCGGACCGGCCGATTTCAGATCGGGCTTGCCCGACTTATCCAAGCCTTCCGGCGCATCGGCGGCCATGGCCGTGGTCGAAAGGCTGACCAAACAGCACGCCAGCAGTGTGCGAAACAGGCGAGTCATTTCCTCAGTCTCCTCAAGCGGGTAGAGCGAACGGAACCGTCCTCGTGTTGAACCCCGGCTGGGGCGTTACGGATCGTAACATCCGGCAAGGCGGTTGAGAACCAATAAAAGGGAGAGTCCAATGGCAGCATCCTGCCGCCCACTCCATCCCTCCGCGAGATCCGATGATGATTCCTCTCCGCCGCTTCGTTTGGATGTTCGCCCTGCTGGCGGCTTGGAGTTCTCTCAGTTGCCACGAAGCGACAGCGGAAGACAGAAACAAAACGAAAACTCCCGCCAAGGCAGCGGAACCGCCGCGGGCCAATCATTTGGCGGGTGAAACGAGTCCCTATCTGCTGCAACACGCCCACAATCCGGTCGATTGGCGCCCCTGGGGACCGGAGGCTCTCGCCAAGGCCAAGGAGGAGGGAAAAATCATCTTTCTTTCGATTGGCTACTCGAGTTGTCACTGGTGCCACGTGATGGAGCGCGAGTCGTTCACCGATGCCGAAATCGCTCGCGTGCTGAATGAGAACTTCATCTGCATCAAGGTGGATCGGGAAGAGCGGCCCGATGTGGACAACATCTACATGACGTCGCTGCAGGTCTATAACCAGCTCAACGGGGCAGGGCGGGGGGGCGGCTGGCCCCTGTCGATGTTCCTGACGCCGGAGGCGGAGCCGTTTTTCGGCGGGACCTACTTTCCGGCCCGTGATGGCGACCGGGAAGGGATCACCGGATTTCTCACCCTGCTGGCGAAGGTGCGCGAGGTGTGGGCGAAGTCGCCCGACCGCGTGCGCGAGGACGCCAAGACGCTGACCGGCTTCGTCAAACGCGAACTCGAAGGCCGACGGTTGCTCGCGCTCAAGAAAGTCGATGGCAAGCTGCTCGACGGGGTTCAAGCGGCGCTCGACGAGCAGTTCGATCCCCAGTGGGGCGGTTTTGGCTACAGCGACGACAATCCGCGGCAGCCGAAGTTTCCCGAGCCATCGAATCTGGTGTTTCTGCTCGATCGGCTGCAGCGCGGCGAGGACGAGCAGGCGCGCAAGATCCTCGTCGTCACGCTCGACAAGATGGCCCGCGGCGGCATTCGCGACCACATCGGCGGCGGCTTTCATCGCTACAGCACCGACCGCATGTGGCGGATCCCGCATTTCGAGAAAATGCTCTACGACAATGGTCAGCTCTTGAGCGTGTATGCCGAGGCGTACCAGCTGACCGGGCGCAAGGACTTTGCCGACGTGGCCCGCGAGACGGCGGACTTTGTGCTGCGCGAAATGACCGACCCCGCCGGCGGTTTTTACGCGGCAATCGACGCCGAGTCGGAGGGCGAGGAAGGGAAGTTCTATCGCTGGACAAAGGAAGAAGCCCGTCAAACGCTCACGGAGGACGAATTTGAGCAGTTTGCAGCCGCGTATGAATTTGATGGGGAGCCGAATTTCGAAGAGCACTACGTGCCGCAGCTATCGGCCGACAGCAAGCTCCCGGAAGACTGGTCGACCATCCGGCGAAAGCTGCTCGAGGCCCGCAACGCCCGGCCACGTCCAAAAACCGACACCAAGATCCTGACCGCCGACAACGGCCTGATGATCACCGGCCTGGCCGATGCGGGGCGCATCCTGAAGGAGCCCCGCTATCTGGCAGCGGCCGAGAAGGGCGCCAATTTCGTGCTCGAAAACCTGCGCACCAGCGACGGCCGATTGCTGCGCACCTACGGCGGCGGAAAAGCCAAACTGAATGCGTACGCCACCGACTACGCCTTCTTCATCGAAGGGCTGCTGGCCCTGCACCGCGCCACCGGAGAGCGGCGCTGGCTCGACGCGGCCGATCCCCTGATGAAACAGCAGATCGAACTCTTCCACGATGAGAAGGTCGGCGATTTCTTCTTCACCTCTGACGACCACGAGACACTGCTGGCCCGCATCAAGGACCCGATCGACAACGCCCAGCCGGCAGCCAATTCGGTGAGCGCGGCGAACCTGCTGCGGGTGGCGAAAGAGCTCCAGCGCGCAGACTATTTGAAGTTAGCGGAGCAAACGGTCGAATCCTCGGCCGGCCTGCTCGAAGCGTCTCCTTATTCGGCGCCCAGAATGGCGACCAACATTCCGGCGCTGGAAGAAGTGCGGCAAACGCTCATGCAACCGCGAGCGCAATAACCACCGGTGAGCGCAAAAAAAAGCCCGACCGAGCAGAGTCGGCCGGGCAAGCTTCCGTGACGATTGATGCGCTGCGGCGGTGAGCAATCCACTCACTCCGCAGGCCGGCATCCAAGCAACCTACCGGTTCCCGTCGGTCTGCTGTGAGCGATTTGCATGCCGAGGCGTGGAGCCGAGAGAAATCTCGCGCACCAGCCTCTCGCCGCCGCGCTGGATATCGATGCGAAGGCTCTTTCGCGCGCGGGTCGTGGCCTCAAGTTCGCGTGCCAGATCGACATCCGTTTGCAACTGCTGGCCATTGCCTGTCAGCAGCACGTCCCCTTCGCGAATCCCCGCCTGAGCCGCTGGTCCGCCGCGACCGACGCCCGCGACCGTCAGCCGGCCATTGTGGACGCCCAGCTTCACTTGCAACTGCTCTTCGGCGCCCAGATCGATGTTGACCATCTGCGGCAGCAACTGCTGCGCGGAGTGGTCATACAGACGTAGCTGCTCCGTAGCCGCCAGGACGGCCAATTCGCGGAGCGCGGCGGCGTCTGCCTGCGCGATGGCGAGCAAGCTCCTCGTGCGGTCGGTCGCTTGGGCCGAGTACGCGTCGGTCTGCTCGATGATGCGCGTGATGCGACCGTAGATGTCGTCCAGGCGCTGCCGCGGAGCATACTCCGGGTTGCTCGTCACGTTCTGAATGTCTTTCTGTACGCGACTGGAGTCGGCAACCATCGCTTGAACCATATCCCGCCGCTGATCGGGCGTCGCGGCCAGGAGCGCCCGGAGGTCGCTTCCCAAGACGTCCGTCAAGGCGCTCAAGCGAGCCATTTGGGTCGGAGGGGCGGCCCGCTCCTGCTGAGCGGCGAGCAGCGAATAGTCCGATAATTCTCCTTCCAAATGCAACGCCGCCCGCCGCGCGGCCTGCAGGGTGGGCGCGGGCAGTTCGGCGCCCGAAACCGCCAGCACAAGCAGTTGTCCGCGAACCACCAGAGCTTCGTTGGCAGCCGACATCGCAGCATCCGTCTTTCCTCGATCGTCGGTTTCTGCGAGAGCGGAAACGCTGTCGCGCAGCGAACGAACCCGGTCGGCGACCTGGTCGAGCGAGTGGCGAGCGCCGCGGGGCGTATCCTCGGTCAGCTCTTCGAGTGTGGCGTTCATCACGTCGGCGGTTTCCTCGGCCGACAGGGCAATTTGCTCCTGAATCTCGGAGAGCGAAGAAGCCTCGGCGAATCTGGCCGCCACCGCGTGCCCCCGGACCGCTTCGGTCAATCCGATCAAGCGTTCCAGCCGACCGAGCCGCTCCGGATGCGTCCGCGCGGCGCTGTCGAGCAGATCACTTTTCAACACCGCGGCGGCGTCATGCACACGCTGCAAGTCCCGCTGGCTAGGCGACTCGCGAGCGTCGATCACGGCGCTCGCCCGCTCGAGCAGCCGATCGGCTTGCCGGCGCAGGCGACTATCGCCGGGAAGCGTCCGCTCAACTTCCGCGTTCAGTCGCCGGACCGACCGATCAAAGTTGTCGATCCAGCGCCCCGCCGGCTGCTGAGCCGACGTCGCGGTCGCAAGGAGCAATGCCAGGGACAGCCCCATTCCCAGCGCACTGACGTAGGCAACAACCTCGCGACAGAGTGGTCGGTAAAACATATCGGGGTCCTCAGTCGGAAGCGGGCCGTTTGGTCTTGCTTCGGGATGGCTTAGGTTCGGATGGTTCGGAAGATGGGCTCCCGTGCGTGCGAGCCAGCGTCTGCATCAGGGCGAGCGTGTCGGCCTCGGCGGCTGGCTTGTCTTTCCGCCAGCGCGCCATCCGGGGAAAACGCACGGCCAGCCCAGACTTGTGCCGCGACGAGGCTTGGATCCCCTCAAAGTGCAATTCAAAGACCAATTCCGGACGCACGACGCGCACCGGTCCGAACCGCTCGAGCGTGTTGCGACGCACAAAGGCGTCGACCTCGGCGATTTCCTCATCGGTCAGCCCCGAGTAGGCCTTGGCCACCGGAACCAGTTGCCCCTCATGCCAGACGCCAAACGTATAGTCGGTGTACAAACTCGCCCGGCGGCCGCTGCCGCGCTGGGCGTAGATCAGCACCGCATCGACCGAGAGAGGAGCAATTTTCCACTTCCACCAGCCGCCTTTCGGACGCCCCACCCCGTAGGCGCTATCGCCCCGCTTGAGCATCAGCCCTTCGACGACCCGTTCACGAGCCTCGCTCTGGATCGATTCGAGCTCGCTCCAGCTGCCAGCCGACACGGTCGGCGAGATCCGAAGCGCGGGATGATTGGTCTCCGCCACAAGCTGTTCGAGGATTTGCCGCCGCTGGAAGAGCGGAGTCTCGCGAATGTCCTGCCCCTGAAACTCCATGATGTC
>JAEZAS010000187.1 GCA_023430365.1 Planctomycetota bacterium
AGGCGACGACGATGAGCCTTGTCAAGAAGGAGAACATCGAGAACCTTCACTACGACTTCTGGTGCAACAAGGTCCGGTCGCTGTGAGGCTTGCAGGACCGGCCCCGCGCCTTCGCGGTCCTGGACGCTGGCGCGATGGGGAAACAGCACCAAAGCCCGGCCGTCCGTATCGACCAGCGCATGGCGCTTGCGACCCTTGATCTTCTTGCCAGCGTCATAGCCACATGGCCCGCCGCTCTCGCAGGTCTTGACGCTCTGGCTGTCGATGATCGACGCGGTAGGCGAAGCCTCCCGGCCGCAGCGCTCGCGGTCCAGCATCAGGAGCCTGTGGTTGATCTTCTCGAACAGGCAATCGTCGCGGAACCGGCAAAACCACCGGAAGACCGTGCTCCTGGGCGGGAAGTCTGACGGCAGAAGCCGCCAGCCGATGCCGCCGCGCATGACGTAGAAGATCGCGTTCACGATCTCACGCAGCGGCCATTGACGCGGACGCCCCGTCTTCGCCACCGGTGGCATCATCGGCGTGATCAAATTCCATTCCCGATCCGTCAGATCGGTTTCGTAACGCAGGTTCTCTCGGCTATGCTGGCGACGGGTAGCTGGCGTCCACATCAGGTCTCTCCTAATAGGCTTCGACACCCAATTCGGAATCACGACCGCGCCAGCTACTCAACCCTTTCGAGACGGGCTCTTAGAGTTGGGTAGTCGCTTGGCTATTGAGGGTTATTGGGGGGTGAGCTGCTGATTCCGATCCTCGTCCGTCTTTTCGGGTCGATATATCGGAAAGCGTGTCCCTCGCTGTCAGCCTACACACTTTTCGGTGAAATCCGTTGACAGCAACCGCATGTTCCTGCTCGTCATTGCGGCTGGGTCGTGTTCCTGACCGTTTATAGGCGGTCCAACGCTTGGATCGTTACGCCATCGAACCGAACGCTATTGCACCTTCGATCGCGATGGGAGCATCGCGGGCACATTGATCGGCAAGCGAGTTCTTCGAATTGATCGAGCGCAAGGCAGATGGGCGAGATTTATCCTCTGTTATGAAGTAGAATTAAAGAAACACCGGCTGACGAGGGGATAAATCCATGGCTGAAGATTGGGCCGTCGACGTCAAGAAGTACGCGAGCGACGCAGACGAAAAGGCGATTGCGGGGATTGTGCGTCACTGCGGCATCGCCCTGCAAAAGAGAGATTCTTCGCTGGTCTCCTTTTCGGACAAGGATGAGGTCGCGCGTGTACGCGATAATTTCCTGAAGAAAAAGCTCGGCTTGAACAGTCCGGACAGCGAACTCGATCAAGCCATTTCGGCTGTGGCGGCAAAAATGAAGGGCGATCGCACGAAGAACCGGGTTACGGTCTACTACCTGTTGGCGGAACATTTCGGAAAGCTCTCGACGTTCATTTGACAGGTTGGATGCTGGATCGCAGATTCACGGGAGGAAATTGCCATGAAGGGCTTTGTTGCCGATATCGAAGAACTGACTGAGGAAAACAGCGACTTCCGCCGGGTACTCTACACGGGAAAGAAACTTCAACTCGTTTTGATGGCGATTAAGCCCGGCGGCGAGATCGGCGAGGAAGTGCACGAGGATCGTGATCAGTTCTTTCGCGTCGAAAAGGGAAAAGGCGAAGTGCTGATCGACGGCAATCCCTCGAAAATCAAAAGCGACGACGCGATCATCGTGCCGGCTGGTGCTCGCCACAACATTAAGAACACCGGCGACAAGCCTTTGCGGCTATATACCCTTTATGCTCCGCCCGAGCATCGCGACGGCACGGTGCATGTGACCAAGGCCGACGCTGACGCTTCGGAAGAGCATTTTGACGGCAAGACGACCGAATGATTGCTTCCGCCCGAGTAACGACGCCCCTGCGTTTGCCATCCAATCGGAGTAGGTGGTGATGGATGCGGATTCCTGGGTCCCGCTGCTAGGTTTCATCGCCGCTTCCTTCCTTGCGGCTATGACTGGTTCCTTCTTCCGACCGGGCGAATGGTACGAGCGCTTGAACAAGCCGTCATGGCGCCCGCCGAACCGGCTGTTCGCTCCGGTTTGGACGGTTCTCTATGTGATGATCGCCGTTTCCGGCTGGCTGGTTTGGCGGGAGGTGGGATTTGCCGGCGCGGCCCTTCCACTAACCGTCTACGCCCTTCAGCTCGTGCTCAACGCCGCATGGACACCGCTCTTTTTTGGCCTGCACCGTCCCGACCTCGGCTTCTTCGACATCGTTCTGGTCTGGCTATCCATTGTCGCGACGATCGTGCTGTTTATCCCAATTCATGTTGGAGCCGGGTTGCTTCTCGTGCCCTATCTAGCGTGGGTCACTTTCGCGACGGCGCTTAATTTTGCGGTCTGGCGTTTGAACCCTGAGGTGGTACGACCCTAGCGCGCAGTACCGGGGACAAACGGTACCTGTCGTCCGCCCCCGTGCGGCAGGTCAAGACGCTGACGCGCGGTAGCACCTTTCGTCGAGATCGCGTTGGCTGCGAGTTGAGCAACTGGCTACCTGCCAGAAGAACACGCATTCGTTGTGCGGCAGCAAGGACGTGTACTGCCTTTTTGGGCCCTTGAGCGAATACTCGAGACGAACCGGACGAACGTGGCGAATGGCGCGACAAGAAAGACTCAGGAACCGTTGGCTGCTCGTCGCCGCGCTTCTCGCGGCCGCGGCAATCTATGTGGGTATCGAGCGGCCGTGGGAAACGAAACCCGTCACGGTCGCTGTGGAGACTCTAGCATCCGGCCACGTGTCCCAAATTCTTGGCGTCAACGGTCGCATCGCAGCGCGCAACTCCGTGACCGTGCGCGCGCCCGTCTCGGCTAAGGCGCTTTCCGTGCATGCGGACGAGGGTGACCACGTCATGGCCGGCCAAGTGCTTTTGAGTCTGGACACGGCCATCATAAACTCGCAGGTGGAACAGGCTGCTGCCGCGCTCGAATCCCAGCAGGCGCAGCAGCGCCAGGCTAGGGCCACCGTCGACCGCGCACGCGCACTTGGACCCAACAGTCCGCGTTCGGCACTGGAGGATGCCGAATTCCGGCTGACCAGCATCCAGCAAGAAACGGCCCGACTCGAGGCCGCGCTGCGCCAGGTACAGAGACAGCTCGATGAATTCACGATCCGCTCACCGATGACTGGCGTCGTCGTCACGCGGGGCGTCGATCTGGGCCAACTCGTCGACCTGCAGACCGAGCTATTTGTCATTGCTGACACCGGCGATCTCGTCGTTGAGACCGACGTCGATGAACTCTATTCCGCCTATGTGCGGGAGGGGCTCAAGGCGCTGCTGAAGCCGGTCGGTACCAGCATCGTTCAAGGCGGGAAGGTGGTTTTCGCCGCACCCAGGGTGGACAGCGCGACGGGCGGCCGCGAGATCAAGATCGCTTTTGACGAGAAGGTTTCGCTGCCGGTAGGACTGACTGTGAACGCGAATCTAATCGTCAACGAGGTTGAGAACGCGCTGTCGCTGCCGCGACGCGCCATTGTGACCGACGGCGGGCGGAGCCATGTTCTTGTCCTCGAGAATGGGGTCGCGGTGCGACGCGAAATCGGCTTCAGCGACTGGCCTTCGGAGAGGGTCATCGTCACCGAAGGTCTGTCGGAGGGCGACGCCGTCATTCTCGACCCAGGCGCGGTCAAGCCCGGCGACAAGGCCGCACCGGGTAAGCCATGATCTACTGTTTCAAGTTCGCCTGGCGGTATCTCACCTCGAGCAAGTTGCAGACGGGTCTGCTGGTGCTCGGCGTGGCGGTGGGCGTTTTCGTCTTCGTCTTCATTAGCGCTCTTATAGGCGGGCTGGGCAGCTTCCTCGTCGACCGAACGGTGGGCGACATATCCCACGTCACGGTCGAGACACCTAGGCTCGACCCCGTGCTGTTGATGGCGCCCGCTGACGGGTCGATCCAGGCGGTCTATCAGCGCGAGGTGGGCCAGCGCGAAATCCTTCGCACTGCCGACGCGTTCCTACCGTCGTTGGAGACGCTTGTTGGGGTAAAAGCCGTGTCACCTCAGATTATCGGCAACGGTTTCGTCATTCGCGGCCAGTCACGCGCGCCCGTGGCGGTGACGGGAGTGGAGTCGCAAAAAGTATCCGCCATCGCCGACATCGCGAGCAATCTGCGGTCTGGTGAAGCGCGTTTGACCAACTCGACCGTCATCATTGGCGTGAGGATGGCCGACGACCTCGGTATCGGCGTCGGGCAGGTCATAAACCTGCAGTCGGATCGCGGCGTTGAGCGCTCGCTGGTCGTCACCGGCCTGTTCTCGCTAGGGGTCGAGGCGCTCGATGCCCGCGCCGCTTTCGTCAGCCTTGCCGCGGCGCGGTCTCTGTTCGACCTGGAGCAGGGCATCAACCGGATCGAGATCAAACTTGATGATCTAGAGGCGGCCGACGACTATGCACAGCGCATCGCCGCCATGACAGGGCTGAAGGCTACCTCGTGGACCGAGGGCAACGCGCAGTTGATCGAAGGGCTGAGCGCCCAGGCAAACTCTGGCGACCTCATCAAGGCGTTTGCCCTGGTTACGATCGTCATCGGCGTGGCCAGCGCGCTTCTGCTGTCTACCTACCGGCGGCGGCCAGAGATCGGAATCATGCGGGCCATGGGAGCGAGCCGCGCTTTCGTGGTAGGGGTCTTCGTGATCCAGGGAACGCTGATCGGCGTGATCGGGGGCGTAGCCGGAGCTATTATTGGCTACCTCGTGCTCTCGCCCTTCCCGCTTCCGGAGAACGCGCCACCCGGTGGTTTTCCGATTGATGCGCGTCAGGGCGCCTACGCTGTGGCGGTTGTGCTGACGACGATCGGCGCAATATTTGCTTCTATCCTGCCGGCACGCGCCGCCGCCCGCGTGGATCCAGTTGAAGTGATCGGCTCATGAGCACTCTGCTCGAGGTCAGGGACCTGGTCAAAACGTTTGGCGAGGGCGAGACGGCGACGCGCGTACTGCGGGGTCTGAACCTGACGCTGGCACAGGGTGACCTCGCCGCCCTTCTTGGTCCTTCCGGTTCGGGCAAGAGCACGCTGCTGACCATTCTCGGGACGCTTATGCGGCCGACATCCGGAAGTCACGTTATGCTGAGCATGGACATGACCCGCGCGAGCGACGCCGAACTGACGGACTTCCGTAATCGGCACATCGGTTTTGTCTTTCAGTTCCATCATCTGCTTCCTGATTTCACCGCGCTGGAGAATGTGGTTTTTCCCACGGCTGTCGGTGTCGGGCGGGAGACGCGGGCTGCGAAAGAACGCGGCCGGGAGCTGCTTCAACGGGTTGGGCTTTCGGACCGCGTTCATTTCCGCACCACACAGCTTTCGGGTGGGCAAAAGCAGCGCGTCGCCGTAGCGCGAGCGCTGATGAACCGGCCCGAACTGGTGCTCGCGGACGAGCCTACAGGAAATCTCGACCGGGAATCGGCGGGCCGCGTAATGGAATTGCTCAAGAAGATCAATAAGGAAGAACGCACGACATTCCTCATTTCCACCCATGATGAGAAGATTGCCGCTGCGTGCAGACGCCAGGTTAGGGTCGTGGACGGTACCGCCGTCGCCGACGAGGTTTCGTTGTCGTGAAAAAACTCATTCGCCCCAGCCCGGGGACAGCTCGGCTGAATTGGTACGCAGTCCGGTCTGGATGTCGACGTTTCCGACCTTAGGCATGTCTGTTGCGTCGTGTCTCAAGCGAGCAGGGACACCCGAATGACGGGAGCAGAATATGACCCGGCGAGCGTGCGAGCATTCGTCATCGATCGTTTGCCCCGAGACATCCACTTTGGGCGGTGAGGCGCCAGAAGCAAGACCGTGGTCGTGACGGGAAGTATCGCATCGCGGCTACCACTTCGTGGCCTGATGGCGATTAGCATTGAGACTCTCACAATGCCTTTCTCGCAAGTCATCCCGCCGAGGCGTTTCCTTGTTCAGAGAGCGCGAGGATCGCTGCGAATAGATCCGATCGATGCAGCAGCCCAACGAGATCTCCATCCCGCATCACGGGATAGACCCTATGCGATCGAGACAGGAACCCCTCGGCGGCGGAAACAAGATCAAGATCCACTGGCAGCGATCGCACCTCCCGCGTCATAAAGTCCGCGACTCTACCGTCCCACTGCTGGTAGTAGCTCGCGTTGAGCATTGGACGAAAACAGTCTTTCTCCGTCAGAATGCCGGCAAGACCGCCGTCCTCATCAATCACGGGCGCGGCTGATACATGCTGTCGAGCGAAGACGGCCACCGCCTCCCTGATCGGCATTGAAGGCAAAAGCCGTGGGAACTCGGCCCGCATGATGTGCTCGATCCCGACTTCGGTCGTCATCATCCCTTCTCCTGTACGTTGGCCGGGCAGCTGTCGCAGCGTCTCCCACCAAGACAGACGAGGCTCTCGCAGCTTCGGCGCGGCGCACCTCGGCCAAGCATGAGGCCGACGCCGAGGCCGGCGCCGGCAAGGCACATAATCACTACGGCGAGGAGTGCTTCCATCAGTTGACCTCCTCGAAATGCAGCCGGAAATCCCCCGTCGCGACGCTGCGCAGGCCCTCGCCGTGCCGGAACAGGAACAGGGCGGAGAGGTTCCGCCGACGGGCGAGATCGGGTCCCGCCCCACCTGCCGCCATCAGCGCCGTCGCCCATCCGTCCGCGTCGCGGGCGTTCTTCGACAACACTGATACCGAGGCAAGCATGCTGTCGACCGGCTCGCTCTTCGAAGGGTCGATGATGTGGCTGTAGCGCCGCCGGCCGATGTCGTAGCCATTGGCCCGGTCGCCGGATGTCGCGACCGCCATCCCGTCCAGACGCAAGACCCCTGCGATGTCGTCGCTGCCGGGGAGGGGATGCTCGACGCCGACCTGCCAGGCTCTGCCCGACGGGTGTCGGCCACGGGCGGCGCGCTCGCCGCCCCAGTTGACCAGGAAAAGTTCGTTT
>JAEZAS010000435.1 GCA_023430365.1 Planctomycetota bacterium
TGTCTCAAGCCCGCGGCGTGCTGACCGGCGCTGGTTGAGCCGGCGCCATTGCCGACGCAGGATTAACCTTTCGCCGACGAGGCTTGCGTAGCGACTCCGCCTCCAGCGTCGACACGGCCTGGCCGACTTCCTCCTGCAACCGCGTGTGCAAGACGACGATCGACCGGCCAGCGAGGGAATAATTTTTTCCCCCCTCCAGCGCGACGATGTCGCTCGAGGCGTCCGCCGTATCGAGGACCCGTTCCCAGTGGTGCTTGTCCTTGGTGACAGGCAACGTGAAAGCGATTTCCTCGTGGTGGGCGTTCAGAAGCAGCAGCATCGTCTCGCCGATGATTGGTTCGCCGTGGTCATCGAGCTCGCCGATCATGTCTCCCGCCAGGCGAACGCCAAAGCACTTGCTGAACCCAGCGTTCCAGTCCTCGTCCGACATCTCATCTCCGGACGGATTGAACCAGGAGATGTCTTTGATGTCGGCGCCGCGAATCTGGCGGCCCAGGAAGAAGCGACGACGCTGAAAGACGGGCTGCTCGCGCCATATCTGACAAACTCGCTGCACGAACGTCAAAAATTCCTGCTGTTGCTCGTTCAGTTCCCACTTGAGCCAGGTCAATTCGTTGTCCTGGCAGTAGGTGTTGTTGTTGCCGTTTTGCGTATGGCTTAGCTCGTCGCCGGCGAGCATCATCGGCACGCCCTGCGAAAACAGCAGCGTGGCGATCAGATTCCGCTTCTGTCGCTCGCGGAGCGTGTTGATTTCGGCGTTGTCGGTCGGGCCTTCAGCGCCGCAGTTCCAACTGTTGTTGTCGTTGGCGCCGTCCCGGTTGTCCTCTTGGTTGGCCTCGTTGTGTTTGTCGTTGTAGCTCACCAGATCCTGCAACGAGAAACCGTCGTGGCAGGTGATGAAATTGATGCTCGCGTACGGCGCTCGTCCCGTCCATTGGTACAGGTCGCTGCTGCCAGCCAGGCGAGTCGCGAACTCCGACATCGTTCCGCCGTCCCCTTTCCAGAACCGGCGGACCGAATCGCGATACTTTCCATTCCATTCGGTCCACAGGACCGGGAAGTTGCCCACCTGATAGCCGCCGGGGCCGACGTCCCACGGCTCGGCGATCAGCTTCACCTGCGACAGGATCGGGTCCTGGTGGATGATGTCGAAGAACGCGCCCAGCCGATTCACTTCGAACAGCTCGCGAGCCAATGTGCTCGCCAGATCGAAGCGGAACCCGTCGACGTGCATCTCGAGCACCCAATATCGCAGGCTATCCATGATCAATTGCAGGACGCGCGGATGCTGCATGTTCAGCGTATTGCCGCAGCCGGTGAAATCCATGTAGTAGCGCTGGTCCGGCGCCAGTCGGTAGTACGAGGCGTTGTCGATGCCCCGCATCGAGAGCATCGGCCCCATCTGATTGCCTTCGGCCGTGTGGTTGTAAACCACATCGAGGATGACCTCGATTCCGGCGGCGTGCAGCGAGCGGACCATCATCTTGAACTGCTGCACCGCGCTCAATTCGTTCTGCTCCGCCACATAAGCAGGATCGCAGGCGAAGTAGCCGAGCGTGTTGTAGCCCCAGTAGTTGGTCAGCCCCTTTTCGACCAGATGCCGATCCTTCAAAAAGTAGTGGACGGGCATCAGCTCGACGGCCGTCACGCCCAGGCTCAGGAGATGGCGGATGATCGGCTCCGAGGCCACGCCGGCGTAGGTGCCCCGCAGCTTCTCGGGCACTTCGGGATGCAGTTTGGTCAGGCCTTTGACATGCAGCTCGTAGATCAGCGTTTTGTGCCAGGGAGTACGCGGCGGCCGGTCGTCTCCCCAGGTGAACGCCGTGTCCACGACCTTGGCAAGCGGGCAGAACGGGGCGCTGTCCCGTTCGTCGAACGACAAATCCTCGGCGGGATCGCCGATCTTGTAGCCGAAAACTGCGTCGTCCCAGCGCACATCGCGGGCGATGTCCTTGGCGTAGGGATCGAGCAAGACCTTGTTCGGATTGAAACGATGCCCGGCAGCGGGATCGTGAGGACCGTGCACCCGGAAACCGTAGAGCTGCCCCGGCAGCACATCCGGCAGGTAGGCGTGCCAGACCTGATCGGTCTGCTCCGGCATCGTGATGCGCTCGGTTTCCTTCGTGGCGTCCACCGAGTCGAAGAGGCAGAGCTCGACTTTGGTGGCGTGTTCCGAAAACAGAGCGAAGTTGACTCCCGCGCCGTCCCACGTGGCGCCCAAGGGATATGACTTTCCTGGCCAAACTCGCATAGATGATTGCCTTTCCTTGCGCCCCGTCCTTGCCCAGCGTCCGCAATCGCGGTGTGGGAACCGTCCCAACCGAGATGTAAAAGACAGCGCGACCGAACTCATCAGTGGTGAACAAAAATTTCGACGGTTCGTCCCAAGCAAAATCAATGCCAAACGCCTAATCGCGTCGAGAGAGGTCACGGTGACGATACGCAATCGAGAAATATTGACGCTGGTTCCCCTCGAGGAACAGCCTTTGTTTCGCGAGCTGTTGCTCGTTTAGCGAGCCTGCGACGGGCCTGCTCCTTTGTCGCATGTCCCGTTGTGGCCTAGAGTATTCGCTGTCAGGCGGTTGCTGGTCAGCCGACGCCATCATCGGCTGACCAAGCATCAAGCGGCACGCTACATTGGGCGAATACCGGCGGCGGAGTCCCCTGCCGACACGCGGGTGCGCAGCGATTTCTTCTGGAACTGTTGTGCGACCTGGCCGCTGGGCCGAACAAAGTGGGCCCGGTCCACGGTTTGCTACGGGGGCGATACAACCTATGCCGAAGAAATTGGTTTCGGTTTGCGGAGTTGGTTTCGAGAACTGCCACCCACCAATCGATAGACCGCTTTTGCAAGGCTGCTCATGACGAAACAGCGAACTTCCGGCATCTTGTTGCACATCACGTCCCTGCCCGGTGAGTACGGAATCGGCGACTTCGGCCCCTCCGCTTATCGCTTTGTCGATTTCCTCCGCCGCACGGGCCAGGGAGTCTGGCAGGTTCTTCCGCTCGGTCCCACTGGCTACGGTAATTCGCCCTACCAGTGCTACTCGGCCTTCGCTGGCAATCCCATGCTCATCGACCTGGCCGACCTTGCCAAACAAGGCCTGCTTAGCGAGCAGCAATTGGCCGCCGGCCGGACGCTGCCGAAAGGGAGCGTCGATTTCGACCGCGTCTTCGCCTTCCACACCGACCTGCTGCGCAAGGCCTTTGCCGCCTCGCAATCGCAGGCGCAAAAACGGCACTCCGACGAAGAAATCGCCGCCTTCGCGAAGCGGCATCAGTATTGGCTCGACGACTACACCCTCTTTCAGGCCCTGAAAACGGCCCACGGCGGAAAACCCTGGCACCAGTGGGATCCCGCCGTGCGTCGCCGCGAGCCGAAAGCCATGGCCCAGTGGCGGGAGAAGCTGGCGGACGAAATCGCCTTCGAACGATTCGTGCAGTACGAGTTTTTCCGCCAGTGGAAGGCGCTCAAGGAGTACGCCAATAGCCAGAACATTCAGATCATCGGCGACATCCCGATCTTCGTCGCTCACGACTCCGCCGACGTGTGGTCCCACCAGGAACTATTCGCCCTGAAAGCGGACGGCAAACCGGAAGTGGTCGCCGGTGTGCCGCCGGACTACTTCAGCAAGACCGGCCAACTGTGGGGCAATCCGCTCTACCGCTGGGAAACCATGGCCAAAGACGGCTACGCCTGGTGGATCGAGCGGATTCGCGGCTCGCTGGAACTGTACGACCAAATCCGGGTCGACCATTTCCGCGGCTTTGAGGCCTATTGGGAAGTCCCCGGCGACGCAGAGGTGGCCAGCGGCGGCCGCTGGGTCAAAGGCCCGGGGCAGGCGATGTTCCTGAAAGCCCGGGAAGCGCTAGGAGAAATGCCGCTCATCGCCGAGGACCTCGGCATGATCACGCCCGAGGTCGAAGAGCTTCGCGACCAGCTCGGCTTTCCCGGCATGCGCGTGCTGCAATTCGCCTTTGGCGACGATCCCAAGGGGGCCGACTACCAGCCGCACAACTACAACCGGCACTGCATCGTTTACACCGGCACCCACGACAACGACACCGTCGTCGGCTGGTTCAACAGCGCCATGGGCGAGGGAACCACGCGCGATCATGAGCAGATCGAGCGGGAACGAGCCAAGACCCTGGCCTACACCGGCACCGACGGCAGCCAGATCCACTGGGACATGATCCGCCTCGCCCTGGCGTCGGTCGGGGAAATGGCGATCTTCCCGCTCCAGGATTTGCTCGGTCTGGGATCGGAAGCGCGCATGAACATGCCGGGCACCGCGCAAGGCAACTGGAGTTGGCGATTCCAGTGGGAACAGATCAGCGCTGACACGGAAAAGCAACTGCGAGAGATGGCCGACATCTATCAGCGCACACCGCCGCCGGCCGACGAAGGCCAAGAATCGATCGTGCAATCAGCATCATGAGGAGCAGGCAATGTCGGACGATTTGATGTGGTACAAGGACGCGATCATCTATCAATTGCACGTGCGCGCCTTTTCGGACTCGATCGGTGATGGCGTCGGCGACTTTCGCGGACTCGCCTCCAAGCTCGACTACTTGCAGGATCTAGGCGTCACGGCGATCTGGCTCCTGCCGTTCTACCCGTCGCCGCTGCGCGACGATGGCTACGACATCGCCGACTACACCAACATTCATCCGCAGTACGGCACGCTCGAAGCCTTTCAGGAGTTCCTGGAAGCGGCCCACGAGCGCGGCCTGCGCGTGATCAACGAACTGGTGATCAACCACACCTCGGACCAACACCCGTGGTTTCAGATGGCCCGTCGGGCTCCGCCGGGAAGCCCCGAGCGCGACTTCTATGTCTGGAGCGATACGCCCGAAAAGTATCGCGACGCACGGATCATCTTCAAGGACTTCGAGCCCTCGAACTGGACCTACGACAACATCGCCAAGGCCTACTTCTGGCATCGCTTCTACTCGCATCAGCCGGATTTGAATTTCGACAATCCGGAAGTGCACAAGGCGATTTTCCCCTTGCTCGATTTCTGGATGGACATGGGGATCGACGGTGTCCGTCTCGACGCGATTCCCTACCTGTACGAGCGCGAAGGGACCAACTGCGAGAATCTGCCGGAGACGCACGAGTATCTGAAGTCGCTCCGCCGGCATCTGGACAGCAAGTATCCCGACCGCATGTTCCTCGCCGAAGCCAATCAGTGGCCGGAGGACGCCGTGGCCTACTTCGGCGACGGGGATGAATGCCACATGGCGTTCCACTTCCCAGTGATGCCCCGATTGTTCATGGGCATTCATCGCGAAGACCGCTTCCCCATCGTCGACATCATGGAACAAACCCCTGCCATTCCCGAGAATTGCCAGTGGGCCATGTTCCTGCGCAACCATGACGAGCTGACGCTCGAAATGGTGACCGACGAGGAGCGCGACTACATGTATCGAGCCTACGCGCACGATACCCGTGCTCGCATCAACCTCGGCATCCGCCGCCGCCTGGCGCCCCTGTTGGGCAACAACCGCCGGCGGATCGAGCTGATGAACGGCCTGCTGTTCTCGCTGCCCGGCACGCCGGTGATCTACTACGGCGACGAGATCGGGATGGGGGACAATATTTACCTCGGCGATCGCAACGGGGTGCGAACCCCCATGCAATGGTCCGCCGACCGCAATGCCGGCTTCTCGCGCGCCAATCCGCAGAAGCTCTACCTGCCGATCGTGATCGATCCGGAGTATCACTACGAGACGATCAACGTCGAGGCCCAGCAGAACAATCCGCACTCGCTCCTCTGGTGGATGAAACGGCTGATCGGCCTGCGCAAACGCTACAAGGCCTTCAGCCGCGGCAAGCTCGAGTTCCTCCATCCCGAGAATCGCAAAATTCTGGCGTTCCTGCGCACCTACGGCGATGAACACATCCTCGTCGTGGCCAACCTTTCGCGGTTCGTGCAATACGTCGAACTCGATCTCTCGCGCTATCGCGGTTCGGTCCCGGTCGAACTCTTCGGCAGCACGTCGTTTCCGCGCGTCGGGCGGTTGCCCTACTTGCTCACGCTCGGGCCGCACTCGTTCTACTGGTTCGCCCTCACGCCGCGAGCCGCCGCCGATTCGAGAGGCGTTCCGCAGGTTCAGCGCAAACTGATTCCCACCATCGCCGCCGGCGGCGGCTGGGAGGAGTTGTTCACCCGGCATGAAGCCGAACTCGAAGCCGTGTTGCCGGGCTACATCGAGCGCAGCCGCTGGTTCGAATCGCATCCCCGCACGATCAAGTCGGCCCGCTTGCGCGAGTTCTTCCGCTTGCCGACGGAACCGCTGGCGTATCTGGTCGCGATCGACGTCGAGTATGGCGACGGAGAAAGCGCCGCCTACATGATTCCGATGGCTCGCGCCATCGAGCAGCGGGCGACCGACCTGCTCGAGTACTCCACCAACGACATCATTGCCCGGCTCGAGGGGGGCCAAGGGGGCGTTTTGTACGACGCCTTCGCCGACAATGGCTTCTGCACGTCGCTCGTCAACTTGGTCTCCACGCGCACCCGTCTGCGCGGCAGCGAGGCGGGCGAGTTGTTTGCTACCAACTTGCCCCAGTTCCAGACGCTCCGCAGCCGGGAAACGGTCGGCGTCACGCCGCATGGCGGCGACATCAAGCAAACCACGGCGATCATCTGCGACGGAGGCCGGTTCGCCCTGAAACCGTTCCGCCGCATCGACGAAGGCATGAACCCGGCCTGGGACACCGGCCGAATGCTCAGCAGCCAGACCGACTTCACCCACGTCGCTCCGCTGGCTGGCCAGATCGAATACCGCCGCCGCAGCGGCGACGCCGCTTCGCTCGCCATCCTGCACGGCTTTGTTCAGAGCGAGGGAGATGCGTGGCAGTTCACGCTCGACGCCTTGAGCGACTACTTCGAGCGGATCGTGACGCTCGGCGAAGCCTTCCCGGTGCCGCCAGCCGACGCCTGGCCGTCCGACTGGATGTCGCCGGAACCGCCGCAACTGGTTGAGGACCTGATCGGCGACTACCTGGACAATATCCGCTTGCTCGGCCAGCGAACCGCCGAACTGCACCTGGCGCTGGCGTCCGACACGCAGGACCCGGCCTTCGCTCCCGAGGGATTCTCGTCGCTCTATCAGCGCTCGCTCTATCAATCGATGCGCAGCCTGAAGATCAACGTCTTTGACGCGTTGCGACGGCAAATGCGCAAATTGCCGAAATCGGCCCAACCCGCCGCTCAAGAGGTGCTCCGACACGACGCGGAGATCCTGCGCCGCTTTCGGTTGCTGGTCGATAAACGCGTCGAATCGGCGAGGATTCGCTGCCACGGCAATCTGCACTTGGGGCAGATCCTCATGACGGGCAAGGATTTTGTCTTCCTCGATTTCGAGGGCTCGCAGGGCAACTCGCTCTCGGAACGGCGCGTGAAGCGTTCGCCGATTCGCGACGTGGCCACGATGCTGCGATCGTTCCACTATGCGACGCACACGTCGCTCTACGGTCACGGCGGCGGACGGCTGACACCGCAGGCCGTCGTCCGCGACGAAGATCTCGCCCGGCTGCAGCCCTGGACGCGCTTCTGGTGCGCGTGGGTTGGAGCCGCGTACCTAAAAGCCTATCTTGATACAGCCGGCCAGGCGTCGTTCGTGCCCCGTCGACAGGAGGAAATGAAGATCCTCTTCGACGCTTATCTGCTCGAACGGGCTTTGAGCGAGCTGCTGCATGAGCTCAAGACTCGGCCGGCATGGTCGATGGTGCCCCTCACCGGCATTCTCGATGCATTGACCGGAAGTGAAGGGACAGCCGAAGGCACAAACACCGAAGCGGCTTCCTCGGTTGGTTCCGACCCAGGCTAACCCGAGGTGTCGATCGACTCACATTCACCCTGAAGAAAGCACGACTGCCGGCCACCGGTCGCTACGGTCTCCCTAACAACCCCTATGACACTATCTTCCTCGCAGGAAACGCTCGTCGAGCAGATTACGTCCGATGTGCTGCGCGAAATCGACTCGCGTCGCAAGCATCGGGGCTCGACCTATCGCTTTCAGTTCAACGGCCAGTTCACCTTTAGGGATGCGACGGCCCAGATTCCTTATCTGCACGCGCTAGGCATCACCCATGTCTACGCCTCCCCGTACCTCAAGTCGCAACCGGGGAGCGCTCACGGCTACGACGTAACGGATCACAACCAGATCAACCCGGAACTCGGCGCCGAGGAGGATTACAACGCCTACATCGCGGCTCTCAAGGAGCACGGCATCGGGCAGATCCTGGACATGGTCCCCAACCACATGGCCGCCAGCAGCGCCAACGCCTGGTGGACCGATGTGCTCGAGAACGGCCAGAATTCGCCGTACGCCAACTACTTCGACGTCGATTGGACTCCCGTCAAGAGCGAACTCGCCGGCAAGGTGCTGCTGCCGATCCTGGGGCAGCAATTCGGCGAGGCGTTGGAAGCCGGCGCGCTGCAATTGGAGCACACCGACGGCGGATTCTTTCTCCGCTACTACGAGACGGTGTTGCCGATTGCTCCGGAGACGTCGGTGCCCGTGCTCGTGCATCGCATCGACGAACTGCGCCAGGCGCTCGGCGAGACTTCGGATGCGTTTCTGGAGTACCAGAGCATCATCACCGCCTTGCAGCACCTGCCGCCCCAGTCGGCGACCCAGATGCAGCAGACGCTCGAGCGGCAACGCGAAAAGGAAGTGATCAAGCGGCGGCTGCGCGTGCTCGAAAGCGAACAGCCGCTCATCGTCGAGTTCATCCAGCGCAACCTGGCGGAGTTCAACGGTCGGCCGGGAGATCCCCCGAGCTTCGACCGCCTGGAAGCCTTGCTCGCCGCGCAGGCCTACCGGTTGTCCCACTGGAAGGCGGCTTCGGATGAAGTGAACTATCGCCGCTTCTTCGATGTGAACGGCCTGGCCGCCGTGAGCATGGAAATCGCCGATGTCTTTCAGGAGACCCACCGGCTCGTCTTCCAACTGCTCAGCCGAGGGGACATCGACGGCCTGCGAATCGACCACATCGACGGACTCTACGATCCGACGCAGTACTTGTGGCGACTGCAGTGGATGTACCTGTCGGTCCTGGCACAGCGAGCGTTTGCGGCGAGAAATCAGAAGGAATCGGCGAAGCGCCACGCACATTCGTCGGCGGAGCCCCAGGAGGCCCCGTCGCTGGCCGCGATGGGCATCACGGGAGAAGCAAGTTCTCCCACATTTAGCGAACCGACCTTTGCCCCGCCGAGCCTGGCCGAGCAGCAAGCGGGCATCGAAGGCGGCGCCACGGCGGCTGGCGAAGCGTCGACGAACAGCGAAGGATCGACCGACACCCCGGGCGAAACCTGCTGGGGGGACCTGTGCGAGGAAGTTCTCTGTCGCCTGTGCGACCGGTTGCAACTCCCGCATCCGGACGCTGCGATTCTCGGGAAGAAGGCAGAGACGTCCGAAGACCGCGATCATCCGCGCCCCGAACCGGCGCCGACGGAAGCCTACACCCAGCCGGTCGCCGGCCGGAAGGAATTTCCGCTCTACGTCGTCGTCGAAAAGATTCTCGGTCCGGACGAGCCGTTGCCGACCAATTGGCCGGTCGCCGGCACGTCGGGCTACGACTTCCTGCATCAACTCAACGGCCTGTACCTGGAGAAGGAAGGCGTCGAGGCGGTCGAGCAGACTTACGTCCGCTTCACGAACGAGCACCAGGAGTTCGCGGAAATCGTTTACCGCTGCAAGATGCTCATCTTGCGGGTGGCCATGTCGAGCGAACTGCAGATGCTCGCGCATCGAATCAACCGCATTTCCGAACAGCATCGCCGCTCGCGCGACTTCACGCTCAACACGCTCCGCCATGCATTGCGGGAGATCTTGGCGCTGTTCCCGGTCTATCGCACCTATCCCAGCCCGGCGGGCGTCTCCGACCGAGACCGCCGCTTTGTCCAACAGGCTGTGGCGCAGGCCAAGCGGCGCAACCCAGCCATCGATGCGGCCGCGTTCGACTTCATCCGCCAGATTCTGCTGCTGGAGCATCCCGAAGGGATCAGCGAAGAGGCTCGGCGAGAGCGTGAGCTGTTCACGGGCAAATTCCAGCAAGTGACCAGCCCGGTGATGGCAAAAGGCGTCGAAGACACCGCCTTTTACTTGTACTGCCCGCTCCTTTCGGCCAATGAAGTCGGCTGTCATCCGGAAGCAGCGACCGTTTCGGTCGACCACTTCCATCGAGACAACCTCGATCGACACCGCAACTGGCCGCAGGCCATGATCGGGACGACGACCCACGACACCAAGCGCAGCCAGGATGTGCGGGCGCGCATCAACGTGCTCACCGAGGCCCCCCACCTCTGGCGCAAGGCGGTCAATCAGTGGTCGCGGCTGAACCGCCGCTTCCATCGGGAGGTCGACGGCCAACGGGCGCCGAGCCACAGCGACGAATGGCTCTTTTACCAGACGCTCGTCGGCATGTGGCCGACTTCGCCGATCGGACAAGAAGAGTACGACACGATGGTCGGTCGCCTGCAGGGCTACATGGAAAAGGCGACGCGCGAGGCCAAGGCCCGCACCAGCTGGATCAATCCGAACGTCGCCTACGACGAGGCGATGCGCGAGTTTGTTTCGTCGGTCCTCGATCGGAAGAAGAACAAGAAGTTCCTCGCCGAGTTTCAGGCGTTCCAGGAGCGGGTGGTCGACTTGGGCATGTACACCGCCCTCTCCCAGCTCGTGATCAAGCTCATGTCTCCCGGTGTGCCCGACATCTACCAGGGACAGGAGATGTGGGACTACAGCCTTGTGGACCCCGACAACCGCCGGCCGGTGAACTATGATTGCCGCAAAAACGCGCTCGCGGAACTGAAGGACCGGTTCCATCAGGGAGCGGAAGCCCGCTCGTCCTTGTTGCGAGAGCTGGCCCGCACGCCGCGCGATCCGCGACTGAAGCTGCTGGTGACCTGGCGTCTGCTGGAGCTGCGCCGCAGCGAACCGGAGCTGTTTACGCAGGGAGATTACGTGCCGCTGGAGGTCCAAGGGTCGGCTGCACGGCATCTCTGCGCCTTTGCCTGGAAGCGGGAAACCGCGAGCGGTTGCCGCGCGGTCATTGTCGCCGGCCCACGGTTGATTGCCACTTTGACGACGGATCCTGAGGCTCGTTCCGAACCACGCCCCCTTCTCGATCCAGCCACGTGGGGAGACACTCAACTCAACCTCTCCGAGCTACCCCGCGGCGCTTGGGAGAACTGTCTCACCGGCGCGAAGATCGATCTCCAGGGAGCGGAGTTCGGTGTCGGCGGACAACTCGCGGATGTGCCGGTGTTGGTGCTGACGCTTTGCTCGTAAGTGGTCGGAGTACGATTGGGTTTGATGTCATCGAAAGCGCGCCGTGTTCTGGTGGTGGACGACAATGAGGGGGCTGCCCGGCTGCTGTGCAAGATTCTGGCGCGGATGGGCGGCCATGAAGTCGTTTCGGCGGGGGATGGACTCTCGGCTCTGACGCTTTTCGAAGAGTTTCAGCCCGACATCGTGCTGCTCGACATCGGCTTGCCCGGAATCGACGGCTACGAGGTAGCCCGGCGGATTCGGGCGCTCGAGACCGGGAAGCGTGTGCTCCTCGTGGCTCTGACTGGCTACGGTGAGGAAGAAGACCGCCAGAAAGCCTTGCAGGCTGGCTTCGATGAGCACCGGCTCAAGCCAGCCTCGGTTGATAGCCTGTCAGAACTCCTTGCCGATCCTCGGCTGGACTCGCCCTAGCTTCCTGCGGCCGAGGAAGCTTTACTGTCACGCGGCGCCGTCTCTTGCGCTCGTCGGACGAACCTGCGCAAGCGTAACCCTGGCAGCGGCAATGGTCTTGGGCTGCGCCGGCATGGAATCGCGGCGACCAAAGTGAACTTCGACTGACCACAGCGAGAAGCTGACAGCAGCGACTTGCCTCAGGTTGCAGTCGACTCGTTCTCGGCATGCGAAGTGCCCTTCTCTGCTGCAATTGCGCGTCCGAGCATCGCTGACTTGCGCCGCGACGAGCTTCTGTCACTCGACAAGGGAGAATCACAATGGTCGGAATGTCTCTGCAACGCGGCATGTCGGATCGCGAGCGCACCACCGGTTCGCAGTGCTGCTCGGTGCAGAACGTCGGCATGGGCGAGCGGATCGCGTCGATGGTCGGAGGCGGCATCATGGCCCTGTACGGACTGCGTCGCGGCTCGGTCGATGGTCTGGTGATGATGGGATTGGGCGGAGCGCTCGTCTATCGCGGCGCTTCGGGCAACTGCAAGTTGTACGAGGCCTTGGGCATTTCCACGGCCCGCGATCCCGAGACGGCCACGTCCGTGCCGGCACAGTACGGCGTCAAGTATGAGCGGGCCTTCACTATCAATCGGCCAGCGAGCGAATTGTTCGCGTTCTGGCGACGCCTCGAAAACCTGCCGCGGATCATGCAGCACGTGAAGTCGGTCACCCAGCTGCCCGATGGCCGCAGCCGCTGGGTCGCCGAAGGGCCCATGGGGGTCGAGGTGTCTTGGGAGGCCGAGATTCACAACGAAGAGCCGGGGCGGATGATCGCCTGGCGGTCCCTGCCGGGCAGCGAAGTCGACACCGCGGGCTCCGTGCATTTCAGCGAGCTAAGCAACGGCCGCGGGACGGAACTGCGAGTCTCACTCAAGTACAACCCGCCCTACGGCCAGATCGGCATCGGCATCGCTTCGCTGATGGGCTCGAGCGCCGAGCACCAGATCGAAGACGACTTGCGGCGATTCAAGCAATTGATGGAAGCCGGTGAAATTGCCACCACCGAAGGTCAGCCGGCAGGCCGCGGACGGGACTGATCCGTCCGGCGATCGATCCATTCACAAATGCCCCGAATATTCCAGACGGAAGGATACGAGCGATGAAGGCAATCTGCTGGCATGGCAAGCAAGACATGCGCGTGGAAGTGGTGCCCGATCCCAAGATCCTGAATCCCCACGATGCGATTCTCAAGGTCACGTCCACGGCGATCTGCGGGTCGGACCTTCATCTGTTCAACGGCAACATTCCCGGAATGATGGCGGGCGACATCCTCGGCCATGAGTTCATGGGCGAGATTGTCGAAGTGGGGCACGATGTGGGGCGAATCAAGGTGGGCGACCGGGTGGTCATCCCCTTCACCATCGCCTGCGGCAAGTGCTTCTTCTGCGAGCGGCAATTGACCTCGCTCTGCGACAACTCCAATCCGACAGCCGTCACGGCCGAGAAGCTGTACGGACAAAGCGGCTCGGGTCTGTTCGGCTATTCGCACATCTATGGCGGTTACGCCGGTGGGCAGGCCGAGTATGTGCGGGTGCCGTTCATCGACGTCGGTGCACAGAAGATCGAAAGCCATCTGTCCGACGAGCAGGTGCTGTTTCTCTCGGACATTTTCCCGACCGGATACATGGCTGCCGAGAATTGCGGCATCCAGCCGGGCGATACCGTGGCCGTGTTCGGCTGCGGGCCAGTTGGCCTGTTTGCCATCACCAGCGCCTATCTGCTGGGCGCCGACCGGGTCATCGCGATCGACCGCTTTCCCGATCGGCTCCGCCTGGCCGAAACGCACTGCAAGGCGGAGACGATCAACTACGAGCAGTTCAACGTCATGGACGAACTGGCTCTGCGCACGGGTGGTCGCGGCCCCGATTCGGTAATCGATGCCGTCGGCCTCGAGGCCCATGGAACCTCGGTGGACGCCGTCTACGATCGCGTGAAACACAGCGTGGGCATGGCGACCGATCGCCCGCACGTGCTGCGGCAGGCAATCCAGGCCTGTCGCAAAGGGGGGACGGTGTCGATCCCCGGTGTCTACGGTGGCTTGCTCGACAAGATGCCGCTCGGGGCGGCCTTTGCGAAAGCGCTGACGTTCAAGATGGGACAGACCCACGTCCACCGCTATATGCAGCCTCTCTTGCGGCTCATCGAGCAAGGCAAGGTCGACCCGTCATTCCTGATCAGCCACCGTCTGCGGTTGGAGGACGGCCCCGACGCCTACAAGCATTTCAACGACAAGGACCCGGGTTTCACCAAGGTGGTCATGAAGCCGCACGGCGGCGCGGATCTGCCGCACGCGGAAGCGCATCAGCACGCTCTCGCCGGAGCTTCCACCCCACCGCTCATGTAATTGCTGGAAAAAGAGGTTGTATGTTCAAGAGCAAGTCGGTTCGCCGCCGTCGCCCTAGCTCCGACACCGCGCTGCTGGGACTCGTGGCCCTCGGCGGCGGCCTGGCCCTGCTGCGCTACGCCGTGAGCAAAGCCGAGTTCTCGTTCCGGGACAAGGTCGTGCTCATCACCGGAGGGGCGCGCGGTTTAGGCCTGGTGATTGCCCGTCAATTGGCCGCCGAAGGCGCCCGGCTGGTCCTCTGCAGCCGCAACACCGAGCAGCTAGCCCGGGCGAAGCAGGAATTGCAGCAGTCGGGCGCTCAAGTCCTCACGTTCCGCTGCGATGTGACCGATCAGGGGCAGGTCGAGTCGATGGTGCGGCAAGTGGTCGACGTCTGGCGGCGGGTCGACGTGCTCATCAACGTGGCTGGAGTCATCCAGGTCGGCCCGATGGAAACGATGCGGCTGGAGGACTACCAGGAAGCGATGGACACCCACTTTTGGGGCCCGCTCTACACCATCAACGCCGTTCTGCCGCATATGCGAACGCAGCGCGGCGGCCGAATCGTCAACATCGCTTCGATCGGCGGCCGCATCAGCGTGCCGCACCTGCTCCCTTACAGCGCCAGTAAGTTTGCCCTGGTGGGATTGTCGGAAGGCTTGCGTTCCGAACTCGCCAAGGACTCGATCGTGGTCACCACGGTATCCCCAGGGCTGATGCGCACGGGTAGCCCACGGAACGCATTCTTCAAGGGTCACAACAAGGCGGAGCACGCCTGGTTCGCGGTCAGCGACTCGCTGCCGGGCGCATCGATGAGCGCCGAGCGGGCCGCGTCTCAGGTGATCGAAGCCTGCCGCCAGGGACGCTCCTCCATCACCCTCTCGCTGCCGGCCAAGGCAGCCGTGGCGTTCCACGGCCTGTTTCCCGGCATCACCTCGGACCTGATGGCGGTCGTCAACCGCTTTCTGCCGGGCGAAGGGGGCATCGGAACGGCGCGAGCTCGCGGGCACGAAAGCGAGTCGGTTGTGGCGCCGTCCCCACTGACGACTCTCAGCAACCAGGCAGCCGAGCGCAACAACCAGTTCTAAGAGGCTCAGCCGGCGACTGCCACACTCGGATTTACGCTCGACAACACGCGCGGCAGCCTACGAACGGCTTTCGGCCTTTCGCGACCGCTGGGCGAGAATCCGCTCGAGCGTGGCATGATCGACCGGTTTGGTCAGGTGATCATCGAAGCCCGCCTCGCGCGAGCGCCGCCGGTCGTCCTCTTGTCCCCAGCCCGTCAAGGCAATCAGTAGGACATCTCTGCCGCCCGGCCGCCGGCGAATCTCGCGAGCGACGGCATACCCATCCATGCGGGGCAACCCGATATCCAGGAACACGAGATCCGGTCGCCGCTCCGCGATCAACTGGAGCGCCGTATCTCCGTCATGAGCAATGCGAGTGCGTTGCCCGTGACGTCTCAAGAGCATGGACAAGCTTTGGGCCGCGTCGACATTGTCATCGACAATCAATACATCGCGCTGAAGCAATGGCCCGGGCGTTTTCCGCTCGTGCGGTCCCTGCAAGTGACCAGCGGTCGGGCTGCCGTCGACGATTCGGGGCAAGTAGACGAGAAACTCACTCCCTTGGCCCGGCCCTTCGCTATGCGCTTCGATCCGCCCGCCGTGCATTTCCACCAGGCGTTTCACGAGCGACAGGCCAATGCCCAGACCACCTTGCGATCGTCCATGGTGGTGCTCCGCTTGAACGAACATTTCGAACACCCGCGGCAGGAATTCCAGCGACATTCCGATCCCCGAATCCTTCACCCGGACGACGACTTCCTCGGGTCCCTCGGTCACTTGCAATTCGATGCGCCCTTGGGCCTCCGTGTACTTGGCGGCATTGTTCAGCAGGTTGGCAAACACCTGCTCCAGCCGAGTTGGATCGGCCTCCAAGTAGAGCGGCGTCTCGGGAATCGACACCTGGAGTTGATGCTCGTGCTGGTCGATCCAGGGGCGGGCCGTTTCGAGCGCTCGGGCGATGACGGCGCAAAGATCGACGCGTTGCTTCCGCAGTTCCACCTTGCCCCGGGTGATGCGCGAAATGTCGAGCAGATCGTCGACCAGACGAGTCAGGTGCTGAGCCTGGCGATCGATCGCCTCGCGAGCCCAGCTCAGTTCCTCGTCCTCGATGCCTCGGAGCCGCATCAGCTCGACGGCGCTGCGAATCGGAGCGAGCGGATTGCGGAGTTCGTGGGCCAGCGTCGCCAGAAACTCGTCCTTCCGCCGATCGGCTTCGCGGGCCTCGGCGTACAGGGTGGCGTTTTCCAGGGCGACTCCGGCGCGATGCAGGAACTCTTCGGCGATGGAAAGATCGGCTGCCGAGTACCTTTTGGAAATTCCGTCGGCCAGGAAGGCGACCGCCCCGACCACACTGCCGCGCACGAAGATCGGCAAACAGAGTAGCGAGCGGCTTTCCAGTTGTTTCACGAGTTGCAGGTGTTCTTCGTTGACGGTGGCAAGCTGCAGCAGATTGTCGCTGAGGTCCGGAGCGAGTTCCGCCTGGCCGTCGCGAATAACCCGCGCGATCAGCGGCGGCAGCGCATGTCGCTGAAGCGGAAAACGCTCCTGAATCGCCTTCAGAATCGGCTCCCGCGCGCGATCGGCGTGCGCGAGCGCCACCCGATCGACTTTTCCGTCGCCGGTTTCGTGATAGACGATGCACCAGTCGGCGAGGAAGGGAACTGCCAGTTGCGAGATCTTTTGCAGCACCGTCTGATAGTCGACCAGTGAGGCCAGGGTTTCGCTCGCGTCGGCCAGAAACTGCAAGGCCTCCTCCGCCTTGCGGCGGTCGGTGATGTCGGAGTTGATTTCCAGCACACGGAGCGGGGCGCCCGCTTCATCGCGTTTCAGCACCCACCGGCTGGCAATCACGCGCCGGGTGCCGTCTCGATGCCGCTGGACGAGTGTCCCTTCCCAGCGCCCCTGCCGCAGCAAATGGTTTTCGATCTGGGGCAGCGGCCGGCTGAACTGGGTGGCGAGCAGGTCGTGCATCACGTTTCCCACGGCTTCCGCTCGGCGCCAGCCGTACATCAATTCCGCGCCGCGGTTCCAGTAGGAGATGCTCCCCGCCATGGAACGGACAACGATCGCGTCGTGCGCCATGTCGACGAGCTCGGCCTGTTCCTGCACTGCGCGAGTTTGCTCGCTGAGCGCGTGCTGTGTCTGCCGCAGTTCGTCGATGTCGGTACAGATGCCCGTCCAGTAGACTCCGCCGTTGCGATCGCGACTGGCTTGCGCCCGCACCAGAAACCAGCGATAGTCGCCAGCTGCCGATCGCAGTTGGACCGGCAATTCCAGGTTGCCGCCCGTGGCCAGGGCGTGCGAGCGGGCCCTCTGCGTGGATTCCAGTTGGGAGGGATGCACCGCCTGCACCCATCCTCCCGAGAGCGACGCTTCCCGCGTTAATCCTGTATAGCGCAGCCAGTGCTCGTTCACATCCTCGACCCGGCCGGTGGCCGAGGCGATCCACGCCGGATCAGGCAGCAGCTCAAGTGGCGAAGGCCCGATGCGGGCTGCCTGGGATTGCACGTTCGCCACTTTCATGGGTGATGGAAGGAATTGCTTGGATAACGCCAGTCGCCCCCTCAGCAAGACTGCTGCGAGAAACAGGATCAAAAGTAGCACTATAGCGAACGACGGGCCAACCAAGCGGCAACTCCGACATTCGCTTTCGACGCCCCTGCGGGCCCTCACATATCGGTGCAACTCAGGCGTAATGGTCCCTCGTCGGCCCGCTCGATGGGGGCTTTGAACGGCTCCGGGTGTCGCTCTCGGGCGGTGCAGGAATTTTATCGGTGGAGCGCTCGTGGTGAATCCTGCAGCCGCCCGTCCGGCGTCGTACTTGCCCTAGTCGCAGTATCGGACGCGGTTCGGGTGGCTGCCGGACTGTTCCCACGACGAGCCGCCTGTCCGATGGGGGGCGTTTGGTTCAGATCGCACCGCTTTGGCATTTTGGTGACCAGCCGCAGAGGCATGGCATCCGCCCCCGGTGCGCCTACTCCCCTGGACGGACCCCGAAATAATTGGCTGATCGCACGACTTCGACGCGCTCCTGGACGACCAGCGGCTATGACTCCCTTGCTTGAAGCGACCGATCGAGGTCTGTACTGCCGGCCGGGCGATTTTTTCATCGATCCCTGGGAGCCGGTCCCGCGGGCGGTCATCACCCATGCCCACAGCGATCACGCCCGCCCGGGATCGGAGCGCTACCTGACCGTAGAACCGGGCAAACCACTGCTACAGGAACGGCTGGGCGCGACGGCCATCGTGGATGTGCTGCGATGGAGTGAAACGGTTGATGTCGGGGGCGTCCGACTGTCGCTGCATCCCGCCGGCCATATCCTGGGCGCGTGCCAGGTGCGGATCGAACATCAAGGGCAAGTGGTCGTCGTGAGCGGCGACTACAAGACGAGTGACGACGATCCGACCTGCCCGCCGTTTGAACCGCTGCGTTGCCATCTCTTCGTCACGGAATCGACGTTCGCCTTGCCGATCTTTCGCTGGCGGCGAGCCGAGGAGATCTTCGCCGAGATCGACGCCTGGTGGCGCGAGAATCAGGAACGCGGCCGGACCTCCGTCCTCTACGCCTACTCGCTGGGGAAAGCGCAACGCGTGCTCGCCGGCGTCGATGCGTCCATCGGTCCGATCCTGGTTCATGGCGCCGTTGACCGGTACCTGCCGCTCTACGAGGCCGCGGGTGTCGCTCTGCCGCCGAGCGAACATGCCACGACGGACAACGCCCGCGCCTCTCGCGGTCGGGCGCTGGTTGTTGCGCCTCCGTCCGCGGCTGGAAGTTCCTGGCTGAAGAAGTTTGGCCCCATCTCCACGGCGTTTGCCTCGGGCTGGATGCAGATCCGCGGGACACGTCGGCGGCGCGCTCTCGATCGCGGCTTTGCGCTCTCGGACCACGCGGATTGGGCCGGCCTGCTTGCCGCGATTGAACAAACCGAAGCCACTCAGGTCTGGGTCATTCATGGCTACACCAACGTCATGGTCCGCTGGCTCCAGGAACAGGGACGGGACGCTCGCGCGATCTCGACGCGTTTTGAAGGGGAGCTTGAAGCCGACGCCGAGACCGCCGCCGCGACGGAGTCCGGAGGAACAACGGTTGATGAGGAAGCGTGAATCTGGTTCCTCGCGCAATCGCCATGTAGTACCGCTATGCAACGTTTCCCCCAACTCTTCATCGAACTCGACAGAACGACGCGAACCGACGAAAAGGTTCGCGCGCTGGAGCGGTACTTCGAAACCGCGGAGCCCGCCGACGCGGCTTGGGGCCTGTATTTCCTCACGGGACGCAAGATCAAGCGGGCGGTAAACACGCGGCTGCTGCGCGAGTGGATCATGGCGGCCACCGGCCTGCCTGGTTGGCTGGTGGAGGAATCGTATGATGCGGTGGGGGACCTGGCCGAAGCGCTGGCGCTGCTTCTGCCCAGCGAAGGTCAGTCGGTCGCGATTCCGCTGCACACGATCGTCGCCGAGCGCATTCTGCCGCTGCGCGATTTGCCGCCGGAGGAACAGCAGCGGCTCGTGACGGAGACCTGGCAGCTGCTCGACAGCCGCGGCCGGCTGGTCTGGCACAAATTGATCATGGGTGAGTTTCGCATTGGAGTTGCCGCGACCTTAGTGGCCCGCGCGCTGGCCAAAGTCGCCGGCATTCCTCCTGCGGAGATGAGCCATCGACTGATGGGGCATTGGGAGCCGACCGCAGCCGACTACGAAGCGCTGCTTGGCGGTGGCAGCGGGCTGGAGAGCGTCGCCCGTCCTTATCCGTTCTTTCTGGCTCATCCGCTGGAATCGTCACCGGAATCACTGGGCGAGCTGCGCGACTGGCAGGCGGAATGGAAATGGGACGGCATTCGCGCTCAGCTCATCCGTCGGAAAGGTCAGGTGCTGGTCTGGTCGCGCGGCGAGGAACTGGTCACGGATCGCTTCCCAGAGATACGCGGCGTCGGCGAATCCTTGCCCGACGGCACGGTTCTCGACGGCGAGATCCTGGCCTGGAAAGGGAACCTGCCGCTGCCGTTCGCCGTGTTGCAGCGGCGCATCGGGCGGAAGACCGTAGGCGCCAAGCTGCTGGCCGAGTCGCCGGTCGCTTTGATGGCCTACGACATCATGGAGTTTCAGGGGCAGGACATTCGCGAGACTCCGCTCTTCCAGCGGCGGCAAATCCTCGAACAGCTTGTGGCGGAGACCAATCATCCCGCGCTTCGGATCTCGCCGACCGTGTCGGCTG
>JAEZAS010000063.1 GCA_023430365.1 Planctomycetota bacterium
CTGCGCCGCATTCGCCGGCGCTGGATCGTCGAACGCACGATCAGCTGGCTGCAAGCCTTCCGCCGCCTGATCACAAGGCACGAGTTCTACGCGTTCCTCTATCACAGCTTCGCCAAACTCGCTTGTATCATGATCGTCCTCCGACGGTTCTGAAACCGGTTCTAGTAGTCGCCGATCACATTGCCATCCTGGCGGTCAGCCAGGGCGGTGAGGATGGCGAAATCGATGGTTTGCGGAACCAGGCGAACGGAGCCGTCGACGTTGAGCGCCATCACGCCGGCTGGGTGAGCCGAGAACAGCGGGATGTTCACTTCGTAGGGCTGGGTGTTCCCCGCCGAGCCGAAGCCGCCTTTAATCGGGTAGCGAATCGTCGTCACATTCTGCGTCCAACTCCGTGAGCCGGCGCCGCAGCTCCAAGCACCGCCCATGTGCCCAGAGGCCCGGCGATCGACCTTCGTGCCATTCGCGTCACGCTGAAAATCGCTTTGTTCGCTGGCGAGCATCGTGTTGCTCGTGCCGTCGGTGACGCTGTGAAACCCGACCGGGAACTCGCTGGTCTGAATCACGCCGTTGTAGACCGTGCGTCCATAGGTTTCGACGTTGGTAGCCGTCGAGACCGTGGTGGTCGTTCCGCCCAGGTAGTAGGAGCCTTCGATACCGACGTAGTGCGGAGTTTGAACGTCGACGGTCGTTCCCAGCTTCTTCGTCTTCGGCAACGGCGACGACGGGCACCACAATCCGGGCACGCGCAGCGTGTGGATCAGGTCGACGTTGGGAGAGTCCGGCGCGTCCTGCAACGTCCAGTCACCGCTGAACACGGCACGATCGTACGCCGGCCCTTGCTCCATGAAGGGCAGGAGGCGGAAGAACCACGACACGCCGCGCTGCCGCGTGGAACCGCTGCCCGTCTGGGGAACTCCGTTGTACGGCAGGATGTTGAACGTGTCGTGATACATGTGCGCGGCCAGCCCCATCTGCTTGAAGTGATTGGAGCATTGCGACCGCCGAGCCGCTTCGCGCGCGGCCTGAACGGCTGGCAGCAGCAATGCCACCAACACGCCGATGATGGCGATGACGACCAGGAGTTCCACGAGGGTGAAACCCCGTTTGCGAGAACCGAACCATCTCATAACCACTCTCCCCAATACCTATGAAAATAAACACGAAAGGCGCCTGCTCGTTCCAAACGACAGGACGCGGGCAGCCAAGCGCCGGACCTGTTCTCACAGGCCGCACACTTGGGGAGAGGATTGAGCGATTCGATGTCGCAGCCCGGCAGTGAGCGGCGACAGGCAAGGCGGGCTACTTCTTCGTCAACGCAAAGTCGACCGTGTTGTCGCCGGGCGCGACGGTTGCCGACAACGTCGAGCGGACGTTGTATTTGGGCGGGAGAGGTTCGACAAACGGTGGCGCCGAGTCAGGATTTTCCGGCGCTTGATACTGTGTTGTGATGCTGACCGTGTGGTCGCCGACCTGAGCGCCCTTGACCCCGGGCATATAGATCAGCTCATACCGCCCCGTACTATCGGTGACCGCTTCGGAGGGACGCCCTTTGGTAGGTGAGAACACCACGTAGGCGTTCGGATACGGTTCGCCCTCAAGCGTGACAACGCCGCTCACCTTGCCAAGATCAGGCAGATCAGGACCAGAGCAACTGGCGGCCAAGAGCGAAAGTGCCGCGAGCGAAAGAACGAAAAACCGAGGTGCCGTGTGCAAAGATAGTCCTCCCGAGGGCCCATGCTGGGGAATCGTTCGGGAGAGACAAACGAGTCACTGGGACCAATCATGCACGATTGGATGCATTGTCTCAATGCCTAGGTTGGGGGGGCGGTCGTTCACCGCTCTCCCTCATGAGATATTGGACCATGGGCTCCAGACGAGGCAGCTGATGACTTCGGCTGCGGCGAGATATCTCGAAGGAGTCACTTCGATGTCAATGTAAAGTCGTGCTTCGGTTCCCCCGGAGTCACCGAGACCTTCAGGGTCGAGTCCGTGTTGTACTTGGGGGGAATGGCCTCCACGGTCTGTTCGGTCGTAAAGCCAGGGTCGAGCGAGGGAATCTGTTTTCCCGTCTTCTTCGGCCAACTGATTTGGACTCGGTACGAACCCGGCGCCG
Source organism: Planctomycetota bacterium (assembly GCA_023430365.1). Lineage (GTDB taxonomy): Bacteria > Planctomycetota > Planctomycetia > Pirellulales > Pirellulaceae > JAEZAS01. The sequence continues at coordinate 2,117 of JAEZAS010000063.1, forward strand.
GTCCTCGCTCGGCGGGAATCTCGTAGCGACCATTTTCGATGGCCGCCGATACGCCCGCGCCAGCCGATCCATCGGCCGGGTAGAACGCGATGCTTCCTGGTCCCACCGGCTGACCATCGAGAGTCACGTCTCCCTGAATCGCCAGACTGTCCGATCCCCCGCAACCCACGAGCGCCGCCAGACCCGACAGCGCCAATCCCCAGGCGAAGCCGCGCAGAGCCAACACTTCGACGAACATCCGCATCGTCCCTCTCCAGGAAAGAAACGTTTCGTTCAGCAAACCGCCAGCATCACGGACACGCTGGACCTCCTAGAAATCGCCGATCGTGTTGCCATCGTTGCGGCGATGGAGATTCTGATACAGGAAGTTGTTGGTGTTCGGCGACGAGGCACAACTGGTCGTGAAACCGATGTGGCTGGGGATGTTCTGCGAGATGAACCGTACCGAGCCATCGGCCAGCGCGAACTGAGATCCGGCCGGGTGCAAACTGCTCCAGGCATGTCGGTTGCAGTTCGGATCGCTCCCCGGATTCGGGCAGGGAGTGTTCATCGGGATGTCCCCGCGGCCGACGATGATTGCGTCGGTCTTCCCGACCACCCGGCCGATCCAGACACCACCGGCGGCGTTATGCTTCATGTCGCGCTCGCCGAACATGATCGTATTGCTCGTGCCGTCGGTGATGGAGGCGAAATTGACGACCGTTTCCGTGATTGCGCCGTTATTGCTTGTGTACAAGCTGACGGCCTGATGGTTGTACAAGTAGTTCGACTTGGCGTAGTTGCTCGCGTAGGCGTTTAGAGCGCCGCCGTTGGAGTCCGAGGGACACAGGAGAGTTTTGACCTTGGTCTGGGTGTAAGTATTGACCGTCGGAATATCACCCAGGAAATTGCCCGGATTCAACATATCATACAGCGGTTGTTGCTCATAAAACGGCATGAGCCGGACCAGTCCTCCCCAGTCGCCCCGGGCGTGGGCGGGGGCCTGTAGGTAGTAGTATTGCGCCGGAAAATATCCATACACATCGTGATGATTGTGCATGGCGATTGCCAGCTGCTTGAGATTGTTGGAGCACTGGCTCCGCCGGGCCGCTTCGCGAGCCGCTTGCACGGCCGGTAGAAGCAGTGCCACCAGCACGCCGATGATGGCGATGACAACCAGCAATTCTACGAGTGTGAAGCCAGACCGGCCGCCCGACAGATAAGAGCGTCGCATGCGTCCTCCTCGTTGGTAACCACGATCGGAGAAACAGTCGCATATTGGACGAGCGCGAATGTATCACGATGCTCTTGGAAATCCAAACCTTTTTCTTGCCCAAGTGAGCCGATTCGCGCGAGATTAATCCCATCCAATCACAGACCAATCAATCCCGGCAATTTCTCTCTCATATCACGCGTTTTTATTTGAACCACAAGCCGCGTTACGATGCTGGACACAAGGGCCGCAGTCGTCGACGCAGCGAATGATGTCACCCACCTGAGGCCAACTCGCGTGAGGCGGCGGCGAGAGGCCGAGTCGGAGGTAGCTAGCGAAGCACGAGCGAGAGCGCAGAGGCAGCAACTTGATCGCTATGACGAGGCATCCCCTGCAATCGGCACGATCGGACCAGCCGATACGCCAGGGCCGGCTGGAGAGAGGCGCGAGCGATTGGAAGTCGATTCGATCCTGACCTTCCTTGAAAAGGTGACCGTGGGAACTAGTCTGACAGTGTGCCTTACTGTCGATGGCGGCCACTTTCCGCGGCGACCAGGGTGCGACCAGAAGCGGGCTCTTCCAGGGCCAACCGCGTCTCAGTCGCCTCCTGATTCCCATCTCTCGTGAGGCAGGCTGCCCCAACTGGTTTCGACCACGCGCGACAAGATTTCCGTTCGCCCTTCGGGGGCGCAGCGCCGTTGGTTCGATCATCCCTAATGAGCTAACGACGATGAATTCAGTGAAAGAACCGGCGACCGAATCGAAATGGCAGTCCGCAGTCGCGAACCTGCGCTGCGTCGAATGCAACGGGCCGCTGCAGTATCAATCACCGCAAGCATTGAATTGCCCGGTTTGCTCGAGAACGTTTCCGATCGAGCACCAGGTGCTGCACATCGGCGGACAGTATGAGGGCAACAATGCGATTGCCGCCGACTATTACAACAGCTCGCTCTGGCCCAAGTTCCGCTTCTGGGAGTGGGTCGCTCACTTGCCGCGCGGCGGCGAGCGTCGGGCGCGCAACGAAGTGCTCCGACATCTCCCCAACCTGTCGGGAACGCGACTGCTGGACGTCGCGATGGGGGATGGGCGGAACATGCCCCTGATTCCTCGCGACTGCCAGGTTTACGGCGTCGACATTTCGCGCGTGCTGCTCGAGAAGACGCAGCGTGACTATGCCGACCGCGACGTGCATTGCATCGTCGGCGAAGCCGAGGCGCTGCCGTTCCCCGATGACACGTTCGACAACCTCTTTAGCCTGGGCGCCCTCAACCACGTGAACGATCCCGGCAAAGCGCTCAAGGAAATGGCGCGGGTCGTGAAGCCTGGCGGCACGATTGTGGTCGCCGACGAAATGCCCGATCTGCCGAATCGCCAGATCGCTCACAAGCTCGGCTTGCGCCGCTTGCAGAAGTGGATTCTGTCGAAGGTCTTCTTCCTCGGCCCCATGTCGGATGTGATCCTTGAACACACCGACCTGAAGATCGAGCCGCTCGTCGAGCAAGCGCTCAGCGACTGGAAGATTCACAAGATCTGGGGCGGCATCGGCTACGTCCTGGTCGGCAAGCCGAAGTAGGAAACAGCCGCGGCTTGCTTCGCGCAAAGAAAAAGCGGCTCACGCAGGTGAGCCGCTCGAACGAGCAACACAATAAGAAGCTTGTTTAAGCTTGTTTCACGGTGCTCAGCACCGGGGCCCGACCTGGTTCGGCAGGCGCGGGAGCTGCGGGCGACGCTGGCGTCGGCAGGATCCGTGGCAACCGCGTGAACCGCCGCATCAGCGGTCGCAACACCGGGAACTGCGCCATCCGGCCGAGCAGGCGGTACTTGAATCCCGGGAACACGAGGACTTGCCTCCCGGACAAACGCCGCAGCGAGCATTCAACCACGTCGTCCGCCGACATCCACAGATGCGGGGCTGGAGCATCGAGGTCGAATCCCTTCATGCTCTCGGCTGCGTGGAATTCGGTGCGGACAAAGCCCGGGCAAAGAGCCTGAACGCGTACGTTGGTGCCACGCAGTTCGTCGCTCAACGACATCGAAAGCACGGCGAGATAGCACTTGGTGGCGCCGTATTGAGCGTTGCCGGCGCTTTGAACCCAAGCGCCGAGCGAAGAGACGTTGATCACCCCACCATGGTCTCGCTCCACCATCCCCGGCAGCACGGCGCGCGTGAGCAGTGTGGGGGCGACGACATGCACGTCGGCCATGCCGACCAGGTAGCGAGGGTCGGTGTCGAGGAAGTAGTTGATGGCGCCGAAGCCGGCGTTGTTGACGAGCAACTCCACATCGCCCATGTGCTCCAGGCGATCGGCCAGTTGTTCGACTTCTTCGCGCTTGCCCAAGTCGGTGGCAATCGGATCCGTATGCACGCCGTACCGCGCGCTGAGAGCGTCACAGAGCTGCTCGAGCGGCCCTGGCCGTCGGTCGACCAACAGCAGGCGATAGCCGCGCTCGGCCAGCTTCGTGGCGAAGGCCTTGCCGAGCCCGCCGGCCGCTCCGGTGACTACAGCGATACCTTGCTTATACTGAATCATCAATCGATCTCCACGACAGTGAAACAAACGCCCACCGTGGCGACTGAGGGACGCAGCAGTATACCTCTATTTACCGCAGTTTGCTCAAACTGCCGTCAAATAGCTAGAGAAACGCTGTCATAAGCCGGGGGCCGAATTGCCCTCAGCAAGTTTCAGGCCTGTCTGTCCGGAAGGGCTGATTGTGCGGGTTAGCAGTCAGCTGGTTCTCAATTTCCTCGGCTCCGCGCGGGCGGCCATCCGAACGGCACTTTTTCTGCCTCAAGGCCTTGGCGGCAGAATGTTTGATTGACTTTGGCCCTCGAGACACATTACCATCTCTTGATCCATCCCTCCCTGCCCTGCCCCTAGCGACACTGGTCGCTCCCGCCCCATAGCAGCAGCGAGACAACATGAATCGACTTGCTTCCGGACTTCAGGAACGGTGGCCGCGTTGGCTGATGGCTTCCGCAGCGCTGCTGATGACGCTGGCTGCGATGCCCCTGCAGGCCGAAGAAGGGCCGGTGAGCTTCATTAACGATGTGATGCCGGTGCTGACGAAGTCCGGCTGCAACATCGGCGTTTGCCATGCAAAGGCTGGCGGCGGTCAGAACGGCTTTCACCTCTCGCTCCTGGGCTTTGAGCCGCTCGACGATTACGAGCACCTGGTGAAGGAAGGCCGAGGACGCCGGGTACGCCTGGCGGCCCCCGAGCACAGCCTGCTGCTGCTGAAGGCGACAGCCACGATCCCGCATGGCGGCGGCGCTCGGATCGAGCGGGGTTCGGAAAGCTACAACGTGCTCCTCAACTGGATCCGCCAGGGAGCTCGCCTCGACCAGGACACCGCGCCGCAGCTCGTGAGCTTCGAAGTCCAGCCGCACCAAGGCGTCATTAGCCGCGGCGCCGAACAACAGCTCACCGCCATCGCCCGCTACGCCGACGGCCAGACTCGCGACGTCACCCGCATGGCGATCTACGAGGCGAACGACAGCAGCATGGCGGAGGTTTCCGAGCATGGGCTGGTCAAGATTCTCGATCGCACGGGCAATGTCGCGATCATGGTCCGCTATCAAGGCAAGGTCGCGGTCTACAGCGCTTCGGTTCCGCTCGGAGCGCCGGTCGAGAACCTGCCTGTGGCGAAGAACTTTGTCGACGAGCACGTTTTTGGGAACCTGAAAACGCTGGGCATTCCACCGTCGCCTGTTTGCGACGACGCGACGTTTCTGCGGCGAGTGAGCCTCGACATCGGCGGCCGTCTGCCGACCGAAAGCGAAACGGCGGCCTTCCTGGCCAGCCAGGAAGCCGACAAGCGCGATAAGGTGATCGACGAACTGCTCCGCAGCCCCGACTACGCGGATTACTTCGCCAACAAATGGACCGCGCTGCTGAAGAA
>JAEZAS010000184.1 GCA_023430365.1 Planctomycetota bacterium
CGCGCCGCGCGGCGCACTCGCATTACGGCGGAGCGGCATGGGCGGAGCTAAGAACAGCGGCCGACGAACTAGCCGCTGGAGAAAGTAGCTCGCCCGACTGGCTTGCGTTGCGCTCGAGCAATGGGGAGCAATGGGTGGCGCGGGCCTCCCTCACCCTTTCCCTCTCCCAATGGGAGAGAGACCGATGGGAAGCTGAATCAAGCGCCGACGGTTTGCCGGCGGGCAATTAGCGCGTCGAGTTCTTCTTTGAGCCGGGGGAGGATCGCGTCGTAGGGGAATTGGCCGAGTTCTTCGCTGCGGCGTTTCAGGTTGACGAAGTTGGGGCCGCACCAGAGGCCCAGGTCGGCGTCGTCGGTTTCGCCGGGGCCGTTCACGCGGCAGCCCATCACGGCGATGGTGATCGCGTGGTCGGCGGCGTAGCGGGTCATCTCCTTCACCTGCTCGGCAAGTTCGATGAACGCTCCGTTCTCGACGCGCGAGCAGCTTGGGCAACTGATGATGTTGAGCGTCGGCAGGCCGTAGGTGACAACGCTGCGCACTCGCCCCGACGCGATGTCGGCGAGAATCTGCCGGCCGGCGGCGATTTCTTCCTTCTTCCGCGGATTGGGAACGGTGAGCGAAACGCGAATCGTGTCGCCGATGCCCCGGCTGATGAGTTGCTCGAACGCGATGCGGGTTTTGATGATGCCGTCCGGCGGCAGGCCGGCTTCGGTCACTCCCAGGTGCAGCGGCACATCGGGCCGCCGCTCGGCGAAGCGGCGATTGACCTCGATCACCTTCTGCGGATCGCTGTCCTTCAGCGAGACGTTGTAGCGCGTGAAGCCGAGCGAATCGAGCAGCTCGCAGTGTTCCCAGGCGCTCTCGAGCATCGGGGTGATCGAGTCGTCGTGGGCGTACTTCTCTTTCTTGGCGGGATCGACGCTGCCGCAGTTCACGCCGACGCGCAGGGCACAGTCGTTGTCGACGGCGATCTGGGCGATGTAGCGGACCTTGTCCTGCCAGGGGCGGGTCGGTTCGTGGTGGTAGAGATGCCCAGGGTTGTAGCGGATCTTGTCGACGTGCGGAGCGACGAGCTCGGCCAGGCGGTAGTTCTCTTGCAGGTCGACCGAGAGGTTGGCGGCCGTCTGGCGGCGGATCTCGGCGAGGGCCTGAGCGTCCTTCTTGCTATCGACCGCGATGCGGACGACGTCGGCGCCAGCCGCATGGAGGTCGTTCACCTGGGCGACCGTGGCGTCGATATCCTGGGTATGGGTCGCCGTCATGCTCTGGACGGCAATCGGGTGGTCGCCGCCGATCGAGATGCTGCCGATGCGGACTTCGCGGGTGGGGTTACGCTGAATTTGCACGGGTCGGATGGTCCTGGTCGTTCGAATCGATCGGCGTGGCAAGTGGAAAGTAGCCGGAGGCGAACCGCCTCCGGGCCGGTCCTGCGAGTGGAGGCTCTTCGCGCAGGGCTTTCCCGGAGGCGGTTCGCCTCCGGCTGCTTGCTTTTCGCGTGGCAGGCCGCGGTTGCGCGCTTAAGCCATTCTCGGTAACCGCAAGAAAGTTGGCAACGGCAACGGAGGGGGGAAATGACCAATGACCAACAGGTTTACGTCCGACCACGGCCTTTTTCTTTGGTCATTGGGATTTGGTCATTGGTCATTTGGCCCTACATCGAAATTGACCTCGACAGCCGCCGATGCTTAGAATGCAGCCGTCGCCCGTTGGAGCGACTTTCTTCTCGAGCTGGTTCTGGCGCTGCCCCGCTGCGGGTGGGCGCTCGCTCTCGCCGCTCGCGACTTTCCCCGGTTTTCTCTGTTTGCGGGAGCGTAGCTATGTTGGGGTTCGAAAGTCTGGCACTGCTGGCATTTGTGGGGATCGGCCACTGGGAACTGATGGTCATCATGGTCGTAGTGGTTCTGCTGTTTGGTCATCGCCTGCCGGGAATGATGCGGTCGGTCGGCCAGGGACTGAAGGAGTTCAAGGCGGGGATGAACGAGGCCGCCGAGGATGCGCCGAGCGGGAACCTGTGATTCGCCGGTATAATGACCAGTGACCAGGCGCCAACTGACGTAGAGTAGGCTTCCAGCCTGCCCGTCCAAACAGTCTTTCCTCACGGGCAGGCTAGAAGCCTACCCTACGGGGGTCATTGGTCATTTTCCACCTTTCCTCCCTTCGGTTTGACACATTTTTCGGCGGCTGTGTAGAATAAGAGGCAGGCGACCCTGCTATGGGCGTCCTTCCTCGCTGAGTTGGTTCCGGCGCTGCCCATCCGGGCGAGCTGCCCGCTTTCGCCGCTCGCGCCCCACACGTCCCACCTTTCGTGCGAGAGCGATTCAATGTTTGGTATCGGCCACTGGGAATTGCTGGCGATTCTGGTTGTGATCTTCATCCTCTTCGGCCACCGGCTGCCGAGCGTGATGCGCTCGCTGGGCACGGGCATCACCGAATTCAAGCGGGGGATGAACAGCCCGGTCGAAGAAGACGAAGTCGCTACGGCGGAGACGAAGAAGAAGGAAGCCTAAGGTCGCTGGCGGGTCATGCCGCGGTTGTCTTGGCTTGTTTTTCTCCTTTGCTTCCGAATGACCAATGACCAAGCCCCACTGACCACAGGGCTTGTCTTTTGTCCTTGGTCATTGGGATTTGGACATTGGTCATTTTCCCTCCGCGAGGTTTCCCATGTTCGGTTTGGGCCCTTCTGAACTGCTGATTGTCGGCATCGTGGCCATCTTGCTGTTCGGCAAGAATCTGCCGCAGGTGGCTGCCAAGTTCGGCAAGCACTACCGCGAGTTTCGCCGCAGCCTGAACGACATTCAGTCGCAGGTGAACTTCACCGAGACGTTCGATTCGGCTCCGACCAAGTCGAAGCCGAAGCGGACCTACGATTACGACGACTACGAAGAGGTGTCGGCGCCGAAGTTCGAGCCGCCCCCCGCTCCGCCGCGAAGCGAGTCGTCGGAAAACGCCGCCTGATTCCCTCGTTCCCACGCTCTGCGTGGGGACGCACGCTTTGACGCTCTGCGTCGAGTGCCGATTGCTTGGCAGCGCGAAGGGGTCGGGATCATTTTTCGGCCGGGCCTTTTTCCACTCGGCAAGACCCGCGGCCGAAAAATGATCCCGACCCCTTGGGTTTCCGAACCGACGCTCTGCGTCGAGCACAGGACGCGGAGCGTCCGAAGCGGGCGTTACGACGCAGAGCGTCGTAACGAGCGCAGCCCCACTTGGC
>JAEZAS010000197.1 GCA_023430365.1 Planctomycetota bacterium
CGGCGGGGGCACCCGGTGGGGGCCCGACTACTTTGCACGCCATCTCGCCGTTACCGGCCACGCCAATCGATGGCCGACAGTTCCGCCAGCGCCAGCATCAGGGCCTGAGTGCCATCGCGGCCATGCCCCTGCGCCTTCAGCGCCACATACAGTTGCTTGGCGAGCGCAAGACCCGGCAAAGAAAGCCCCATCCGGTTCGCTTCATCCAGGGCGATTCCCATGTCCTTGATGAAGTGCTCGACATAGAAACCCGGATCAAAATTGTTCGCAATGATGCGCGGCCCCAGGTTCGACAGCGACCAACTGCCAGCCGCTCCGGGAGCCACCGACTGCAGCACGGTGTTCAGATCGAGTCCCGCCTTGTAGGCGTAGAGCAAACCTTCGCACACGCCGATCATCATCGTCGCAATCAGCGTCTGGTTCACGGCCTTCGTGTGCTGCCCAGCGCCCGCCTCGCCCTGATAGATGATCGTCTTGCCCATCGTTTCCCAGCACGGCTGGAGGGCTTCGACCACATCCTTGTCACCACCGATCATGATCGACAGCCGGGCCTCGCGAGCTCCAATGTCGCCGCCCGAAACGGGCGCATCGACCGAGTACACGCCCTTGCTCTGGGCCGCCTCATAAATCTCCTTGGCCAGCGACGGCTGGCTGGTCGTCATATCGACCAGCACGGTCCCCTTCTTCGCTCCCGCCAGCGCTCCGTCCTCGCCGAGGAACACCTCGCGCACGTCCTGCGGAAAGCCGACAATCGCAAATACCACGTCGCTCTTGCTCGCTACCTCGCGCGGCGTCGCGGCCCACTTGGCGCCCCGGTCGAGCAAGTCCTGAGCCTTCTCCTTCGAACGGTTATAAACCGTCGCCGAGAATCCCTTCTCGATCAAATGGCCGCACATGCTCCGGCCCATCACGCCCGTGCCAATCCATCCAATGCGAGTCGAACCCGGAGCAATCTTCAACGCTGCCATTTCGTGTTTGTCCTGATCTCTAAACGTTCTTCGTATCCAGTAACCTAAACTCCGCCTCGCCCGCGCCCTGCGATTACCACAGGTGCCGCGGCGGCGTCATGATTTCATTCAAGATGATGGCGTTGCGCAAGTTGGCTGGCGACCGCAGCATGTTCGCAATGCTCGACGCCGCCTCCGACACGCGAGTATCGCTCGCCGCCGCCACGGGTGGCGGCGGCCCTTCGGCGATGTTGTCCTTGCGCAAGTTGCCTAGCTGATGGTCGAACACCTGGTGCAGGTGCGTTTCCATCTGCTCGTCCGCCTGGTCGACGTCGTACTGCGTCGGCGCGCGCGAGCCGATCTGCCGCGATCCATCCCGCGGGCCTTCGACGGCGGGCCTCAAGCGACGCTGACCGCCTACCGCTTCCGCTTCGATGACCTCGGCTTCGACCGGCTCGAGAATCACCACGTCCTCGGGTTCCAGCCGCTGCGCGAGCCGTCCCGGAGGATTCCGCTGACCAGGCCGCTGCGGGGGAACCGGGGGCGTCACGGGACGCACGGGCGGATTGCCTTGCTGCGCACGACGCTGCGCCTCGGCCTGAGCCCGTCGGGCCGCCGCTCGCCGCAAAAACTCTTCAACTTCGTCGCGCTTCATGTTCGCACTCACCCGTTGGCAGCGCCATCTCCCGTAGCTGAATTCGCCAGAATTCAGACGTCCTGCGAGTGGATGCCGTGTCGGTCTGAATTCTGGCGACCCCAGCTACGTCCACTCCCCCGTCCCAAGGTGTGCCACTGCTGGCTCGTCCAGCAGTGCCCTCACCACATTTCCATTCTACGCTTTCGCCGGCGTTGGTCCGCTGACCGTCGCAATGCTCCGCCGCATGTCCGTGTCGGCCTGCACGTTCCGCAGCTTGTAATAATCGAGAATCCCGAGCTTGCCACTTCGGAACGCTTCCGCCATCGCCCGCGGCACCTCGGCTTCCGCTTCCACCAGCTTCGCCTTGCTCTCTTCGATTGAGGCGTGCTGCTCCTGCTCGGCGGCGACAGCCATCGCCCGGCGACCTTCCGCCCGCGCCCGAGCGACACGCGTGTCCGCTTCCGCCTGATCCGCACGCAACCGAGCGCCGACGTTCTCGCCCACATCGATATCGGCAATGTCAATCGACACAATTTCAAACGCCGTCTGCGAGTCGAGCCGCCGCGCGAGCACCGCTCGCGAAATCCGGTCGGGATTCTCCAGCACCTGCATGTGATCGTCCGCCGAACCGATGGCGCTCACAATGCCTTCGCCGACGCGCGCGATGATCGTTTCCTCGGTCGCTCCACCGATAAGCTGCTGCAAATTGGCCCGCACGGTCACGCGCGCCCGCACCTTCAGCTGAATGCCGTTCTTGGCGACCGCATCGAGCGATTCGCGGCCGGACCCCTTGGCGGGGCAATCGATCACCTTGGGATAAACGCTCGTCTGCACCGCTTCGAGCACGTTACGACCCGCCAGGTCGATCGCCGTCGCTTCGCGGTACGAGAGCTTGATCGTCTTGGCCTTGTTGGCGGCGATCAGAGCCCGAATCACCAGCGGCACGTTGCCGCCAGCCAGGTAGTGAGCTTCCAGGGCCTTGCTCGTCAGTTCGTCGTCGCCGAACCCAGCCTGCACGGCCATGATCTTCGATTTGACGATCACGTCCTTGTTCACCTTCCGGAACGTCATTCCGATCAGGTCCCAGATCGAAATTCCCGCTCCGGTGAGGAACGACTGAATCCACAACCGGAAGTAATTGGCGAAAACGGCGACGATAATCAGCAGGGCAAACAGCACCGCCACCGCAATGACCACGGCCAGCATGCTTCCCGGATCGTCGATTTGTCCCAAAATCACCGTCATCTGACACCTGCTTGTGGCAAAAACTGCGGTCGCTTCCTGTCGTCCAAGCCCCGTTCGTAAACGGTCCTCCGAAGCTTGTCAAGCAACCGAAGTGGTTGCTACTCAATGACCAGCGACCAGTGGCCCCCACCGAAACCCGGCCCCCTTCCCAGACCAGGCTGCGGCAGCCTCATCCGCCGACACTCGCACCGCGTCGATCGTTCCTCTCAAGCTCGTTTCACAACACTTGCGCACACCCCATCGCGACCCCCATTCGCGCCGACTTACGTCAATTTTCACCACCGTCCCACAACCCGTTTTCACAACAGATACGCAAACCGCGCATCGCCGCCGTTTTCGCCCTGCCGTCTCTCCCCAGACGATCACAGCCCAACGACTTACGTCCTCTGGCCGCATCACAACCTCTCAAAGAGGCCGTTTTGCGAAGTGTTGTACTACAACCCCTCGCTGCGCTTCCCGACGAAGCCGAATTTCGACGTAAGTCCACCTCAGCTACCACGCAGCCGGCTCCGTTTTCACAACCCCTGCGCGCACCGTTCACAACACCTCGCGCCACCATCACTCCCTCCCTCTCAGACGCTTCGCGATCGCCCACCGCGCAGCACCAAACGCCCCTCGTCGCCCCAGCGGCGACAGGTTCACGCAACGAATACACCATATCAAGTTTTCACGAGTTTGTCAACACACAAACCGCGTTATTAAGCGACCTGTTGCCGCAGTGCTCCAAGGCAAGTGGACCAGCCGCCGCAGGCGGCGAAACATCAGAGCCCACGGCGTCAGCTATCACCCCGCAGCGTCCCGCGCCTCATCCGCCGTCAAAAACCCATCGCCGTTTGCATCCAGCTTCTCAAACAGCTCCACCGGCCCCAAAAACTCCCGCGGACTGATCGTGCCGTCGCGGTTGGCGTCGGTTTGCAGGAACCAGCGCGGCGCTTCGGCGGTCGGAGCGACGGGCATCGTCGGCGGCAGCACGAACAGGGCGTCCTGGTTCGCGAGACTGCCGCGGGCAATCCCCATCACCAGGCCCGTCGGCATTTCATCGAGATCGACCTCGCCGTCTCCGTTCGCGTCGAGCGAGCGTAGGCGTTCCGCCGCTCCGTCGATCTCTCGCGCGTCGAGCCGGCCGTCACCGTTGCGATCCAGCGTCTCGCGCAGGCTGTCCGGCTTCCCCTCGACCCGAGCATGCACCTGGCTACGCAATGCCTGCTGTTGTTGCTCGAGCCAGGCGGCGATTTCCCCGGCGTACACCTTGCCGTCTTCGTCGGTGTCAACCGCTTCGAATCGGCCGACGGTCGCCTGGGCCTGCTCGTTCACCTCGCTCGCCTCGAGATAGCCATTCTTGTCCGCGTCAAACCGGACGAGCCCCTGCTCGGCCTGCTGCGCATAGTTCGCCGCGGCCAGCGTATCGTTCAGATAGATGAGCAGCGTCGAGCCGGCCGCCTGCAGGAGCAACCGATCGCCCGGAAGCGGCGTCGCCGACTTTTCCCCCTGCAACTGCTCGCCGAACG
>JAEZAS010000274.1 GCA_023430365.1 Planctomycetota bacterium
AACGACAACAACAGTTGGAACTGCGGCGCTGAAGGCCCGACCGACAACGCCGAAATCAACACGCTCCGCGAGCGACAGAAGCGGAATCTGATCGCCACGCTGCTGTTCTCGCAGGGCGTGCCGATGATGCTCGCCGGCGACGAACTGAGCCAAACGCAAAACGGCAACAACAACACCTACTGCCAGGACAACGAATTGACCTGGCTCAAGTGGGAACTGAACGAGCAACAGCAGGAATTCCTGACGTTCGTGCAGCAGGTTTGCCGGATCTGGCGCGAACAGCCCGTCTTTCAACGTCGTCGCTTCTTCCTGGGCCGCCAGATTCGCGGCGCCGACATCAAGGACATTTCCTGGTTCAATCCGTCCGGCGATGAGATGTCGGACGAGGACTGGAATGCCGGCTTCAGCAAGTGCTTTGGCGTCCGACTCGCGGGCGACTTGATCGGCGAACTTGACGATCATGGCGAACCGATCATCGGCGAGACGATGCTGCTGCTTCTGAACGCCCACCATGAGGAAATCGATTTCACGTTGCCTGTCACCAAGGACAAGCACCACTGGGAACGGGTCCTCGATACGGCGGACGGCTCGAGCGACATCGTGGCGCTGGAGGGGGGAAAGAATTATTCCCTCGCTGGCCGGTCGATCGTCGTCTTGCACACGCGGTTGCAGGAGGAAGTCGGCCAGGCCGTGTCGACGCTGGAGGCGGAGTCGCTGCGAAAGCCGCGTCGCCGAAAGGTTAATCCTGCGTCGGCAATGGCGCCGGCTCAACCAGCGCCGGTCAGCACGCCGCGGGCTTGAGACAAGGGCCGGTCGCCCGCTGGTCGGCGAATCGTGTTCGCCGACGGGATGTGAAATGGAACGTCGCTGCCGCTCCGCGGAGCGGCTGGAAGCAAGAGAAGCGTCTATGGAGAGGCAACGTCAGCTGCCGATCGGGGCTGAACTTCGCAACGATGGCGCACATTTTCGCGTTTGGGCGCCGCGCCGCCGCTCGGTTCAGGTTGTCATCGGCAAGAATCGCAACCGCGTGGCGCCGCTCGAGGCTTCCAAGGACGGCTACTTTTCGGGCTTTGTGCCAGATGTGCAGGCGGGCGACGTCTATTGGTTTCGCCTCGACGACGCCGGGGATTTTCCCGATCCCGCATCGCGCTACCAACCGGAGGGACCTCACGGCCCTTCGCAGGTGGTCGACCCGACTCAGTTCCGCTGGACCGATCATGCCTGGCGTGGCGTGGGGCTGAAGGGCCAAGTCATCTACGAAATGCACATCGGCACGTTCACTCCCGAGGGAACGTGGGAGGCGGCCATCCGCGAGTTGCCAGCCCTGGCCGACACCGGAATCACCGTGCTGGAGGTGATGCCAGTGGCAGAGTTCCCCGGGCGGTTCGGCTGGGGATATGACGGCGTCGCACTGTTTGCGCCGACCCGGCTCTACGGTGGACCAGACGATTTCCGCAAGTTCGTCGATGAAGCGCATCGGCTGAACATGGGGGTGATTCTCGACGTGGTGTACAACCACCTGGGCCCCGACGGCAACTACCTGCGAGAGTACTCGGAGAACTACTTCACCAAGAAGTATGACAACGAGTGGGGCGACGCTATCAACTTCGACGGCGCCGACTCCCGGCCGGTGCGAGAGTTCTTTGTCAGCAACGCCGGTTACTGGATCGACGAATATCATCTGGATGGTCTGCGATTGGATGCAACGCAGCAGATGTTCGACGATTCGGAGCCGCACGTGCTCGTGGAGATGGGCCAAAAGGTACGCGAAGCGGCGCGCGGGCGGCAAACCCTACTGATCACCGAAAATGAGTGTCAACACGCGCGGCTCGTCCGGCCGGTCGACCAGGGAGGCTATGGCCTGGATGGGCTGTGGAACGACGATCTGCACCACTCGGCAAAAGTCGTTCTAACGGGCAAGAACGACGCCTACTACACCGACTATCTCGGCAAGCCACAGGAGTTTGTTTCGGCCATGAAATGGGGCTACTTGTACCAGGGACAGTGGTACAAGTGGCAAAAGAAACGGCGCGGGATGGCGGCCCTGGATCTCGAGCCATTCCAATTCGTCAACTACCTGGAAAATCACGATCAGATCGCCAACTCGGGCCGAGGCGAGCGGCTACACCAGTTGTCGAGCGCCGGACGGTATCGCGCGATGACAGCCTTGCTGCTGCTTGGCACGGGGACGCCGATGCTGTTTCAAGGACAGGAATTCGCCGCCTCCTCCCCCTTTTACTACTTCGCCGATCACAAGCCGGATCTGGCGGAGTTGGTGCGCAAAGGGCGGACCGAGTTTCTCAGCCAGTTCCCCGATCTCGCGCTGCCGGAGATGCAGAGCCAATTGACAGATCCAGCGGACGAGCAGACTTTTGTCCGCAGCAAACTGGACCCGAGCGAGCGTCAGAAGCATTCGCAGCCGCACCAGTTGCATAAGGACTTGCTGCGCTTGCGGCGAGAGGACCCGGCTTTCAGCTTGCAGCGAAAGCGAGGCGTTGACGGGGCCGTGCTGGGAGACGATTGCTTCGTCCTGCGTTATTTCGCGGACGATGGGCTCGACCGGCTGCTCGTGGTCAATTTGGGACCGAATTTGCACCTGGACCCAGCACCGGAACCTCTGCTTGCGCCACCTGACGGCATGCGGTGGGAAATCCTCTGGTCGAGCGACGCGGTCGCGTACGGCGGGTGCGGCACGCCGCCGCTCGACAACGATGGTGAGAACTGGCGGATCCCCGGCGAGGCGACGGTTGCCTTGCGGCCAGTACCCGGTAGCGACCTCAACTGTTGATGGATCCAAACATGAATTCGACCGGAACTGCCGAACACACCCAGATGTTTCCCCCTGCAGGGCTGAGCGACCAGGGCTATAGCGACTGGGTGTTGCGTATGCCTTGGAGCGGAGAGCATCTGCAGAAACAGCGCGAGTCGCTGATCACCCGCGAATGGCTCGTGACGAACGGCCTGGGAGGCTACGCCGCCGGGACGGTCTCGGGCGTTGCTTCGCGGCGCTATCACAGCTTGCTTTGCGCGGCGCTTCCCTCTCCCTTGGGGCGGCGGGTGATGCTGAACCACCTGTCGGAACTGATCCGGCTTCCCAATGGCAAAACGCTGCTGATCGGTGGGCAGGAGCGAGGGGACCAGTTGGAACTTCACGGCTCCGAACTGCTGGTGGAGTTCCGTCTCGATTACGGTCTGCCCGTGTGGCGCTATGAATTTGAAGATTACGTCCTCGAAAAACACGTGCTGCTGCCGCATCTGCAGAACACGGTGCATGTGAACTACCAGTTGCTTCGGGGCGATGGTCCCGTGCGCCTGAAGCTGCGTCCTTCGGTGCATTTTCGGGCCCACGAAGCGCCGGTGAGCGCACCGAACTCGGGCTCGTGTCCGGTTTCGTGGGAGGACCAGCGGTTGGAACTGTGTGCGAATCCGCCGTTGCCCCCGCTACGGCTTTACGTCCACGGTGAGCGGCCAGCATTCACGCTCGATAGCACGATGTTGCCGAACGTCTTGTATCGGGTCGAAGAGAGCCGTGGTTACGATTCCGTCGGCGATCTTTGGAGTCCGGGATACTACCGGGTCGACCTGGCGATCGACCAACCGGCAACGCTCGTGGCCTCCACCGAAGCGTGGGATACGATCCTGGCGCTCAATCCGGACGACGCTCTGGAACTGGAGCGCGCTCGCCGCACGCGTCTCTTGGCCATCGCTGATCCGGCGGTGCAACAGGGGCCTCCGGGGGAACTGGTCCTGGCCGCCGACCAGTTTTTGATCACCCCGGCTGGGCGTGTGGAAGAAACCGCTCGCACGCGGGCGGCCGGCGACGAGGTCCGGACGGTGATTGCCGGTTATCACTGGTTCACCGACTGGGGTCGCGACACGATGATCAGCCTCGAGGGGCTGACGATCACGACCGGCAGACACAGCGAGGCGGGCTACATTCTGCGCACCTTCGGCCAGTACATTCGCGACGGCCTGCTGCCGAACATGTTTCCCGAAGGAGAAAACGAGGGACTCTATCACACGGCGGACGCCACGTTCTGGTTCTTTCACGCGATCAGCCGCTATGTGGAAACGACAGACGACCGCGTCACGCTGCGGCAGTTGCTGCCGAAGCTCAAGGACATTGTCGAGCATCATGTGCGCGGCACGCGGTTTGGCATTGGCCTCGATCCAGCCGACGGGCTCATGCGGCAGGGAAAAGGAGGCTATCAGTTGACCTGGATGGACGCGAAGGTGGGGGACTGGGTCGTCACGCCGCGGCGCGGCAAGGCCGTCGAAATCAACGCCCTGTGGTACAACGCCCTCCGGTTGCTCGAAACCTGGTTGAACGAAGAACGTGACTCGGCAGGCGCCCAGCGGATGGCAGAACTCGCGGAACGTACGCGCGAGTCGTTCAATCGCCGCTTCTGGTTTGCCGAGGGAAACTATCTCTACGACGTTATCGACGGCGAGGATGGCGACGACCCCGCCCTGCGGCCGAACCAGCTCTTTTCGTTCGCGCTGGAGCATCCGGTGCTCGAGCCATCCCGCTGGAAACCGGTGCTCGACATTTGCGAGGAACGTTTGCTGACTCCCGTTGGACTGCGGTCGCTCGGGGCCGGGCATCCCGACTATAAGCCGAAGTATTATGGAGACCTGCGAGCGCGCGACGCGGCTTATCACCAGGGAACCGTTTGGGGCTGGTTGATTGGCCCGTTTGTGGACGCCTGGCTGAAAGTGCATCCCGAGGACCCCACGGCCGCCCGCAAGTTCCTGACCGGTTTTGTCGATCACTTGGGCGAGGCTTGTATCGGCTCGATCAGCGAAATCTTCGATGCGGAAGCGCCGTTCACGCCGCGTGGCTGTGTCGCACAGGCTTGGAGCGTCGCGGAAGTTTTGCGTTGTTGGGCCCGAACGGCCGATCGGTCACAGGGCAACCCCTAGAACAAGGGCGCCTGCCATGTACGGCAACCGTCGCTCGTCCGGCTGGATGATTCGGCTTTTGATTGCCGCGGTGATCGCTGGCATTTCGCTGATCACCTATCTCTCGAGGTCGGATGTCAATCCAATCACGGGCGAGAATCAGCGGGTCGCTCTGTCGCAGCAGGAGGAAATCGCCCTCGGCCTGCAGGCGGCGCCGGAATTGATCGCGCAGCATCGGGGAATGCATCCCGACGCCGATGCTCAAGCCCACGTCGACAAGGTCGGCACGCAATTGCTGGCGGGACTGCAGCGGACGTTGACCGAACAGGGGCGCTCGAATCCCTATAAATTCGAGTTTCATCTTCTGCGCGATGACGAAACCGTGAACGCGTTCGCGCTGCCGGGCGGGCAGGTGTTCATCACGGCCGCCCTTTACAAGCAGCTTGAGACCGAAGGGCAACTGGCGGGGGTGCTGGGGCACGAAATCGGTCATGTTCTCTCGCGCCACGGCGCCCAGCAATTGGCCAAGCAGCAATTGACCCAGGGGCTTGCCGGAGCGGCGGGAGTTGCAGGGGGCGACGTCGACAGTGCTCGCATGGCGCAGGCCGTTGGGGCGCTCGTGAATCTGAAGTATGGACGCGAGGCGGAACTGGAATCGGACCGCTGGGGCGTGCAGTTGATGGCTGCCTCGGGGTACGATCCGCGGGCGATGGTCGGGGTGATGAAAGTCCTGGAAAAAGCCAGCGGCGGGGGAGGGCAGCCCGAATTCCTCAGTTCGCATCCTAAGCCAGCCAACCGGGTGGAATACATTCAGTCTGTGCTGAAAGAACAGTTTCCCGAGGGCGTGCCCGAGGGGCTGGAACCGTAGGGGCTCGGCAGCGTTGCCCGGGTGAGCACCATTTATGTCGACCGGCCCCGCGTTCAACGAAGCGAATCTGCTCAGCGCGCCGATCCGCAATTTGGGCCTGTCGATCAGCGGCACCCGGCTGGAACCGATCATCGCCGAGTTTGAAGCCGAGTTGCGACAACGGGGCATCCTGCGGCTGAAGCCCAAGTTTCATCTGTCGACCGAATGGGGCGTGCCGTTCGATACGGTCGTCATCGGCATCCCGTTCTACCTGGCGCATCCGGAGCTGACCCGGCTGCACGGCGAGCAGGTCGGCCACATCGAGGGGTTCAACGCACCCGACATCCTCCGCTATCTGCGGCACGAGATGGGGCATGTGGTGAACTACGCCTACAAGCTGTACGAGGAGGAGGAATGGGTGAAGGTGTTCGGCTCGATCACCCAGCCGTACCTCGAGGACTATCGTCCCCAGCCCTTCAGTCGTCGCTTCGTGCGCCATCTGCCCGGTTGGTACGCGCAAAAACATCCGGACGAGGATTGGTCGGAGACTTTTGCGGTGTGGATGACGCCCCTTCGCGACTGGCGGTCCGATTATCGGAACTGGCCGACGGCGCTGGCGAAGCTTGAGTACTGCGAGCGCACGATGCAGCGTCTCAGCAGCCTCGACCCGCTCGTCACCGCGACCGAGCTCGACGAGGACGTGGACGAACTGAACTACTCGCTTCAGCAGTACTACAAGAATTACGCCTCAACGCCCGACGAGCCCGCGCCGGGATTGGACGGCGCCCTGCGAGCCATCTTTGAGGATCTTTCGACCTATGAAGATCGTGCGGCGGTCGCCGAATCGAAGCCGGCCGCGGCGCTGATCCGGCGGCTGGAACGTCAGCTCATGGCGGACGTCTTTCAGTGGACCGGCCATTTCCCCGAGCGAACGCGGACCCTGCTGCGGCATTTGGCCCGGCGGGCGGATGTGCTGCAGCAGGTCTATCCCCGCGACAAGGAAACGCAGGCGAGCGTGGCGCTGACGATTTTCGTCACCTCGCTGGCGATGAATTTCGTGCATCGGGGCGAGTATTTTCCCGAGCCTACTCCGGCGATTGCGGCGGAAGGGGCGAAGCCAACCGCGCCGAAGAAGGAGGAGAAGGGGAAAGCGTAGGGCGCGGCGGTTAGCGTTTTGCCTTCTTCTTTTGGGGCCGTTGGTTGCGCCGCTGGACGGCCAGTTCGGCGATGCGATTCACGAGATCGGGATATTCGATGCCCGCCGCGGCCGCCGACGTGGCGAACTCGCTGTTCTTCTCCAGGTAGCAGCTCGCGTTGACCTCGATGACATAGATTTCGCCGCTGTCGGTCAGGCGCATGTCAATTCGGCCGTAGTCCCGCACGCGGAGCGCCCGGTAGGCGTCGAGCGACGCTTTTTGCAGCTTGGCTTTCAGCTCCGGCTCGATGTCGGCGAGCACGGCCTTGGTGCCTTTGAATTGCACGCTGCTCTCGTCGAACTTGGTCTTGTTGTCGAGAATTCGCGGAGCCCCGTCCGGCAGGCCGGAGAAATCCATTTCGATCGGCGGGAAAGCGGTCAGTTCCTGATTGCCGAGCACACCGACGTAAAACTCGCGTCCCTCGATGAACTCCTCGGCCAGTGCCGCGTCGCCGAATTTTTTCTGGATGTGGAGCACTCGCTCCATCAGATCCTGCGTGTTGCGCACGAGCGAGCGATCGTCGATTCCCAGCGAAGCGTCCATTCGCAGCGGCTTGACGAACAACGGCATCCGCAGCCGGCCCCCCGTTTCGAACTCCGCATTGGGAGCGAACGAGGCGAAATCGGGATACAGCACCTGTTCGTAGGCGAGCAGCTTTTTCGAAAGCGCTTTGTCTTCTTGCAGGTAAAGCTCGCCGGGGCCGCCGCCCGTGTAGGGAATCTCCAGCAAGTCGAGCACACCGGTCACTCCCATCAGCCCGCCGATGATGTCGTCGCCGAACGATTCGACCAGGTTGAACACGAGGTCCGGCTGTGATCGCTTCAGGCCATCCACCAGGGCGATCACGTCGCTCTGAATGGTTTGCAGCGACGTTTGGTGCCCCGCCTGCTGCAGAGCTGCAGCAACCTGGTCGACCACTACGTCGGGTTTGTCGTCGGTCGGCTCCTGGTAGGCCAGGATGGTGATTTTCATGGCGATGGGCTGCGGATTGCGATAGTGGACGAAGATTGGGCCCACTGAAGTGGCAAAGGGCGTGCCACGGGCGCAGCAGCGAATCGAGCAAAGCACGGGAAATGCGCAGAGGCGCCAGAGGGCTGCTAGACGGGCGCTTGGGCTGGCAGGCCGACCACGGCGCGCCCGGCGACGGCCAGTTTCTCCGCCAGGCTCAGCTTCAGCTTGCGTGACAAGACCACGCGATAGTCGCGGCGAATGCGGTGCAGCAGCCTCGCATACCGGCCGAACATCAGGTTGAACACCCGGCGGGACGAGCCGTGAAGAAAGCGATTCAACTCCGCCGCCCGGCTGTAGTGCTCCGTGGCTCGGTCGGCCTCGAAGGCGAGCAATTGCTCCACCCGATCCGCGTGGGCGCGGTCGAACAGGTCTTCTGCGTTGCAGCCGAACCGACGCAGGTCCTCGCGCGGCAGATACAGCCGGCCCAGCTGAGCGTCTTCGTGCACGTCGCGAAGGATATTGGTGAGCTGGAACGCGATGCCGCAATCGATCGCCGGCTGTTGCGCCGCGGGGTCCGAGACGCCCCAGATCGGCAGGCACGCCAGGCCCACCGCCGAGGCGACGTGCAGGCAGTATTCACGCAGTTCGACGAACGTTTCGAAGCCTCGGTGGTCGAGGTCCATCTCCACCCCCGCGATGATGTCGCGGAAGTATTGCGTCGGCACGGAGAAACGATGGATCGTGTCGACGACGGCGGGCATGAGGGGCCCGGTCGGCTGACCGGCGACCGCTTGTTCGAAGCTGGCACGAAACTGCTCGATTGCAGCCCGTCGCTGCTCGAGCGGTTGCAGGCTGTCGGCCAGGTCGTCGACCTCGCGGGCGAAGGCGTAGAGCGCGTGCATGCCGAGCCGTCGGGCGCGTGGCAGGAGCAGGAACGAGAGCGAAAAGCTGGAACCCGAGCGGCGGACCACCTGCCGGCAGTAGCGATAGCTTTGCGGGATCGAATGTGTGCTTTGAGACATCCGTGACCGATTCGACCAGGGAGAGTGGCGAAGAGGCTGGCAACGCATCGGCGACGCGGCGCTCTAAGATAACCCCAATCGCCACAAAGGCCTATCGGTGATTTGGAGGGCCCATCGAATGTCGTATAGATCGGCCGCCACTAGCCGAAGCGCGACCGGACCCAGCCGCGAGCGAGCAGCTTCAGCTTTGCCAGCTTGCCGACGGTTGGTCGGCTGGTCCACACGTCGTAGCGCTGCCGCTCGATCGAGCGCAAGATCTCGAGCCCGCCGTCGATGAACAGTCGCACGGGCAGCCGGAGGTCGTTGGAAACCTGCCGCACGAGCGGCTCGCCCGCCATGAGATAGTCGCGGGCCCGGCGGCACTGGAAGGCGAGCATTTCTCGAAGATCGTCGGTCACTGGCCCGGCGAGGCGATCGGGATCGACGTTAAGTCGCTGGCAATCTTCGAGGGGCACATAAACCCGGCCGATCGCAAAGTCTCGTTGCACGTCTTGCCAGAAATTGGCCAGCTGCAGGCCCGTGCAGACGGAATCGGACAGGCGGGCGTTCTCGTCGGAGAAACTGTCGCCCAACCGCAACACGATTCGGCCGACGGGATTGGCTGAGCAGCGGCAGTAGTCGAGCAAATCGGCGAATGTCTCGTACCGCCGTTGGCGCTGGTCGCGGCGGAAGGCGACAAGCAGGTCGAGAAACGGCTCATCCGGCAGTTGAAACCGTCGCATCGTCTCGGCGAGCGCTACGAAGACCGGATGCCGGGCGCCGCCGCTTGCCGCCGCTCGGAGCGATTGTTCCCACCAGTCGAGCAAGGCAAGCGAGCGCTCCGCGTCGTTCGTTTCGTCGGCCAGATCGTCAGCCCAGCGGCAGTAGGCGTACACATTGCACAGATGCTGGTGCAAACGCCGCGGCCAAAGCAGGCTAACGACGGTGAAATTTTCGTAGTGACTCTCGGCCAGCTGGCGGCAATATCGCTGCGATTCGTCAAGCGATGGCGCGGCGGTCGATTCGGGCCCGAATCGGGCCAATTCGCTCGTCAGGTCCATCGCT
>JAEZAS010000301.1 GCA_023430365.1 Planctomycetota bacterium
CTCTTTCATCGACCTGGCATGGGTAGAGAGGCGTCGGCGGACTGCTAGCGAATGCAAACTCGCGGCATCTCAGGCCGCTCGCCCAAGTTGCCCCAACCGGCTCCGCCGACGGCTGAACCATCCCTCGCCCAGCACAGTGAGGGCGATTCGATCTTCCAAGTTCGGCCGGAAGATGGTTAGCAGGAGAAGCGGCATATACCAGGCAAGATAAAGCCCGCCGCCGTAGCCATGCCAGAACTGTACTGCCACCATCACCGCGGCCGAGCAACTCAGCAGGGTGCCAAGATTTTTCTGGGCCGGCCAAATTGCGAGACTGCCAGCGAGGGCCACGCAGAGAGCGATGACCGGCAAGCGATAGACAGGGTCCCAGCCGAAGCGACGTTCCCAGATGCCGCGCAGTTGTTCCGCGTCCATGTTGGGGAGGAACAGACCGAACATCTGCCGGATCTTCATCCAAAACGAAGCCAGATCCTCGGAAACGAACGCCAAGGAAAGGGCCGTGATCGCGAGCGCTCCGAGCACGCCAATCAGGAACCTCACGACGCCGCGCTGCCAGTAGAAGCTAATCCAGAGGGGCAGCAGGAAGAGGGGGTAGTAGACCACCCCCATCGCCAGACCGATCAGGGCCCCCGCGACTCCCGGCTTGCGGTAGAAGACGATGGACCACATGAGCAGGGCGGCCGGCAGCACGTGGTCGACTCGGCCCGTCATTTGCGCGGTGTAGGGCAGCATCAGGTACAGCGTTGCCGCCCCAATGCCCATCTTGATGTTCTCAAAGTGCCAATAGCCCACGATCACGATGGCGGCGACCACAGCCAGATGGGATAGGATCGCCATCGCTCGGGCCGCGGGAGCGTAGGCAATCCGCTGCTGATCGGGATTCGACGACACAAAGGGCATCGTCGGAATGCTGGGGAGCAGATTCAACAAGTAGTAACCAGGACCCAACCGGCGATAGTCCTCGACGTGTCGGTCCCCTGTGCTGGTGTCGTGCCGCGAAAGGATCGCTTCGGCGCCTTGAGGACCCTTGAGGTCTTCTGCCGAAAGAGCGCTCGTGAGAACGTTCGCCATCAAGAACAAGAACAGCGAACAGCCAATAAACACCAATCCGCCGCTGGTAAGATTTGGCTCCAAAAGCGGACGGCGGACCATGGTTGGGTCGAGCAACAAACGCACGAGCAACACGGCGGAGACGCCGAACAGCCAAAGGTAGCCGTAGTAGACGATGGACGACGCCCGGGCGGCCGTCGCGACGGCTGTCTGGTTCTCGGCCGACGCCTGGGCGCTCGGCGTAGCGGCGGCTTTCGTTTTCTCGGACGGCGCGGCGGTCGACGAAGGACTGGCTTTCGAAGCAGGCGCGCTGTCGCTGGTCACTGCCGCCGTCTGATTGGCCGGGATGGCAAGGCTCAGCCGGCGACCTTGGTGCACCATCAGCAACCCGGGCGCGAGCATGATCAGCAGCACCAGGTCCAAGTTTCGCACGCTCCAAAAGCGATTGAACTTGAAAAACAAGCCGATCGTCAGCAGCGACGACAGGTAAGCCCATGTCGTCGGATCGACCTTGTGATAGTTGAAGAGAATTTCGCTCATCGATGCCGGACAGTGAGGCGATGCGTCTTGCTCGCAGTTGGTCGAAGCCGAAACGTTGCCGCGAAGGAACCGTTGTTAAGTCGAACTGTACGGATCCACCGCTCCGTGGGTGGAGCGCAAACCTGCTCCCGTGTTATCTAACCGCATGGAAGCAGAGCCGTTGCGCAGTCACAGCCATAGCATCGCCAACCCACCAAAATAAGCGAAGCCAGCGTTTTTGCAAGGACATTGGCACTTCGGCTCGCGCCTTGCGAAGGCCGTGTCTAAATTCCATCGACCCAATAGTTTAAAGGACATGAGCGTCGGCTCGGTCGCGACGATTGGACTATGCAAGAGGTGACCCCAAACGTCTCCCTTGTTACCAACACCCATTGGCGTTGGCCTTAGGGACTCTCCAGATTCCCTAACCGTCTGTGATCGCCTTTGTCAGCGGCTTGTCAAAGCGGTCGCGCCGATCGAGGTTGCGATACTCGCCGGTCTTTACGAGCGAGGAGGCGGCTCAGGTTCGTGGAGTGGCCCTTCGCAGCTCTGGCGAGGGGTGAAGTTCGCCGCTGGCGCGAATCTTGCCGACTCTGGCTGGCCTGTACCTGCATTCACCGCTTCCAGGAGACCCCAGCCGATGATCGACGCATCCGACACCACACCCGAAACCGCCAAACAGCCAGCAGTTGCGCCCGACGGCATTGTCCGTTATGCCGTAGTCGGCCTGGGGCACATCGCCCAGGCGGCCATTCTCCCTGCATTCAAGAATGCCAAGCGGAATTCGAAGCTCACGGCCCTCGTATCGGGCGATTCCGAGAAATTGAAGGAGCTCGGCAAACGCTACAAGGCTAAGACCTATACCTACGATCAGTACGACGAGTGCCTGGCCAGCGGCGAGGTGGACGCAGTTTTCATCGCCCTACCCAATCACATGCACTGCGAGTACACGGTGCGAGCCGCGGAGGCTGGTATCCACGTCCTGTGCGAGAAGCCAATGGCAGTGACGGCGGAGGAATGCGAGAAAATGATCCACGCCGCCAGCGATGTGAAGCTGATGATTGCCTATCGGCTGCACCTGGAAGAGGCGAATCTCAAAGCAATCGAGATCGTGCAGTCGGGTGAAATCGGTCAGCCGCGGATCTTCAATTCTGTTTTCTGCATGCAGGTGAAGGACGGCGACATTCGCGTGATGCCGAACGAACTCGGCGGCGGCACGCTTTACGACATCGGCGTCTATTGCATCAACGCCGCCCGCTACCTGTTCCGGGCCGAACCGACAGAAGTGTTCGCGAGCACCGCGACCAGGCAAGGCGATCCTCGCTTTGAAGAGTCGGAGGAGATGACGAGTGTCGTGATGCGTTTTCCGGGCGATCGTCTGGCGACGTTCACCTGCAGCTTCGGTGCAGCGGACCATTCGTCGTATAGCATCGTCGGAACCGAGGGGGATCTTCGCTTGGAGCCTGCCTATGACTACGCCGTCAAGCTGACCCACTACCTCACCAAGGGAGGCAAGACGAAGAAGACGGTGTTTGCGAAGCG
>JAEZAS010000234.1 GCA_023430365.1 Planctomycetota bacterium
GTCGTCACTCTTCTTACGAACGGTCTTTGGCCTTGGTTCGTGCCCTTTGCGATTAACGCCAGACGGTTCCTGCCGCCGCTTCTTCGGCCGTGTAGGTGGCCGGGCGGGCCGTGAGGGCGGAAATCGGAGTCGACAGCGGCGGTTCGGGTTGCGGCGACTCAACCGGCTGGGTGGAATTGGCCGCCATATTCATCGCTTCCGGGCGCCACGGCTTGTCGGCTGGGCGATTCCATTCGAGCAACACCTGCCGGCCGCTGGTCGGGGCAACGGGGGCGTTCTTCGCGTCCGGCAGATTGGCGGCGAGGAACTCGTTGGGCACTTCGCGAGGATCGGCCTGGGCCGATTTGTTGCGGGCCGGCTGAGACGGCTGCGGATGCGAGGCGGGCGTCACCGAGGCGGGGGCCTTGCGGTCCTCACGGGCGTCGCGCGGGCTGGAGTACCAGCTGCCGGTCGTTGGGCGGGCCACGCTGCTGGAGCGGATTTCGCTGGCCGGCTGAGAAGCTGGCTGAGTCAAGTTGCTGGGGCGGTCGGGACGAGTGTAGGTGTGTCCCAGGCTCTGCGTGCCGAGCACCTTGGCGTCGCTTTGCTGCATCGAGGCGGGAGTTACGACGGCCACTTCATTGGTCGCGGCGGTGGCGACGGCGGGAACGACCGCGCCGACTTCCGTGTTGCCCGGCTCATTGCCAGCGATGGCTGGAGCGTCGATTTCGGGGCTGCCGGCTCGGACCCATTCGACCCAAGTCGTTTGCAGTTCGGAGAGGTCCTTGAAGCCGTAGTACTTGCGAGTCGTGGCGGGCCAGTTGTTGCTCCGCATCCCTTCGCCGATGTATTCGACGTACTTCCGCTTGCCCCCTTGCTGAATGAAGTAGCGGGCGAGCGAGTATCCCTGCGAGTAGAGCGGCAGGATGTCTGGCGGATACTCCTTCATCGCGAACATCTTGTTGAAGGCGATGCCGCGGTCGGTCATCAGGAACTCGATGAGATACTTTTCCTGCTTCTTCTTCTCATCGGGATGTTCGACGGTCGTGCAGGCCCCTTCGTCGGCCCAGCGGGGGAGCGGCCGGCCGAAGTGGGTGGCAAAGATCGTGTGGGTGACTGCGTGCGGAAGCTCCGAGTCGAGGACGCGCTCGCGAGAGCCTTGGATGTCCATGGTCCAGCCGAACGGCTGGCCGTTCGGGTTGAACATGAAGCTGGTGGCGCCGCCGGCGCCGAGCTGCGGATGAACCTTGGCCTGAATCGGGCAGGGCTGATTCCATGGCGGGAGTTCTTTGCCGAGCCATTCGATGGAGAGGTCGCGACGATAGGTTTCGGCTGCCGTGCAGATCTCTTGAGCAAGCTGCTGGGTCGGAGCTTGAACGATGAAGTTCTGCGAACGGGCTCCGGCGCCGCAGGCGAGCAGCGCCGCCGTCGCAAGAGCGACGGACACGAGACGAGCTTCCATGCTTCTGGGTCCTTCCAGGAGGTGGGAGTTACTTCGGCCTCTATCCCTGGGGCCGATCCATGCAACTCGCGGTTGCTGCGGGAAGCAAACGACGAGCCAAACCAAAAAACGATATCCGTACTCACTGCGGCGGGCGCGAGTTTCTCCGTGCGCCACCGCGTTTTCTGTGCGTTCTTACCCGAGCATCGCCTGGCGGAGGGCGAGACGACGCTTTGTAAGATTTGCAAAACGTAACGTATGCACCAAAGGGAGCACTAGAGCGTTTCTACTGGTTTTGCGGTTAGACGCCCAGTTTTTGGCGAAAAATGCGATGATGTGCTAGCGAACGAGAGAGCGCACAACTTTCAGCCGGCGGGTCACTACCCGCCGGAAAACAGCAGCGAGAGATGGCAACGCGCGGAAGACCTTGAGCCGCGATCTCATTGCGGTGAGTCTGGTTGCAAAGCAACGTCCCGTTGCGAGGCTTCCGGCGGGTGGTGACCCGCCGGCTTATTGGCGTCATCAGCGCGAATGCGGCGACATCTCGGCGTCGTACTCGAAGCGGACTTGCCGCGTGTCTTGTTCACGGCCCGTGGGAACGGTGAGACTGCCGTAGAGTTCGGGTCGTCGCGCCTTGATCCAGCGGACGCCCGTCGAGCGCTCGCGGAGGCTGGCGTCGAGATCGGCGATGATCAGATCGTCGCCGGCCTTATCCGTTTCGCGGAGGACGCGGCCGTAGCAATCCAGAATCATCGCGTTTCCGGTGCGGACCTCGTTGTCGTCGGGGCCGACGCCGTTGCTGAAGACCACGAACATCCCGTTGTCATGAGCCCGGGCGGGAAGCCAGCGCATGAGCCAGCCGCGCCCCTTGTCGCCGGTGATCTCGGCGTGGATGGCGGCGGGATCGGTCTCTCGCGCGTCCCAAATCTGCCGATCGATGACGCCCATTGCGAACGGGCTACCCGATTTGCAGCCGCCGGTCTGGTGCGGGGCGATCAGGATCTCGGCGCCGGCAAGCGCGGTGGCGCGGGCGTTTTCGATCAGGTTGTTGTCGTAACAGATCAGCACACCGACGCGGCAGTCGTGCGGAGTGTCGAACACGGTGTAACGGTCGCCGGGCGTCAGGTGCGGATTGACGAAGACGTGCAGTTTGCGATGGCAGGCAAATTGGCCGTCGGGCATTGCGACGACGTAGCTGTTGAACATCCGGTCCTGCTCGTCGCGCTCGATCAGGCCGGCGCCGATCGTCATTTGGTGCGTGCGAGCAAGTTCCAGCAATTGCTGCGTGGCGGGGCCGCTAGGTACCGGTTCGGCGAGATCGAGCATTTGCTCGCGCGACAGATGTCGCAGATGCCAGTAGCCGGAGATGCAGCATTCGGGAAAGGCAAGAATTTCGACGCCCTGCTGCGCAGCTTCTGCGGCGAAGCGAGCGATCGTCGCCAGATTGGCGGCTTTGTCGCCCGGAGCGTGCTGAAACTGGACGGAGCCGACGCGGATGTTTCGCATGTGGGCTGTGCTGGTGAGCGATTCAGGTGCGGCTAGGGTGACACTCCCTGGAGGGCAGCGAAGGGAGTGGTGATTGAGCTTGCGATACAGCCATGTCCTTTGCCACGCCCTTCGCTGCGCTCCAGGGCGTGCCACCCAGTTGCAGGACGTTACTGCGTTTGGTCGATCGATTCGATCGCGAAGGCGGCCGCGTCGCGGACGGCGGGAACCTCGTCCTGCAGCGAGATTTCTTTGAGTCGTGGGAGGGCAGGGCGGGCGGCGTCGCCCAGTTGTCCCAGGCAGAACACTGCCGAAGCGCGAATCTCCCAGCTGTCGTTGCCAAGCGCTCCGATCAACGGTTCGACGGCGGCGGGACCGATGGCGACAAGCTCGCGAGTAACAACGTCGCGCTCGTTCGCGTCGGAGAGTTGCTCGACGAGCTTTGCAGGATCGCTCGAGGCGGGCTGATCCGCCGGAGGTGACGATGGTGAAGCGGGCTGCGGTTCGGTGGATGTCGCAGCGTCCGACGAGGGCTGTGGGGCCGGCTCATCGGCCGCCGGGGCCGGAGCGGATACTTCCGGTGGAGGCGTCTTGTCGCTTGTCGATGGGTCAGAGGCTGCGGGAGCGGCGGGGGGAGGATCTTCGTTGTCGTGGATCGGCTCGCCGTCCTGCGCGCTTGGCGTTGGAGTGTTGCTGGGAATGGGAGTCGGCGTTTCGCCCGAATTGCAGCCGGAGGCGACTAGCATTGCGAGCAAGCTCAAAGCGATCCTTATACGCATCGGTTTCTCCTCGTTCTGCACATCGCTTGCGGTTCGCAACTGTGGGCCAGTTATACCTTTGGTGAGCGTGCGACGGCAATTGGAATGTGCTGGCATGTGAGTATGCAAAACGAGTCGGCTGGTAGTGGCGGCGTTCGCAACTGGGACGTTTCGATGCTGCGAATATCGCTACGGGCTCGCGCAAGGCGGGCGAGAATTGCCCTGGTTCACATGTTTCAAGCCGCCTAAAATGCAGGGGTTACGCCGCCCCCGCCACCTCTCGCTGCACAATGGGTTATCGCTCTCTCAAGAAAGTTCTGGGCGAAACGAACATCGAGCGCAAATGCCGCTGGTTGTTCGGTCTGTGCCTATTTGTGCTGGTCTTCGTCGCGTTCGGCCTCGTTGATTACATCGGCGAGCGCCTCGTGCTGCGCAATACGTACCAGAACGGCCACGAGTGGGTCCGCACGTTCCTGTTTGACAAACATTGGGAAGTTTGGGAAACCGACACCGGCTTGAAGGCAGTCCAGCAGACGATGAGCGACGAGTTGCTCGGCACTCGCCATGAAGCCTCGGTGCTCACTCCAGATCGGGCTCTGGTCGCCAAGATGGAGGAAGAGAACTTCAACACGCGCAAGGGGCGCAACTCGGAATGGGTGCCCCGTTTGTCGCTTGCCCGCGATCAGGAAGAGGAAGAGATCCTGCAGAAGCTGCAGCGTGAGTTCGAGAATCAGCTTGCCCAGCGCGATCAGCAAGCCTCGCTCACCCAGCCGCCACCGGTCGACGAACCCGGGGTTGGTTCCGTTGCTGACCTGCCCGACGTGCAGGCGGCAGATGCATCGAGTCGGCGAATGTCGATTTTCGCTACGCGTCCCGCTCCCAGCGAAGGCAAGTTCTACTACTACGAGCCTGTGAACTTGAACGAGGGCTCGTGCCTGGCGTGCCACATTGGCACGTATGGGAAGTTTGCGGTGGCGGCTTCTGACACCGTGTCCGCAGGGCAGGGTGAATTGCCGTTCCTCGTGGTTCGGGTTGCGTTGCCCTACGACGAAACTCGCACTGCCATCAATCGCACGCGAGCGATTCTGCTGACGGTTGGCATCCTGACGGTGTTTCTCTCGATGGTCGCGCTCTGGATGGTCGTCCGCTACGTGGTGATCAAGCCGCTCGGCCACCTTCGCGAGGTCAGCGACGCGGTCAGCCGCGGCGATCTGCACCAGCGAGCCGAAATCCATACGAACGACGAGTTCGAGGACCTCGCCTCGTCATTCAACAAGATGCTGCGTCACCTGACCGAAGCGCAGGCCAACTTGCAGCGCGCGAACATCGATCTCGACGCCAAGGTCGACGAGCTGGCGCAGCTCAACATGCGGCTGCACGAGATGAATCGCCTGAAGGGGGACTTCCTGGCGACGATGAGCCACGAGCTGCGCACCCCGCTCAACAGCATCATCGGTTTCTCCGAAGTGCTGGTCGAAATCGACTCGCTCAACGACAAGCAAAAGCGCT
>JAEZAS010000321.1 GCA_023430365.1 Planctomycetota bacterium
TACCCGCCTGGGTCCGCACGCCTGTGCGCGTGCAGCTCTGGGTCCAAGCCAAACTCCTGATCAACGCCATCCGCATCCTGCAACGCCAAAGAGCCCTGCTGGCAGTTGCATAATCCTGAGGTTTGCCACCGGCTATTTTCCATAGCATTGGCAGGCCGAATATTTGAGTTTTCCTCTCAGAAACCGCTCCTGACGCAAAGCGCCCATTTGCTATATAGTGCAGCCCAGCATGAGGCTGCTTTTATGTATCGCATCCGCGCGTATGGACGCACGATCGTCGTTGTTGTTGTCTTCGTCGTTGTCGCCTGGCTCCTGCACCGGCTGCTGGCCGAGTACAAGCTGAGCGACATCCGCGCTAGCTTTGCGGACATACCTCCCAGCCGAATCGCGATCGCCGTCGGCCTGACGATCCTCAACTACCTGATCCTGATCGGGTACGACATCCTGGCGATCCGGGCGATCCATCACCCGCTCGATCTCCGCAAGATCGCCTTTGCCTCGTTTACCGGCTGGGTGGTGAGCAACAACTTTGGGGCATTGCTCGGCGGCACGAGCGTGCGCTATCGCCTGTACTCCACCTGGGGGCTGACGACCGCGGACATCGTCAAGCTGGTGCTGATCGTCGGCGTGGCGTTCTGGATCGGCCTGTTTGCGCTGGCGGGCATCGTGTTCCTGATCGAGCCGGTGAAGATTCCAGCCCACATCAACCTGCCGCTGACCGACATTCGCATCATGGGAGGCCTGCTGCTCGCGATTGCGATCGGCTACCTGATCGCGACCGCCGTTCACAAAAAGCCGATCTCCTACAAGGGAGTTCAGTTCGAGCTCCCTTCATTTCCGGTGGCGCTCGCACAGACCATCGTCGCCGCGGCCGACATGACGATCGCCGCCACGACGGTGTATGTACTGTTGCCGGACGACATCGGCATCAGCCTGCCGAAATTCCTGCCCATCTACTTGCTGGCCATGGTGACGGGCGTTTGCAGCCACGTGCCGGGCGGGCTGGGCGTTCTGGAACTGGTGATCCTGGCCTTCATGCCGCCGGGGACCAAATCGGACGTGCTCGCCGGGGTGCTTGCATTCCGAGCCGTCTATTACCTGATGCCGCTCGTCATTGCGATGGTCGTGCTCGTGGCCAACGAGATCCTGTTGACCGGCGTGGCGAAGCACAAAGCCTGGGGCGAGATCGGCCGGTGGGTCAACAGCGTGCTGCCGCTCAGCCTTGCGGGAGCGACAGTCGCCTGCGGCGCGGTCCTCTTGTTCAGCGGAGCGACGCCGCCTCTCTCGGGCCGGCTCGACGCCTTGGACGACTACGTGCCGATCAGCGTCGTCGAAGTCGCCCACTTCATCGCCAGCCTGGCGGGCATCAGTCTGATCCTCGTGGCGCGAGGGCTTCAGCGCCGCCTCGACGCCGCCTGGTGGCTGGCCGTTTTCCTGCTGGGCTTGGGCATCCTTTGTTCGCTGCTCAAAGGGCTCGACTTTGAGGAAGCGACGCTGCTGACCGTCGTGTTGCTGGGATTGATCGCGAGCCGGCGACGGTTTTATCGGCATGGGTCGCTGATTCACGAGCGTTTTACTCCCGGCTGGCTCGCGACGATCGGCCTGGCCGTGATGTGCAGCATTTGGCTGGGGCTGTTTGCCCACAAGCATGTGCCTTACTCGCCCAATTTGTGGTGGGAGATGGCGTTTCATCGCGACGCACCGCGTTTTATGCGGGCAAGCGTCGGCGTGGTCGGCTTGCTGCTGGTGTTCGCGATCGGACGGCTGATGGCCCCTCGCCGGCATGTGCCGCCAGTGGCCACGCCCGAAGAGATTGAGCGTGCGGCCGCGATCGTTGCGGAGATGAACGCCACCTGGCCCAATCTGGCGCTGCTCGGCGACAAGACGCTGCTGTTCAGCGACGACGGCAAGGCGTTCATCATGTACGGCGTGCAAGGCAGGTCGTGGATCGCGATGGGGGACCCGGTCGGAC
The DNA here is from genome assembly GCA_023430365.1 of Planctomycetota bacterium. Lineage (GTDB taxonomy): Bacteria > Planctomycetota > Planctomycetia > Pirellulales > Pirellulaceae > JAEZAS01. The sequence continues at coordinate 1,973 of JAEZAS010000321.1, forward strand.
CTCCATCGGCGGCGTCCGAACTGGTTTGGAAATTTCGCAAGCAGTGCGACGGCTATTCCGGCTGGCCCGTGTTTTATGAAGTCAGCCAACAGACGCTCCACCTCTATCTCGACCAAGGTTTCACGTTGCTGAAACTGGGCGAGGAGGCGCGGGTGAATCTCGGAAAGTTCAGCCTGGAGGGGTCCACCCGCAGCAAGCTGCGACAAACGATCAGCCGGGCCAAGCGCGACAACCTGTCGTTCGAAGTGCTGCCGCGCGAGGCGGTCGGGCCGCTACTCTCGGAGTTGAAGGTGATCTCCGACGCCTGGCTCGAGCACAAGGAAGCCTCCGAGAAAGGCTTTTCGCTCGGCTTCTTCGACGAGACCTACCTGCAACGCTTTCCGCTGGCCGTGGTTCGCCAGGAAGGCAAGATCATCGCCTTCGCCAATCTCTGGAGCGGCGGCAAGGAAGAGCTTTCGATCGACCTGATGCGCTACACGAGCGAAGCGCCGCCGAGCGTGATGGAGTACCTGTTCATCGAACTGATGCTCTGGGGGAAGGAGCAGGGGTACGCCTGGTTCAACCTCGGCATGGCCCCGCTCTCAGGTATCGACGACCGGCCGATGTCGCCGCTCTGGAACCGGGCCGCCGGGGCCGTGTTCCGTTTCGGCGACCACTTCTACAGCTTTCAGGGCCTGCGGCAGTACAAAGAAAAATTCACGCCCGAATGGCGCTCGAAGTACATCGCCTCACCAGGCGGCCTGACCTTGCCACGCGTGCTGACCGACGTGACGCTGCTGATCGGCCGAAAGCGGCCGCACGACGCGTAGGGCAGGCTTCCAGCCTGCCCGTGAAAACTTAAATGACGAGTGACGAAGCCCGAATGACCAACGACGTCCGTAGCGACCTGCATTGGTCATTCGTCATTAGAACATTTGACATTTCCTGGACGGGCAGGCTGGAAGCCTACCCTACGAGGCGTCGCCAGCGGGCTTCTCTTGAGCCGCTTCGAGGGCTTCTTTGAGTTCTTCGCGAACGACGGCCAGTTCCGGCGGGGCGTCGATGCCGATGCGGACGCCGCCGTTCGATACGCGCACGACGGTCACCGCGATTTGATCGCCGATCAGAATCCGTTCTCCGACTTTGCGGCTAAGCACGAGCATGGCGTCGTTCCTTTCTTAGGGCGCCCAACTGCCCCAGAACGCATAACGCCGAAACGCTAGCACAGGCCGCAAAGTCACGCAAGCGGGCGCCGCACCAGCCGGCGGATCCCATCCGCCGGAAATGCCTCGCGAAGATACTGCCATCCCAAAGGAAAATAGCCGGTGGCAAACCTGCCACCGGGCCGCGCCGCGAGTTCCGCTCCAACGGCGCTTCCGCCCGGAGGCAAGTTTGCCTCCAGCTACTGGCGCGCGGCGATCGCTGGCTCTTTTCGAGGGACTTCCGGCGGATGGGATCCGCCGGCTGGTGGTTATCCAGCGTAGACGGCGTTGGCCGCGGCGATGCTGCTGCCGTGGGTGAACTTGTATCCCTCGGCCGCCAGGAGCTGTTCCAGGGCCGAGAGGAAGAGCAGCACGTTCGCCGGGCGCGAGCCGTAGCCCATCAGGCCGATTCGCCAGACCTTGCCTTTGAAGGCGCCGAGTCCCGCCCCGATCTCAATGCCGAACTGGTTCAGCAGGCCGCTGCGAATCTTGGCGTCGTCGACTCCCTCGGGCACGAGCACGGCGTTGAGCTGCGGCAGGTTGTGCCCTTCCTGGGCCGCGTACTTGATGCCCAGCTCGGCGAGTCCCGCGCGGAGGGCCTGATGATTGCGCTGGTGGCGGGCAAAGCAGTTGTCGAGCCCTTCCTCGAGCACGAGTCGCAGCGCCTCGTACAGGGCGTAGGTCATGTTGATCGGACCGGTGTGGTGGTAGACGCGGTTCTGCCCCCAGTAGTTGGCGAGCATCGAAACGTCGAGATACCAGCTCTGCACCTTCGTCTTCCGCGCTAGGATCGTTTCCATCGCTCGTGGGCTGAACGAGACCGGCGCGAGCCCCGGCGGACAGCTGAGACACTTCTGCGTGCCGCTGTAGATTGCGTCGATCTGCCACTGGTCGACTTCGACCGGCACCCCGCCGAGCGCGGTCACGGCGTCGACGAGTAGCAGAGCGCCCGCTTCGTGAACCACGCGAGAAATCTCCTCGATCGGCTGCCAGACGCCGGTCGATGTTTCGGCGAGCACGATGCCGACGACCTTCGGCTTGCTGGCGAGGGCGGCTTTCAGATCGTCGGCCGTGAACACTTCGCCCCAAGGGCGTTCAACCTTCGTCACCTTCGCGCCCGACCGCTCCGCCACGTCGACCATTCGCCCGCCGAACACGCCGTTCACGCAGACGACCATCGAATCGCCTGGCTCGATCAGATTGACGACCGTCGCCTCCATGCCCGCCGAGCCGGTGCCGCTGATGGCCATCGTCATCGGGTTCTGCGTGCGAAACACCTCGCGGAGCATCGCCTGCAAGCCATTCATCGTCTCGAGGTAGTAGGGGTCGAGATGGCCGACGGTCCCCTTGGCGAGCGCTTGCAGCACGCGCGGGTGCGTATCGCTCGGGCCCGGGCCCAGGAGGGTGCGAATCGGCGGATGAAGTTCGGGTGCGATGAAGGTCACGCTCAGGCTCCGCATAACTGGCACAACCCGCACGACGGGCCGATGGCGGCCGCGCCACAGCGGGCGGAAGAGGGTTCGCAAGGGCCCGATTGTTCTACACTTGCGCAGCGAGATTTGCCAGCCGCAGAGGCCCGTAGGGTAGGCTTCCAGCCTGCCCGTCCAGGAAATGTCGAATGTGTTAATGACGAATGACCAATGAGGCTCGCGACTGTCCTCATTGGTCATTCGGGCGTCGTCATTCGCCATTCAGTTTTCACGGGCAGGCTGGAAGCCTACCCTACGAGAATGCTCAACCAAAGTCTGCTTCATGAACCAGTGCTCGACGATCGCCGAAACCGCTGACGCTTCGCTCGTGCAACGCGGGCAGCGTTGGAAACTGGGTGCGCTCGTGGCGCTCGCCGTCGCCGGGGCCATCGTCGGCTGGGGCGGGGGAGCGCTGCCGGTTCGGGATCACGTCGAAGTTCCATCCGCCGCGTCAGCATCGGCTTCAGATTCTCGCGGCGAAGTGGCTGCTGCCACGGCGAGCGGCGATACGACCGCGCCCGACCTGCAGCTCTACCGCGAAGTGGTCGCGGAGGTGCGAGCGGGAGGTGATTATTACGCGGTCGCTCGCGAGCGCATCCCCAAGTTCGGCTTTCCGATTCACTCGCCGCTCAACTGGCGTCTGCCGACTTATGCGTGGGTCTTTGCTCAGTTGCCGAGCCCGATTTGGATTCAGGCTGCGCTGGTCTCGCTGTCCGTCGCAGGACTCGCGCTGGCGTTTGCCGCGGAGAATCGTCGAAGTGGACCGCTGGCAGCCCTGGGCGTTACCTTGCTGCTGGTTGGAGTGGTTCGCTGGTCGCTCGATGGCGAAGCGTTCTACACGCAGGAGGCTTGGGCGGCGACGCTGATCCTCCTTTCGTTTGCCGCTTATGCGCTGAACTGGCGAGGCGCGGCGGTGCTGGCCGGTGTCGCGGCGCTGTTGTTTCGCGAATTGGCTTTGCCGTATTGCCTGGTCGCAGGAGCGCTCGCGCTCTACCGGCGGCGCTACGCGGAAGCGGCGGGATGGACGCTGGGCGTCGCAATTTTCTTCGGCTACTTCGCCTGGCATGTGTTGCAGGTGAAAGCGCAACTGGCCGGGCTCGGTCAGCCGGGCGGGACCGATCTCTCGCAGTGGCTCCGCTGGGGTGGACTCGATTTTGTCCTGCTCACCGGGCGGATGAACGGCCTGCTGTTCGCCGCACCAGCCGTGTTGCTGTGGTTCTATCTGCTCGGATCGCTGACGGGGCTTTCTTCGCGCGGCGACGACGCCAGCCTGCTGGCCTGCTATGCGGCGATGCTCTATGTGCTGGCGTTTGCCGTGGTCGGCCGAACGGAGAATTTCTACTGGGGGCTGATGTACGCTCCGCTGCTTCCCTGGGGCATCGGCAGCCTGCTCGGGTGGCTTCGTCCCTCCCAGTCCACCCCTCCGCGCATCGCGCCGGCTGTCTAAAATCGGTCGGATGCTGATCGAACACGAGATTGAAGTCCGCGTCCGCTACCAGGAAACCGACGGCCAGGGGCGCGTGCACCACGCCAACTACCTGACCTGGTTCGAGCTTGCCCGCGTGGAAATGCTCCGGGCCGCGGGCATTAGCTACAAGCAACTCGAGCAGGACGGCTATCTGCTCGTGGTGGCCGAAATGAACTGCCGCTACTTCTTTCCAGCCGAGTTCGACGACCTGCTGCGGGTGCAGGTGCGCACCCTACGAGCCAAGGGGGCCCGGATCGAGCATCGCTACCGGGTCCTCCGCGGCGACACGCTGCTGGTGGAGGCCAACAGCACGATCGCCTGCATCGACCGGACCGGCAAAGTCGCTCGCCTGCCCCCCCTGTTGCGGGTCGACATCCCAACCGAGTTGTAGCGGTTTGTCGTAAGCGGGGCTCGTTTTCGCCCGTTCTTCACACAACGTTAACACTGGGCTGATACCGTGCTGGCATTCACCTCGCATAGAAATCGCAACTAACGTGCCTTGATGATGTTACAGCAAATGAACAGCCAAATCTCCCGAATCCTACTGCGTGGCGCTGGCCTGTCGCTCCTGGCGATTGCGGTCGTCGGCTGCAACGGATCGGGCTCGTCGACCAGCTCGGGAGAGGGCGCCACCGAGATTGTCGAAACGGAAGGCTTGGACGGTCTGACGGGAACGGTGGCTATCGACGGTTCGAGCACCGTGTTTCCGGTCACGGAGGCGGTCGCAGAGGAATTTCAAATCGCCACTTGCGGCGGCGCGAAGGTGACGGTCGGCATCTCCGGGACTGGCGGCGGCTTCAAGAAGTTTGCCCGCGGTGAGGTCGACGTCACCAACGCCTCGCGCCCCATCCTGACCAACGAAATGGAAGCGGCCCGCAAGGGCGGCATTTCGTATGTCGAGTTGCCGGTCTGTTTCGACGCCCTGACCGTCGCCGTGCATCCAGATAACGACTGGGTCGACACGATCACGGTCGCCGAGCTGAAGAAGATCTGGGAGCCGGCTGCGGAAGGCAAAATCACGAAGTGGAATCAGGTTCGTCCGGAATGGCCGAACGAGGAAATCGTGCTGTTCGGCGCCGGAACCGATTCGGGCACCTTCGACTACTTCACCGAAGCCATCATGGGCAAGGCCAAGGCCAGCCGAGGCGATTTCACCGCGAGCGAAGACGACAACACGCTCGTGCAGGGCATCGAGGGGAGCAAGTTCGCCCTCGGTTACATCCCCTACGCCTACTACGAGCCAAACAAGAATCGCTTGAAGGCCCTGAAGGTCGACAACGGCGACGGCAAGGGGGTTCCGCCGACGGCAGAAACGGTGATCGACGGCAGCTACCAGCCTCTTTCGCGTCCGCTGTTTATCTATGTGAGCACCAAGGGCCTCGAGCGCCCTGAAGTGCAGAAGTTTGTCGAGTTCTACCTCAACAACGCGCCAGCCTTGGCGACGGAAGTGAAGTATGTGCCGCTTCCCGAGGACGCCTATCCGCTCGTCAAAAAGCGGCTGATGGACAAGGTTACCGGCACGGCGTTCGGCGGTGTGCCCGAGGTGGGCGTCTCCGTCAAGCACATTCTCGAACGCACTCCGGTTGAGTAAGTTGTTCGCCATCGCGCACTAGATCGTTTCGCCAGCGACGGAATTTGAGTTCGGCTGGCTACGTTTTGTGGAAGCCATCAAGGAAGCACGGTTGAGCCAGGCCACCAGCGAGCGCCGCTACGCCCGAGTGCGTCCCCGCCGCGAACAGACGAGCGACGCGCGCAGCCGGCGCGACCTGCGCGAGAAGGGAATTGGACTGGGGCTCTTCCTGGCGGGCTCGTCGTCGATCCTGATCACGCTGGCGATCGTGTTCGTGCTCTGCTACGAATCGGTCGAGTTTTTCCGGCATGTGTCGCTCTTCGAGTTCTTCACCGAAACCCGGTGGACCCCGCAGTTCGCCAATCCCAAATACGGCATTCTGCCGCTGGTTTGCGGCACGCTCATGACCACCGCTGTGGCCCTGCTCGTCGCCCTGCCGGTGGGGACCGTCGTGGCGCTGTACCTCAGCGAGTTTGCTCCGTTCACCTTGCGCGAGATCGTCAAGCCGGCGCTGGAACTGCTTAGCGCCGTGCCAACCGTGGTTTACGGATATTTCGCGTTACAGTTCGTCATGCCGGCACTGAAGTACGTCATTCCCGGGCTGCCGACGTTCAACATGCTCAGCGCGGGGATCGTGATGGGCATTATGATCATCCCCTACGTCAGCTCGCTGAGCGAAGACGCGATGCGCAGCGTGCCAATGTTGCTCCGCGAGGGCTCGTACGCGCTCGGCGGCAATAAGTTCGTCACTGCCCTGAACGTCGTCGTTCCGTCGTCGATGTCGGGCATCGGCGCCGCCTATATTCTCGGCATCTCGCGCGCGATCGGCGAAACGATGATCGTCGCCATTGCCGCGGGCATGCAGCCGAACCTGACGCTCGATCCCACCGAACCGGCCGCCACGATGACCGCCTATATCGTGCAGGTGAGTCTCGGCGACCTGCCGCACGGCTCGATCGGATATCAGTCGATCTTTGCGACCGGCTTTTTGCTGTTTTGCATGACGCTCATTTTCAACGTCGGCGGCCACATTCTGCGGCGACGATTCCACCAGGCGTACTAGGATGCAGGACGTAGCCTCGTTCATTCGCTATCGCAAACGCCAGGACAAGGTGTTCAACCTCGTCGGCATGCTGTGCACGCTCGTCGGCATCCTGACGCTCGTCCTGCTGATGGGCGACTTGCTGATGGACGGCCTGCCGCGGATCAACTGGCAGTTTCTCACGTCGTTTCCCTCCCGGTTTGCAGGACGAGCCGGCATTCTGTCCGCCATCGTCGGCACGTTCTGCGTGATGCTGGTCACCGTGACATTCGCCGTGCCGCTGGGCGTGGCGTCGGCGGTGTACCTGGAAGAGTACGCGCCGAAGAACCGCATCACGACGATCATCGAGATCAACATCTCCAATCTCGCCGGCGTGCCGTCGATCATCTACGGCCTGATGGCGCTGGGCATCATCGGGGTGTTCGCCTGGCTGGAAACGGGGCTGAGAAACAGCACCGGCTGGCAGTGGTCGATCAATCCTGGTCGCAGCATCCTCACGGCCGGCATCACGCTCGGTTTGCTTGTGCTGCCGATTGTGATCGTCACCACCCGCGAAGCGCTGCGGGCGATCCCCAACGCCATTCGCGAAGCGGCGTATGCGGCTGGAGCGACCAAGTGGCAGGTGATCCGCTACCACCTGCTGCCGTACTCGCTCGGCGGCATCGCCACCGGAACGATCATCGCCATGTCCCGCGCCGTCGGCGAAACGGCGCCTTTGATCACGATCGGGGCCCTCACCTTCATCGGATTCTTGCCCCCTTCGCCGATCCAGTCCGAACCGCCGTTTGTGAACGTCGATTTCCTCGGCTCGCAATTCACCGTGCTGCCGATCCAGATGTTCAACTGGGTTTCCCGGCCGACGGAGGATTTTCACCGCAATGCGGCGGCTACGGGCCTGGTGCTGATCGCCCTCACCCTGAGCATGAACGCGGTTGCCATCGTTGTGCGATATCGCGTCCGGCGTAAACTGAAGTGGTAACGGCTGGGGGTTTTTCATGCAGCCGCAAAGTGTGTCGCCACCCCCGCCGCCGACTGACCGACTGAACGTATCTTCCGCCATGCCTGAAACTGCGCAGGCCACGACCAGCGAACCGCGCGAGACCAGTGCGCCGCTGAAAGCCGAAGTCCGCGACCTGCATTTCTTCTACGGCCAGAAGGAAGCGCTGAAGGGAATCACCCTGCCGATTCCCAACAACACGGTCACGGCCCTGATCGGCCCTTCGGGCTGCGGCAAGAGCACGCTGCTGCGGTGCTTCAATCGGATGCACGACCTGTATCCGGGCAACCGCTACCAGGGAAGCATCATTCTCTACCCGAGCCAGGTCGACCTGCTGAGCCCGTCGGTCGATCCGATGGAGATGCGGCTGCGAACCGGCATGGTGTTCCAGAAGCCGAACCCGTTTCCGAAGTCGATCTTCGAAAACGTGGCCTACGGCCTGCGGCTGCGATTCGTGCGCGACCGGCAGGTGCTGGAAGAGAAAGTCGAGTCGGCGCTCCGCTCGGCTGCGTTATGGGACGAGGTGAAGGACCGGCTGCACCAGTCGGCGTTCAAGCTCTCGGGCGGTCAGCAGCAGCGATTGTGCGTGGCGCGGGCGCTGGCGACCGATCCGGAACTGCTGCTGCTCGACGAGCCGACGTCGGCCCTCGATCCGATCGCGACGAGCCGGATCGAGGACATGATCTTCGCGTTAAAGAATCAGGTGACGGTGCTGATCGTCACCCACAACATGGAGCAGGCCGCCCGCGTGGCGGACTACACCGCCTTCATGTACCTGGGAGACCTGATCGAACGGGGCGCCACGTCGCAGATCTTCCAGACGCCGAAAAAGCCGCTCACCGAAAAGTATCTCACCGGCGGCTTCGGGTAAGCAAATATAGCCGGCGGATCACATCCGCCGGCTGTTGAGCGTTAGACCGCTCTCAGCTTGGTGACGCGGCCGGTGGCGACCCATTCGGCGACGAAGATGTTGCCGTCGCGGTCAAAGCAGGCGTCGTGTGGGTGGACGAACCGTCCCGCCTGCCACTGCTCCGGCTTGCCGCGCATCTTGAAGCCCTCGAGAGCCTGTTTGGTCCACTCCGGATCGTAGCCGAGGTGGGTGATCAACTTGTTGTCCTTATCGAGCAGCGTCACGCGCGCGTGCAGATCGGGCACGAGGAGCACGTCGCCGCGAATGTCGAAGTGGGCGGGGAAGCTCAGCCCTTCGACGAACTGGATGTGCTGGCCGTCGAGCGAAAAGTACTGCAGCCGGGCATTGGCCCGATCCGCAACGACCAGCGCCGGTTCGCGGCCCGGCCGATTGTCGAGCATCAGGCCGTGCGGCGTCTGCATCTTGCCCGGCTCCTTGCCCGCGCCACCCCAGGTGCGGACCCATTTGGCGTCCTTGTCGTACTGGTGGATGTAGTGCGAGCCGTAGCCGTCGGCAATGTAGAAGCCGCCATCGGGAGCGAAGGCCACGTTTGTGGGGACGAACTTCTGCGTCGGCGCCGTGTAGACGTTCGCTTCTTCCGGCTTACGCTTCGTCCAGACTTGTTCACCCTGGAGATTCGTCTTGGCGACGAGGTTGTTTTTCACGTCGCAGAGGTAGAGAAACTCTTCGCCCCCTTCCTTGCGAATGTCGATGCCGTGCCCGCCGCCGTGGTATTCCTTGCCGAACGAGCGAACGAATTTGCCTTCGGGATCGAAGACGACGATGGCGTCCATCGGCTCCTTGGCCGTCGAGCGATGCTTGATATAGATCTGCCCGGCTTCGTCGATCGCCACGCCGTGGGTTTCGCCCCACTTGATGTGGTCCGGCACTTCACCCCAGCCGTGAATGCACTCGTAGGTGTACTGCCCTTCGCCGACGACGGCTGGCTTGGCGCCTGCCTTGTCCTCGGCGCCGAGGATCGTCGGCCCGAGCTGCGTCACCGCGGCTGCGGCGGCCGAAGCTTTCAAGAAAGTGCGGCGGGTGGAGGAAGCGGCGGTGGTTCGTTTGTTGGGCATGGAGAGGCCGGGGATGAGAGGGTTCTTAGATTTCAGAGATCAGATTTCAGACGTCAGAGCGGTTGCTGACTTCGATTGGCCGGTCGCTCGAAATCATGACGGACGGGCGAGGCGATGGCAAGTTTTTTCCTGGGCTTGTCCCGCACAGGAGTCAGCGACGCCAATGGAGAGTAGCCGGAGGCAAACTTGCCTCCGAGCCCGCCCCGCAGCTGGAGCTTCCATTGCGCACGGATGATTCGCCATAGACAATTCAACTCGCGGCGTTGCCCGGTGGCAGGTTTGCCACCGGCTATTGGCGCGCGGCAATCGCTGGCTCTTCGCGAGGAATTTCCGGCGGATGTGATCCGCAGGCTAGTGGTTTTGCAGGCGGTCGATCGCTTCTTGGACCGCGTCGAAACCTTGGTCGAGAGCCTGCTGGTACCAGAAGAGGGCCTGCTCGCGGTCCTGTTCGACTCCTTTGCCCAGCTCGTAACACTCGCCGAGTTGAGCCTGGCAGCTTGGTTCCCCCAGCTCGGCGGCGCGCTGGTACCAGCGTGCCCCCACCCCGAGGGCGACGCGGGCCCCATCGCC
>JAEZAS010000343.1 GCA_023430365.1 Planctomycetota bacterium
ACTCCACCGAATCAGCGCCTGGCAGTTCCGCACGTGGCGCCCGCGAGAACCTACTGACCGCCGAAGAATCCGCCCTCGACGAACTGCCGCGCAGCTGGCTGGAAGAACTGAAGAGCGACGGCGTGCACGTCGAGTCCTTCGTCGAAGGGCTGCTACACAGCCTGCGGCTGGAGGTCGGCAAGTATCGCGAGCAATTGATCGTTGCCGAAGGCCGCCTGAAGCAAAGCCAGACTAGCCGCAGCGCCGATGGCCTGGCGCTGACGGCGAGCGACCTCAAAGTGATCAACCAGGATTGGCTTGAACGGTTGCACACCGCCGCCCAATTGCTGCAATCCAAGCGCGGCAAACTCGACCAGTTCGAGAGCATGGCCGAGGGGCTCGAGCCGCTCTTGCTCGACCAGGCAGGACAAGTCGATTCCATTTGCGCCAGCATCTCGGACGTGAATGTAGCGGACGACATTGACGGCGCCGCCCGCCAGATTGCCCAACACCTGGCCGGGCTGGTCGATTTGGCCCACGTGCTACGTGACCGGATCCAGGGCAATGTAGCAACGATGATGCGGGCTCAGGGGCGTTTGCACACGCTCAACCGCAATCAGCAATTCGATGAAGGGACCGGGCTGCTCAATCGCACCGGCCTAGAGTTGCTGTTCGACGATTGGTGGAAGGACGACCCGCAGCGGCTGCGGCTGCTGAGCGTCGCCGTGATCGACATCGACCGCTTCGGCAAGCTGAACGAACGCCTGGGCACTCGCACGGGCGACCGGGTGTTGAACGCCTTCGGCAAGGTGCTGGCCGACATGGTTCGCAAGGACCGCGGCTTTGACCGCTACGCCCGCCTCGGCGGACAGTCATTCCTGCTGTTCTACGGCGACATCGGCCCGCGCAACGCCAGCGTGGCCGCCGACCGCGTGCGCCAGTCGCTCGAAGCCGTGACGTTCGACTATCAGGGAAACAAGTTCGAGCTTAGCGCAAGCTGCGGCGCGATCGAAGTCGGTAATATGGAGACCATCGATGATGTGCTCCGCCGCGTCGCCCTGGCCACCAAGGAGGCCAAGCGAGCTGGCCGCAACCGGACCTGCCTCGACGAAGGGGAAGGCCCCAAGCCGATCGAACCGCCGAAGTACGAAGTACAAGGCCGGGTGATCCAGGTCGAAGACGAAGAAGAAATCGCCGTCACCGTAGGGTAGGCTTCCAGCCTGCCCGGGAAAAAAATCCCAATGACCAAGCACCAATGACCAAAGAATTGGTCGTGCATTCTCCTCCCAATTGGTCATTGGGATTTGGTCATTGGTCATTCAAGAGCACGGGCAGGCTGGAAGCCTACCCTACGAGGCGTTTCGCCTTGACCACGCGGGCGAGGCCGGCGAGGTCTTTCGTGATCGAGGCGGGCTCGAAGCGTCCATCCGCCTGAATCTGCTGGGCCACTTGATCGGCGAGCATCGGGCTGAGTTCCAGAATCAGCCAGCCACCCGGCTCGAGCTTGTCCGCGGCCTGCGGGATGAGCCTGGCAATCAATTCGTCGCCGACCTCTCCGGCGAACAGGGCCACGTGCGGCTCATGTTTGCGCACTTCGTCGACAACCGTCCCTTCCTCCGCCGTGCCGATATAGGGAAGGTTCGCCGCAATGACCGCGAACTTCACGTCGGCTGGCGCGGGCGACAACAGGTCACCGACCAGGAAACTGATCCGGTCCGCCACGTCATGCCGCTCGGCATTCCGACGAGCCACGGCCGGCGCCGCTTCGCTCACATCGATCGCCACGACACGGACATCCGCCGCGTGCTTCGCCACCGTCACCGCGATGGCGCCGCTCCCGGTTCCCACATCGGCGACCGTCGCTGGTCCCAGATCCGCGGACCGTTCCTTGAGCGCGTCGAGCGTCGCCGTCACGACGAACTCGGTCTCAGGCCGAGGAATCAGCACATCGGGCGTCACCTCGAACATGAGCGAGAAAAACTCCCGCCGGCCGACGAGATAGGCCACCGGCCAACCTTCAGCCCGCTGCTTCACGAGGGCGCGAAATTTGTTCCGGACGTCTTCGGGGACTTCCTCGGTGTAGGCCGTGTAGAGCATGATCCGCTCGCAGCCCCGCGCTTCAGCCAGCAGCACCTCGGCGTCCAGGCGAGCGCTCTCCGAACCCGACTTCTTCAGATAGTCGGTCGTCCACGTCAGCAGACGTCCCACAGTCCAAGGCTCGGCGGTACTCATGGGATACGTCCGTGTGTGAAAAACTAACTGCTGCTCTTAGTAAACAGTTCACAGTAGACAGTAAACCGCCGCAGGCAACAGGCTCCTACTGTGAACTGTAAACTGCCTACTGTTTACTCTTTTTTACTCGTCCAGCCCGCCCATTTGTTCGCGGAGGGCGTTGCGGTCGTGTTCGATCAGGGCGTTTACCACCGGCTGTAGATCGCCGGCGATCACCTGGTCGAGCTTGTAGAGCGTGAAACCGATGCGGTGATCGGTGACCCGGTTTTCCGGGAAGTTGTAGGTGCGGATGCGCTCGCTGCGATCGCCGCTGCCGACCAAGCTCTTGCGCTCGGCCGACCGCTTGGCGTGCTCGAGCTGCTGATAGTGGTCGTACAGCCGGCTCTTGAGAATGCGGAGCGCCTTGGCCAGGTTCTTGTGCTGGCTCTTTTCGTCCTGCATCGAGACCACGATGTTGGTCGCGTAGTGAGTCAGGCGAATGGCCGACTCAGTCTTGTTGACGTGCTGACCGCCGGGACCGCTCGCGCAGAACTTGTCGACGCGGTAATCATCGGGGCTCAGCTCGATTTCAACGTCTTCCGGCTCGGGGAGCACCGCCACCGTGGCAGCCGACGTGTGCACGCGTCCCTTCGACTCCGTCTCGGGCACCCGCTGCACGCGATGGCCGCCGCTTTCATACTGCAGCTCGCGAAAGGCCCCTTCGCCGTCGAAAGCCAGGATGATTTCCTTGAAGCCGCCCATTTCCGTCGGGCTGGCTTCCATGATTTCGCACTTCCACCCCTTTTTGTCGGCGTGGCGCTTGTACATCTGGAACAGGTCGTGGGCGAACAGCGCCGCCTCGTCGCCGCCGGTTCCCGCGCGAATTTCCATCACGCAGCGGGTGCGGTTCGAGTCTTCGCCGCCGAGCGAGAGCTCCAGCAGTTCGTTCCAGATCGCTTCGCGCTTGGCGCGAGCTTCGGGGAGTTCGGCCTCGGCCATCTCGCGCTCGTCGGCGTCGGGGCTCGAGGCCATCTTCGTCAGCTCGGCGACTTCTTCGACGAGCGACTTGAACTTGCGGTACTTCGTGGCCAGCTTGGCGAGCGAACCGTGCTCGCGGGCAGCGGTGGAGAACTTGCTGCCGTTGGCCTGAATCTCTGGATCGGCCATCTGCCGTTCCAGCTCTTCGAAGCGACCGAGTTTTTGTTCCAGCATGTCACGCATGATCTTCTACCTTTCCGAATCCTGGATCGGAGACAAGGCAGAAGGGCTGCGCCGCTCGAAACGCGTGCAGCGGCGCAGGCCCGAAAACGACGCCTGCGCCACCATCCCTGCCCAGCCCCGGAAAACACTTAACCTCGCGTCCGGTGGCCGGTACGCAGCTAAGCTTCTTCCGTAGCCGGAGCCTTCTTGGGGGCCTTCTTCGGCTTCGCCAGGCTGGCGTAGGTGCCGGCGGCGAACTTGTTCTGGAACTTCTCGATACGTCCAGCCGTGTCGACAAACTTCAGCTTGCCGGTAAAGAACGGATGGCAGGCCGAGCAGATATCGACCCGCAGCTCTTTGCGGGTGCTGTGCGTCTTGAACTCGTTGCCGCACGAGCAGTGCACGAGCGTCTCGACGTAATTGGGATGAATGCCTTCTTTCATGGCCAACAATCCTACGGTGCGAATGGGGCAGATGACCGCGACCTCTTGATATCGGTCGCCAGTCGCCCTAGATCGACGAAATGTGCTGAGGGGAAACGAGTAATCATAACGACGAGCCCCCCTACCAGCAAGTGCGGCGGAGGGGGATGGCGGCAGGTGGCAACCGATAGTTGTACAACACATGCGCTCGCTGGCAGTTCGCACCTAAATCATTCACCTGCCAACTCTTACGAAAACCAGCTGTCCAACCTTCACAACCCCTTGCGCGCGACCGACCCTGTCCCTCTGAGCCTTCACAACACTTCGCACAACCGCTCCGCCGACAGCCAAAGGCTCGGAGCGGCCCCTTAGGAGAAGGGCCAGACGCGCAGCGGCCAACGGCCCAACACGTGATCGCGATGGCCGGCCGACGCCAGCCCAAAGAATACCAACTATTTTCAAGTTTGTCAATATTTCAAGCAAGCAGCTTTAAACCACTCGCTACGGAGACACCACCGCTCGGGCCCGAGGCCCTAACGCGGGACCTACATCGCGACGTCAGCCGACGGAGCGACATTCGCCGTCGGATATTCCCGTTCGAGAATCGCCATGATCATCCGGGCGGCCGGCGTACCTGGCGGCACATCTTTCAGGGCGAGCACACGGCGGTATTCCGCTTTCAAATTGCCGCTTCGCAGGGGCAGAAAGGCGAGCAGTTCGCGTTCGCGTTGTTCACGGGTTTTGGCAGACATGGGCAGATCCTTGCATCCAGCAGGCGTGGCAGAAAGTACTCTTCGAATGATACCCGGCCGGCAAGGAATCTGACGCTAGTTCTCCGCATCGCAGGGCGCATTACCAAACATTCACGCCCCAATGACGCGAGGCCCCCCTCGAGAGCCCCATCACTCAGCCGCTCGCACCGTCTCCGCGGGCCGCGCTGCGGCACGCCGCAACCGATAGTG
>JAEZAS010000409.1 GCA_023430365.1 Planctomycetota bacterium
AGCGGGTGACGCGTCACACGACGCTGCTTGTTGTGGGACTGAACGGCTGGCCGCTGCGGCGCGATGGGCGCGTGAGCGGCAAGCTCCGCAAAGCGCAGCGAATGCAGGAACTCGGCGCCGCGGTCGAAATCGTGCGCGAGGACGTGTTTCTCGAACGCATTGGCCTGGGCGACGTCGGCGACTCGGCCGGGCAGCGCTACACGCTCGATCGTGTGGCCGAAGTGACGTCGACTCAGCCGGAGCGGATCAAGGCCTGGTTGAAGGCCGGCATTTTGGAACCGGCGGATACGGTGCACGGCATTCCGCGGTTCGACTTCCGCCAGATCTCAGCGATTAAACGCCTGCAGGAGCTCACGGCGGCTGGCATCACTCCGGCGCGGCTGCGACAGAGCCTGCGGCAACTGGCAACCTGGCTGCCGGATGCGCGCGACTGGCTCACCCAGTTGGAATTGCTCACCGAAGGGCGAAAGCTGGTCGCTCGCGATGACGACGGTTCGCTTGTGCAGGTCGACGGACAAAAGCTCTTTGAGTTTTTTGCCGACGACGCCGACGAGCCGGCCGGCGCGATTTCGGTTCGCTTTCAGCCGCCGCTGCCGGATGCCGACGATCTGTTTCATCAGGCGCTGGAAGCGGAGAACGCAGGGGACTACCCCGCCGCCGAGCAGGCCTATCGGCAGTGGTTGCTCGCCTTTGGCCCCGATGCCCAGGTGTGCTTCAACCTCGGCAATACGCTCTTTGCCCGCTCTCGCTATGAAGCCGCGGTGGAGCGATTTCGGCAGGCGGTGGAGATCGACCCCGACTATGCCGAAGCCTGGTCCAATCTCGGCTGTGCCCTGGCGGAAATCGACGAGACCGACGACGCCGTGGCCGCCGTCAACCGCGCGATCGAACTCCGCCCCAACTATCCCGACGCGATCTACAACCTGGCCGACATCCTCCAACGCTTGGGCCGCCGACAGGAAGCTCGCCGCTGGTGGAGGACGTATCTGGAGCACGACCAGACGAGCCCTTGGGCGGACCACGCGCGGCAGCAACTGTGCGATTGAGACGGCGGGGCTCTCGCAGATCCAGCCAGTTTCCCATTCAAGGATCGTGATGTCCGAGCTAACCCTTTTGATCCTGCTGGTTGTCGTGCTGATTATCGTCGTCCTGGTGGGCTTCGCCCTGTTCGCCCCGCCAGCAGACGGCCCAGCCGAACGGGCTCCGCTCTGGCAAGGATTGCTTGTGGGGGTGACGCTCTGCATCACTCTCACGTCCTGGTTGTACCCAATCGTTGGCTTGCTAGGCTGGATGTTCGTTTGGGGAGACAATGGGCCGCCGAGCCCGAGATTCGAGCTATATGTTGCCGGCGGTCTAAGCCTGGCGCTCGCTACCGCGGTTCTGGCGCGCGTGGCGCTCGGCTGGGCGAGCACCAGCTACCTCAAGACTCTGCTGTGGCTGTCGGCCGGTATGTGGGGCGCGTGGGTCGTCCTTGTCCTGGCGTCGGACGGCATGCTGATGCGGCTGATGCCCCTTTCGCCGATCCTGATTGGGTTGGCAACGTGGGTGGGAGTCTATCGCCGCCAACTGCGGGAGCGGCGCTTGTCGCTCGGCAGTGTGTTCGCGCTGATGTCGGTCCTGGGAGTGGGACTCGCCATGACCGCTTATATCCGTTCCTGAGTCCGCCGAGTTGGCCGGGTGGCACGCCCTGGAGCGCAGCGAAGGGCGTGGCAAGCAACTGGCTGCGGCGTCCACGCCCTTCACTTCGTTCAGGGCGTGCCACCCCATTCGTTCGTACTCCCACGCGAGTGACAGTGCCGTTCAGTGGCCGCATCGAAGTTAGGCCCTACCTATTCACCCCGGGTGCGTCATACTGAAGGCTGTGAAACGTCGGCGCTGTCCATCCATCTTGGTCCTCGCCCGGTTCGGAACTTGGAGGACGCATGGCAACGGAAAAGACAATTTGGGATCACCTTCAAGGGCTGGCGGAACTGGCTGCCAGCGTGCCCGATGAGCGGCTGTGGCTCGATTCGGTCGTGGCGGAGTTGCCGGGAATTGAGCCCCGGGCCAGGCAATCGCTGCGAACGCAGTTGCAATTGGTGATCGGCGCTCTTCCTGCCATCACCCATCTGGCGCGTGACACGGGCGCCATCGCACCGCCGCCGGCCAAGACGATGCCCAACCCGTCGCCCCCGTCGTCGGTTCCGTATCGCTAAAGCGTTACGGTCCAGGTAGAGCAGTCTTACCAGCACACGAAAAAAGCCATGCCGGGCATTGCCCGGCATGGCTTTCATGGTTTCTTGCTCAGCAGCAAACGGCTGGCTAATTCACACGGTCGAGTCCAGGAATGCGGACCTGCAGGTCTTTCCGCAGGGTGAACGTCTCGTAGTCCAGGAACCAGTTCGAGCCCAGGCCACGGATGACCGTGTCGATCGCCGCGTCGTTGAGCACGGTGCTCGAATCGAGCACGACTCCGAGCGGCGTGGTCAGGCCCGAAGCCAAACTCTGGGTGCGGGTGGCGAACGACTCGTTCGCGGTCCAAACCGCCATGATGGCGTTCAGGGCGTCGAAATCGTTGTCGTAGACCGTCCGGTTGCCGATGAGAATGTTCTCGTCCGAGTTCGGGTACGACGTGGGATAGCCGCCGTTGAGCACATCGAAGCCCAGACCGCCGATCAGCAGATCCCGACCGCCTCGGCCGGTCAGCGTGTCGGTTCCTTGCTCGCCGAGCAGCACGTCGTTTCCTTCGCCGCCGTGGATCACATCGAAGCCGGCGCCACCGCTGACGAAGGCGTCGTGTCGGGTTAGCACGCCGACGTCGATCACGTCATTGCCGGACAGGCCTTGGATGTAGAGGCGTCCCACGCCCGGAGCGGAGAGGGTGAACGGGCCTTGCACGCGACCGTTGACGAGCACCTGATAGGTGTTTGCCCGGGTGAAGACGGGCAGCACGGTGATTACGTCCGAGCCGCCGGTGCCGCGGATGAAGAGCGAGGTTCCGCCCGTGTAGGGATCGGTCACCAGGCTGCCGCCTGCCGCGGTCGATTCCAGGATGATGGCGTTGACCTGGAACGGTGAGCCGATTTCGCCGTTGGTGACGT
>JAEZAS010000447.1 GCA_023430365.1 Planctomycetota bacterium
CGGCACTGCTGGGCGAGCCAGCAGTGGCGCCCGGCGGGTCTGGCTGCGGGGCCGTTGCGAGGGAGTCGGAAGTTTCTCGCGGGGCTCATGCCGACGCCTGGGGGCGACGGCCTGCCACCCAGCCGGCGCTTCGATCTCGTCGATGTCCCCTGCTCTCTAACCTCTAATCTCTAACCTCTGCTCTCTGCTCTCTGAGTTCTGCGCTCCCGCTCACTCCGCCGCCGGCTGCGTCACGGGATCGTGGACGCAGCGGACGTAGGCGTAGTTCTTGCTGGCGTAGCAGTTGTTGGCGCCTCCCCGGGCGTACCACTGGTAGACGAAGGCGTAGTCGGGCAGGCGGGTGTCGAGCTGGGAGGTCCAGTAGCTGGCAAATTCATCCGGGCCGCTGCAGCACTGGTTGGGCGTGTATTTGGTGTGGGTGAACGGCTCGTACGTGGCGGGGTAGATCGTCGCCAGTTCGTCGATCCGGGGGACTCGCCAGTCTTTGAGGCCGCCGAGTTCGAGCGTGGCGGCATAGTCCTTGGCCTCGTAGAAGTTCAGCTTCGCCGAGGCTGTGCCGTCCTTTTGCCAGAGGAGGCCGGTCCAGCGGTCCTCGATGTAGTCGCCGGCGTCGCGGAAGCGGTCGGGGGCCACGAATTTGCCGCCCGCTTGCGGCTGGGGCGTGCGGGCGTTGTAGAGCGAGGTGACTTCGACGTCGCGCGTCGAGCCGCCGTGCCCGAGCGGGTTGTAGTGCCGGCTGCTAACGACCGCCATGGCGGTTTGCAGGTCCCCTGCCCTCACCTGCGGCATGCTCGCGACGCGCAGCGTCGGCGGGACGAGGGTCCGCTGCTGCGAGCGTTGCTTGAGGAGCTCGGCGAGCCGCTGATACGCCTGGTCGCCGATTCCGAGTGGCTGGTCGTCGAGCATCACCTGCGTGAGTTTGCCGTCGGGGCGGGCGTAGAGGCTGACGTTGAGAATCGGGTCCTCGCGATGCGAGCCGTCGGCCTGTTCGGGGACCATTACGGCCTGCATCTTGGGAGGCTGCGGGACCATCCGGAGGCGATAGAAGTTGCGCGTCCCTTCGGCGTCCTTCGCGGTGACGAGGAAATTGGGGCCAAAACTGCCGGGCAGGTCGGGGTCGGACTGCCCGCCTTCGGGAAAGGCGAGTTCCTCGGTTTTAGCCCGGCGGGACTTCAGCCAGCGGATCGGCGCCGCTGTGGAGTAGTTGGCGCCGCCGGTGATGGTGTGTTCCTGGGCCTTGGGGCCGTAGAGGGCGGCGATGACGTAGCGCTGGCCAGGCTCGAGCGTGGTCGGCTTGATCGTGACGTAGCGGAACTGGTCGATCAGCGGCGCCTTGTCGCCGGCGGGGAGCTGGGCCGAGACGATCAGTTTGCCGGAGGCGTCCCAGAGGCCGACCGGCATTTCGCCGGCGAGTCCTTTGCTGTCGGAATCCCAGACGCCGAGCTGCGTGACTTCGAGCGGGCTGGTTGTCGTGAACTCCCAGCCGATCGTCATGTTGTAGGCGAAGCCGCCGCCGTAGCTGCCGACGCGGTCGAGCTTGAGCGCGGCGATGTCGGTGGGCTTCGCGACGGGAGAATCGGCCGGCGGTGTGGCTGGGCGGGGCTGCGGATCGGCGTCGGTCGCTGGCGGTTTGCGATCGAGGTCGCGGAGAACTCGATCGATCTGGTCGCGGAGGCGGGCGAGCTCGCGGATCTTGGCCTGGTATTCCTGCTCGAGGGCGGCCTGCTTGCTGTCGGGGCCCGGCGGATCGGCAAGCAAGACGGATGGCATGCCGCAAAGCACGATCAGGACTGCGGCGGCGGTGAGGACGAACGCCCGAGAGGTGAAAGGACGCACGAGACAGCTCCGGCTTGAGGGCGGGTTGAATTGGAGGCCCCCAGTTTAGCCCGCGGATCGAGCGGAGGGGAGATTTGTGCGCGGGAGTGTTGACGAGGGTGTTACGTCCGCCGGGAAGCGTGCTGGTGGGATCTTGGTGTTATTGACAAACTTGTGAGAAGTCTGTAAGTTGCAGGGTGCGGTTGGTTGGGGTGCGTGGGAACTGGGTTTTTGGCTGGGGCTGGGTGTGGGCTGGGGATTGTGTTACGGACGCGAAGACGCCAAGGCGCGGAGACGCAAAGGGGAGGAGTGCAGTGGGTGGCTTGGTTCACCGCGGAGGCGACGGGGGAGCGCTCGGGAGGTGGTTTCCGATGGATTTCGCTAGGGATGCGACGCGGGGACTTACGTTTAGCCAGATGGTTAGTGGGTGTTCAAAATTTCGGGAGGTTTTTCACCGAGTTGGGGTCCCCTGGGGGGTGGTTGGGTGGTGAAAAACCCCGGGTAATTTTGAACAGCAAGCGGTGGGCTGTGTAATCGTAAGTCTGGCGAGATGGAGGTCGCGAAGAGGGGCCGCCGCGAGGCGATTGGCGGAGCTCGCAGCGGGCGAAGGCGATCGAAGGAGTGACGCTGGGCTAGTCCTTGTGCCCGTAGCGGTCGCCCGACGGCAGGCCGGGCTGGGGCGTGGGGTCGTGGTAGCGATCGGAACGCGTGAGGGGGTCGAGGTAGTCAAAACGGGCTTCGTGCCGGGTGCGACGTTCGGCGGTCGGTCGGGCCGCGAGGAAGTCGGCGAGTGTGGCGAAGCCGCCGGCTTCCAGGTGGCGCTGGAGGCCAGAGATGATGGTTCCGATGGCGGTCGGGCCGCTGCGGTAGATTTCCGACACGATCATCACGGCGTCGGCGCCGGCGAGCATGGCCTTGGCGGCGTCTTCGGCGGAGCGGATGCCGCCGCTGGCGGCGATCGACAGTCGGAGATCGGCGACGCGGGTTTGGATGATGCCCGCGAGCGTGGGACCGAGCGAGTCGATCGGGGTGAGTTCCCAGTGCGAGGTCCAGCGGAGACGTTCGATGGCGACGTCCCACTTCACCTCGTGCGCGAACAGCACCAGCCCCGCCGCCCCGACTTGCTGCAGACGCTCAGCCAGGTTGGCTGGGTTGGTGAAATGGCGCGACAGTTTGACGGCGACGGGAATCGAGACCATCGAGCAAACCTGGCGAACGAGCTCGACGAGAGCGGTTTCGATCTCGGCGGACGATTGGTGGGCGCTGACGATCGTCGGCTGAATGTTCAGCTCGAGGGCGTCGGTGCCGGCGGATTCGATCGAGCGGGCGAAATCGAGCCACTCGCCCGCGCGATAGCCGTTGAGGCTGGCGATGACCGGGAGCGAGCTGGCCTGCTTGGCTTGTTGCAGGAGGGGCAGGTACTGGTCGGGTCCGCCGTTGTAGGTTTGGAGGAACTCGGACGACTCGCGATCGAGCGCGGGCTGGTGCGGCGGGGCGAACTGCTCCTGGAAGAGCGAGGGGAGGACGATCGCTCCGGCGCCGCTGGTGGCCATTTGTCGTAGCGATTCGGGAGCGATCGTGAGCGGGCACGCGCCGACGATCACCGGCGAGTTGAGCTTCAGGCCGAGATACTGGCAATCGATCCTGGGGGGCATGTCCTGGGCGCCTCCTACTGGGTCGCCGGTCCGTTTGCGATCGGGGCAGCCGACATTGCCCGGACCGGCGGGCTGCGAAATGAGAGAAGTCTCTCCCATGAATTATAGGTTTTTGCGGCGTGAGGCTCCTCTCAAATCGGAGGCGCTGCGGCGAATTACGCCCGCAAGTGGGAGGCTGTGCGGGAGAGATGGGCAATGCGGGCGGGACGAGTGCAGCGACGCGCGGGCGCTAGAGCGACTCACCCGGCAGAGCGCCGGGGAGTCGATGATGGAGGAGATTGTGAAGCAGTCCGTGGAGGTGGAGCCAGCCGTGGGGCAGCGCCGCGGAGAAGAAGCTGGCGCACGGGCGAAGTGTGGCTGGGTGCGCGTGGAGGTTGTCAGAAGGAAGAGGAGGTCTGAATCGCCATCACCCGTCCGGCGACGCCGATGAGGGTGCCCACGACGAGCAAGGCGAGCGGGATCTTGGCCTGGTCGAATTGCTGAACGCCATAGATGACGGCGGCGATGCCGCAGAAGATGCTGGCGATGCCCCAGATCATGTCGTCGTTCTGAAAGGCGATCACAGCGATCCAAATGGCCCCGACCAGAGCGAGCAGCGAACCAAGCAAGGCGATCATGGTGTCCCTCAAGACGTGAGATTGCGAGCAGAGCGGGTTGTTGGCTTGATAGTTTAGTGAGGGGCGGGTTGGTTGCAATATTTGCGCGCGAAGGATTGTGAATGGCGCGCGGGAAGGCAGTTGGGTGGCTCCGGCACGAGGCGAAGGGCCTCGTGCGAGTGCAGGTTGGCACGGGTTTGGTCGGCGCCAAGGCGAATTAGCCGCCCCGCAGGGGTTCGAGCGACTGGATGAGCCAGTGGGTGGCGTCCGGGAAGGTCTGGTTCAGGATGGCGGCGAAGGCCAGGAGCAAACCGGGGGCGACCGCGCGGGCGAGCGTCCAGTTGAGTTCGATTTCGTTCGGCTTGGTGCCGACCAGGGCGCTGACCACGGCGTTGCGGTCGAGGCGGACGTAGACCAGAACGATGATCACGCCGATCGCGCAGAGCACGAACGAGGCGGTCAGACGCAGCAGAGGATGGAGATAGAGCGGATAGGATTGGGCGGCGACGAACAGGAGCACGGCGCTGGCGATCAGGCCGAGGACGAGGCGTTTGATATGCACGCAGATCTGGCGAATGAACATCTGCATGTCGATGGCATAGAGGTTGATTTCGGCTTCGCCGCGGAAGAAAGGTTCGGCGTCGCGCAGTTTTTGCACGGCGGCGTTGCGATCGCGCGGGTTGGGCCGGCTGGCGTGCCAGAGGAGGTCTTGCAGTCCGCTCAGATTGACATGGCTGGCTTTGAAGGCGTGTTCCCAGTCGATGTCGCGGCGTGCGTTGGTAGTGACTCGTTCGAGCAGGTCGGAGAGCTTTTGGAGCTTGATGACGCGGACGAACCAGTAGGACGCGAGAGCGAAAAACATGACGTAGATCAGGCTGACCGGGACGCTGAAGTAGTCGCTGGGGGGCAACTGTGTCCGGCCGTAGAGACACCAAGCGACGATCGCCAGGAGCATTCCGATGCTGAGGTAGTCGGGCCGTGGAGTTTCGCGGGGTTGGTCGGGGGCGGATGCTTCGTTGGGAACGAAATGGTGACACAGGAGCGGAAACAGCAAGGCGGCTCGCGTGGCGTTGATCTCTTCGGCCGTCGGCGCGAGTTGTCCCGAGCGCGGCATGGGGATGATTCGGTCGCGGCGGAGCGAATAGATCTGATGCAGCAGTCCGTAGCTGAGCAGGATGGTGACCAGGGACAGGGCCTGGACGGCGGGAAGCATCGAGGCACCCGCGGAGAGATCATTGGACGACGTGAACCACAGCAGATAAAACGCCCGATCGCGGAACTCGATTGCCTGGTTGATGACCGTAGCGATGCCGATGCCGGTCAGCACCAGCAGAACCGCCACCGCAACCAGTTGGGCGACCAACAGCGCCGTGTTCAGCCGCCGCCCCGGATTGGTCGACGAGCGCGCTTCCTGGGCCTGGCGGAATGCGACTTGGAGGGCGAGCTGGATGTCCTTCCAATACATCACGGCGACCATCACGATCGCTACCGACGCGCCGACTAGGATGGTCAGGTCGAACCAGGCGCTTTCCTTCAACGAGCGAGAGATAACGATGGGGGCGAACGCCAGGAGCCAGAAGAACAGGAGGGTGAAGGCCATCGCGCCGGCGATGATGGCTCGGCAGACGTAGGCGAAAACGACGTAGTTGCTCGGCCAATCGTCGCTGGCGCTGAGCGGCGAGGCCCAGCCGCTATGCTCGCGCGTGGTGACGACGAGCAGAACGATCGAACCAAGAATCCACAGACTGGCCATCAGCCGGCAGCCGGGCGGCAAGCTCGATTTGAAGGAAGTCAGCCGCGGCTCGAGGCCGGAGGCGTCGAGCAGTTCTTTGGTGTCCGGATCTTTAGTGGTGATGGGTACGAAGGCGGAGCTGCCGACGCGCGAGATCCAGATGCATGGCTTCGAGGGTTCAGTATCCAAGGGGGAGCCATACGCCAGCGGAAGCAGTCGGCTGTTGTCGGCTTCGTTTTTTTCGTCCTTCTCGTCTTTCTTGTTCTCATCCTCCTTGGGCCTGGAAATCTGGCGGTCTTTGCATGTGAAGGCCCCGCTCTGCAAGCCGCGAAGAAAGATGAGCGAGTTGTAGATGCCGCAGTTCGACTGGCTGGAGAAAAGCGTGTAGCGACGGCGACCTTCTCCGATATAGCCGCCAGGGTAGCACCAGTTCTGCTCTTCGGGCGTGAGGCAGTGGGAAGACGCCACTAAGGCGCCTTGGAGGTTGCGACGGTACTGTGAATGGAGGTGGATGATGTCCGGTGACACGAGCATGATCTGGACACCTGGACAATGTCGGCGAATCAGTTCGGCGAAGAAAACCGGGTCGCGCGCGTCGGTGGCCGAGATCCCGACGTAGCGAATCTGGCGCTGGTGGATCGTGGAGAGGATCTGGCTGATCAGGATCTCCGCCGTGGGTGCGGTGAGCAGCGGTGTCTCGGTGCGCGGAGAGTCGACGGCGCTGGCCGTTTCGGAGTTGGAAATCTCGAGGCGGTGTCGCGCCTCGGACAGGCTCAATTCTCGGGGTTTAGCGTGGCTGGCTTTGTTGAAAGCATCCCGGAGACCGGAGATGTTGGCAGGGAATATGAACTCATGCATCTCCACCCGATAACCATTTTTCGCGACCGTGGATTGGGTGGATTGGCCGTTTTTAACTAGGTAGCTTGGGGGGTGGTTCGCGTGCAGAGCGTGGGAGCCTGGCCCCGTATTGAACTCCGTTAGCCATGCGATGGGTACGTTGGGCTTTCGCTCTTTCTCCAGGACATATTCAATCAGGGCGTCCTTCAACTTGCTCCCGCTGCCAATCGTCATGTGGAGTTTGGCGCTGTTGTTGGTGAGCTTTTCAAAGCGCCCGATGTTGATGTAGTTTGCCGAGCCGGTGATGACCGTGAACTTCAGCTTGTATTTCTCGTGGGCCGTCTTGAGTGCGACGGCCAGAGAATCGGCTGATCCTGAAAAGATGGGGCCTGCGATGTACACCTCTTGCTTGCCGGGCGAGGGCTTCGCCGTTTTCTTGGAGCCCGGTGAGTTGCTGTCGAACGTGGTGCGGTTGAGCTCGGTGATCAGGTTGATTGCCTTGGCGAAGGCGGCCTTCTGAATGCCTGATGTTTGTGTCTCGCCGACCAGGAAGATGGCGAGGAGTTTGCACATGGCATCGCCATTGCGCTTTCGATATAAGATCAGGCCCGGCTCGGTGCGATGCAGTGGTCGGTTATCTTGAGTCTGCCAAGGAAGGTAATAGCTATCGAGCGTGAAACTGTCGGCCTGCACAGCTTTGTGCAACGCATCGATATGCATGTCGAAGCGATAGTTGGTGCGGGTGTCCTTCGGATCGGCGACGGTGAGGATCAGGCAGTCGATGCTGCTGGCGCATTTTCCGATCTGACCGCGAAAAGAATCCCAGGATGATTGGCGTGCGGGATTTGATCGCTCAGCGACGTCGGTTGGCAGCGGCTCTGAGACGAAGTGAGTGTCGCTACTGGGGAGTTCGGTTTCAGGGCACCCCATGAATTGCCGGAGCGGTTCCAGCACTCGCGCTGTGGAACTTGTTTCTTCAGAGTCTTGGGGTTTCTTTTCGGTGGCGGCGATCACGGCCGGCTTGGGAGTCTCCTTCTCCGCCGGTGCGGCCTTCACAAAGAAAAGCCCGCCCAATGTGGTAATGGTTAAGAGCCACCAAATGAAGTTGGACGCGTTGTTGGATTCCATGGTTCACCCTCGGCAGTGGGGGTAGGTGGGACCGATAGCATAACGCGCCATACAGGAAGTCAACTATCAATATTTTCCAAAGTACTAGGATTAAATCCTTGGTGGTGACAATGAGATGCCACAAGAATATGGACCTTGTTGCAGGTCGGTGCATTGCGTCGGAAACCGAGATTAAGCCTGCGACGGTCCCCGCCCCTAACTGCCACGCACGGATTGCGACCGCGAGCTAGAAAGAAAGTTTGCGGGAGTGCCGAGGTTGAGGCGCGGCAATGCGTTTGGCGATGAGGCCGGGAACGCCGGCTGCCATCGGTGCGATGAAGATGCACGGGTGGCGGGCGCCGATGTGGAGGTGTTCTCGGCGCCGGATTGTGGTTCAGCCGTTGGCGGTCTTAGTGGCCGAGGGGGCGATTAGGGCTCGGCCTTGAAGACGAATGGCTAAGTGAGCTCGGGCCCCTGGTCGTCGGCGGGGTCGGTTTCGCGAGAGCGAAGGTTCTCTTCCTTGCGGCGGGCACGCCGGGCGAGTTTATCGCTGGCTTTGCGGCGCTTGTCTTGTTCTCGCTGGCGTTTGGCGAACGTCGTGGGGCTTTTGCTTTTAGCGATAAATGGCTCGCATGCGGAGTAGGTC
>JAEZAS010000458.1 GCA_023430365.1 Planctomycetota bacterium
CCCCCTGGGGGGGGGGCCCGCCCATCCGGGAGAATTGGTTTCCGTTCGTGAGACGCCAGCTAAACACTAGCGCCCAAACGAGGAACCGCGGCTGCTGCCGGAACTGTAACTGCTACTGGAACTGGAACTGGAACTGGAACCACCATTCAGGGCTTCAGCCGGTGTGATCACACCGTCGCCGTCCAGGTCGTACTTGAGAAACTCCTGGGCGGCCGCCTCGGTCCAGGCGGCGGCGTACTCAGCCATCATGATCTGCCCATCGCCGTCGGCATCGTTGCGTGCGAACCAATCCGGCAAACCCTTGGGCAACCGCTCGGTGGGCGAGAGAAAACGATAGCTCTTCTTGGGCTCTTCCTTGGCGGTAGCGTCCTTTTTCCACCATTGCGAACGGCTGGAGCCGCCCCGCGACGAATGGCCGGCGGAGGAAGAACTGCCCGACGATCCGCCGCTGTAGGCCTGCAGCTTCACGACCATTTCGTCGAG
Organism: Planctomycetota bacterium; assembly: GCA_023430365.1. Taxonomy (GTDB): domain Bacteria; phylum Planctomycetota; class Planctomycetia; order Pirellulales; family Pirellulaceae; genus JAEZAS01. The sequence continues at coordinate 484 of JAEZAS010000458.1, forward strand.
CGTAATCACACTGTCGTTGTTGGAGTCGGCAGCTCGGTGATCGTCCTTGAGCTTGTCCCACTCCCCTTTACTCTTTTCAAGCATGCCGCTTTTGTCGGCGTCGTGTTGCTTGATGAGCCCTTCCGCATAGGCCCGGAACTTGGAGCCGTCGCCGCTTCCTGATCCACCCGGCGATGAGTTGGACGAGCCGCTGCCCGACGAGCCGCTTGCTGGGGGACCACCGGCGCCAGTTCCTCCGGGCGCCTCACGGTCGCCACCAAAGCGCTTCGCGATGCGAACGCACAGCTCCAGCTTGCTCAGGCGCTTGTCGTTGTTGGTGTCGCTCGTTTCGGGCGGCGTCGACCAGCGGCCAGCCTTCCACTCGATGCTGTCGATATAGCCATCTTTGTTGGTGTCCTGCTCGCGGAGCATTTGTTCGACGTAGTCGATAACTCGGCGTTCGAACCGTTTTTCGATCAGGGCGTTGTCCTGTCCCAGCGGCACGTCGAATCCCGGCGCTTTGGGGGCCGCATCGGGTACACCGAAGCCCGGCGTGCGAGGTTCCGGAGCGCGCGACGAATCGGAGCGAGAGCGATCGCGATCCCGACCTTCGTCCGACCGGCGGTCTCGCTCCTCGTCATCGCGTCGTCGGTCGTCATCACCACCACGGCCACGGAAGGAGCCTCCGTCTCGCTCGCGCTCCTGGCGCATTTGGCCGAAGCTTTCCGTGAGCTTGTCGATGGGTAGTGGCTGACTCATATCGAGGCCGGATCGTTCCGCCGCGCGCTGGATGAAACCGCGGCCGCGCTCGGACATTTCGTCCGGCTCGATCATGCCGTTGCCGTTGCGGTCCATTCCTTTCAGGAACTCGGAGGGATCAAAGCCACGCCGTCTGCCCTCGCGCTCCTGCGCATCAAGACCGGCGGTGATTCCTGCGCCTGCAGCGAAAAGTAGTCCCGATGCGATCCATCGTTTCAAATTCATCGTCTTCTTCCCTCCGTTTCTCGCCAGACGCTGCCTGGAAGAGCCTTAGCGTCCTCGTCGGCCGCCGCTGCCACCAAATCCGCCTCGGCCACCACCCCCCATACCTCGTTGAAGGTTGCGGAACATCTCAATCTGCTGCTGCATACCCTGCATTTGACGAGATGAATCGCTGGACCCACCGCCGCGCCGGCTGCTCGAACCCGAGCGACTCTGGGAGCTATTCGACGAGCCCGAACTGCTCGTGCGATTCGTGGTGACCGAATCGCCAAGTACCGAGACAAGCGACCGTTGGACCAGGTCGGCATTGGCCCGCTTGAGAGTCACGACGCGAACCGTCTCGTCCGAAGTGAGGACTGCGGAGTCGAGTTCTTCGACGAGGGCTTTGACCTCTTCGTACAGGTAATTCGGAGCGGATACGATCAGCGAGTTGGTGCGCGTGTCGACGCCGATCGTCATCTTCTGTTCTTCACCCCGATTGCTCTGGCCGCCGCTGCCACCCCGGCCGCCGCCCCGACCGCCACGCAGAGCACGGATCAGGTCTTCGGGCGATGGCTGACGTGGCTGGCTGGCGTCGGCTGCCAGACGACTGGCGTAGACTTGTCGCACCACCGTCGCGATTTCAGCCGCATCCGAGTTACGCACCGGGATGAACCGGGGCGCGGCCACGGTTTGAACATTCTCGGGACTGGCCTGCTGGTCGATGACCTGCAGGAGCTGCTCGATCATGTCGATGTCTTTCGGGTTGGCGAGCACCATCAGGGCGTTCAGCCGAGGATCCGGAATGATGCTCACACCCGAGCTCGAGGTGCTGGACGAAGTGGAACCGCCACCCCCTCCTCCGCCACCCAAGCCGAGGAGTCCGCCAAGCAGTCCGCCGCCAGCGTCCCCCATCATGTTCATCGCAATGTCGCCCATCAGGCTTCCGCCACCGCCGTCATCGTCGCTCGGCAGCCCACCGCCGATGGCTTCTTGCAGCAACGTGGAGGCCACTTCCGCCCGAGCGTATCGCAAGTAGAAAACGGTGTACTCCCGACCGCCAACCGCCGTCGTATCCGAAACGCTGCGAAGCAGCTCTTCAAAATCATCCAGGGCGTCGAGATCTTCTGACGCGATCATGATGCCCCCTGGACCGACCGTCACCACGATCTCGGCCCCAGGGACCGACTCTTTCTTTTCGGGTTCGTCAGCCGGGGCGCCTTCGACTTCGGGTCGAATGCCGGCGGCCGGAGGCGGTGCGCTGGCTGGTGGCTCGGGAGACGCTTGATTCTGATTCTGCGTCTGGCCGATCTGAGCTACGAAATGAAAGCGGCCCGCCGAAGTCGGCAGGCGGTGAGTGGACTTGTCGGACTCCGGAGCCTTTGCCCGCGTCTCGTCCGGCGGGGCTTCCACGGGCGGAGCCTCGGGACGGTTGCGCAGGTTCGCGGGGGGCGTGCGGAGTGATTCGGGAGGCGTCCGCAGCGATTCCGGGGGAACTCGCAAAGATCGCGAGTTTTCGCGAGGCAACATCTGCTCGAGCATCTCCCGCGTCGGACGATCGAGGTCCAAGGCTGGGTCGTTCAGAAAGTTGAGCGGGTCGTTTTCTTCGGTTTCGGCGTCGAGCGGGGGAACGCCGCGGGTGCGAATTTGCGGCGCCGACTGCGACGGTCGCACGATCCGGATCTTGTTGCGATGGAGCGTCGGCCAGACACCCTGAATCTGGTCCAGGGCCGTTTCCATCGCCCGGCCGGTCAGCGGCAGGATGCGGACATTCGAGCGTTCTACCGTCTCGTCCAGCGGGGCATCGTCGGTCTCGCCCATCTTGGTGAGCAAATCCTTGATCTGCGACACCTGAGCCGCGTTGCCGCGGATTAGCAACTGCATCGAGGTCGGATCCGCGTCGACCTTGGGGCCGTTCGCGGCTGCTTTGTCGTCGCCACCGCCGAAGAGCTTGTTGATCGCGAGCACAGCGGCCTGAGGATCGAGGCGGCGGAGCTTGATCACCTCGACCTGGGTGCCATCTCGCTGTAGCTGATCGAGGGTCGCCTTGATCGTGGCATGCTGCGAGGGCTTCGCGAGCGCCACGAGGTTGCCGGTCTTGGGATCGGTCGTGAGCCGCACGTCGGGAAGTCCAGACATGAGCGTCTGCATCACCTGCAGCACAGCCGCGGGGTCGGCGCTGGTGACGCTGTAGACTTCGAGCTGCGGCTGTTCGATGGGTCCGCCCGCGCTCTCGTCGCCCGGGGTGCCGACGTCGACCAACTTGACGATCTCTTGAAGTCGTTCGAGTCGTTCCTGCTTGCCGGTGGCGAGAATGCGGTTGCCGAGTTCGTCCACGGCGATACGCAGCGTGCCGTCAGGCGTCGAATTGACGTTCTCTGGCATTCCGAGCAATTGGCGGGCGACCAAGAGAAACTCGGTCGGCGTAACGAACTGCAGTGCGACCACCGCTACGGCCTCGTCCTTGGGGGCCGGAGGATTCTCGATAGCCTCGATCACCGATCGGATCGTGCGGAGCTTGCCAGCCGTTTCGGTGACGAGCACCTGGCGGGCTTTGGGAAGCATGACAACCGCGCCTTGAGGGCCGATCAGCTTGCGGATTTCCGGCTCCGCCTCTTCCGGAGTCATCTTGTTCAGCTGGAAGAGGACGCTAATCAGTTCGAACTCCCCCTTCTTGTCGAGATCGGTCACATCAACTTGGGGAACCAGGTTCGGCGGTACGCCATCTTCGAGATTGACGAGCATCAGCATCCGCTCGCGGCGGACGAGGGTGTAGCCCTTCGTCAGGAGCACGCCGTTGAGCAGGTCGATTGCTTCGGCGGGGGTGTAGGAGCGGTTGTCGCTGTAGTTGAACGTGCCCTGCGGGGGAGCGTCCATCACGAGCGAGAGGTCAGCTTGTTCGGCGAACCAGTCGAGCACGTCCTTCCACGGGGCATAACGGAACTGGAACTTGAGTTTCACGTCGCCGGTGCGGGGAGCAGCGGCAGCGGCGGGGGGCGTCTGTGGGGCCTGGCCGGCGGTGGCCGAGGGGGCGGGCGACGGCGGAGCTGTCGGCTTGGGGGTGGTGTCCGCGGTTGCTGCCGGTTTGTCGCCGGGGGCGTCGGTGGTCGGTTCGCTATCTGGGGCGGGGGTGTCGGAGGCCATCGGCACGGCCGCGTCAGCGGCGAGGCGTCCGGTCAGCTTCTGCCAGCTGGCCTTCTGTTCCGGCGAGAGGACGGCCACCAGATCGCGTTCGAGGCGAGCCTGGGCAAAGCGGCGCTGGGCTTCGCTTCCTTGGGTGGTGGCCCGCTTCAGTTCGCTCAGCAGGCTGGCGACTCTTGACTTTTGTTCGTCGGAGAGTCCCAGTTGCTCGGCCACGGTCGGATCGGCAAAGGCCTGGACGCCCGCCTTGGAGACCTGCGCCTGCTTCAGCTTCGTTTGCTGCTCGGGAGTGAGGAGGGCCAGGCCCTGTTTTTCACTCTCCGCCCGGAACTCGGCCAGCTTCGCTTCCCGCTCCGCGGCCGGCAGATCCTTGATGCTCAGGGCGAGCTCGATCGCGGCGCTTTCGCGCTCGGCGGCCAGCTCCTTAAGCTTGGTGGCAGTTTCCTCCGGAAGCTCCAGCTGGGACGCGACTTGCGGATCGTCCAGCAGGCCGATCGCCCCCAGGAAGGTCTCGTCCGCGACTGCGGCCGAAGCGAGCAGCGACAGACTCAGAAAAGCCGCTCCAGCGGAAACAATATACGGTCGGAAGAACGAATGCATTCGTGCCAGGCCCCAAGCTTTTTGGCCACCCAGCCGGCGCTGGGCAAATCGTTGTAAGGTCAGATCTATCTTAATCATCGAGTCAATTTGTCGATAGGAAGAAGCACCTGTGCGGCCCAGGGCTGGCCCGCGGCGAGCCAGGAAAGGCCGGGTGAAGGGCCTATTCCGAGGGAGCTAACCGCCGGAGGGGCTGAACGCCTAAGGATTTCAGGTACTTAGGAGCCGTTCGCAGGTCCGCGCAGGCGGAAACCGGCGGCCTTTGCTTTATCCTTAAACCCCGCTGGGCTACGATACGGTTGCTGAGGATGACGATTTTCTGGAAAAATGGGCGGTTCGTTCATGAACAGGGCTGAAAGGCTCCTCGACCTGCTCCGACCGTTCACCCGGCGGCAGGCCCTGTCGTGCTTAGGCATTACAGCGGCAGGACTTGCGCTTGCGCCCACGACGTTTGCCGCCCCCGGTGAGCTGCCAGCCTTCAAGATCGATCCGCGGGAGCTGGGTTTCGACCTCCCGAAGGGGGAGGTCCGTCGCGGGAAGGGGGAGCGCGTTCAAACGGCCGACGAGCATGGGCAGTCGGTCATTGGGCGGCTGCATGTGTCGGTCGGAGACGCGGCCATCGTCATGCTTCCCGACGGGCAGCTGGTCGTCCGCAAGGCGGGCAGCTTTACGCCGACGGAGCGCCCCTTTGAGCCGGCTGAAATGCCGGATCTTGCCGCCCACCTGCTCGCCGACGAGTTCAAAGGCTTCAAAACGAAGTCGACCCGGCACTACATCTACGTCTACAACACCAGCGACGAGTTCCAGCTGGCGACCAGTCGCATCCTGGAGACGATGCTGCCTGGCATCAAGGGATACGCCGAGCAGCAAAAGATCGAGGTTACCGAGCCGGTCGTGCCGCTGGTTGTGGTGATGTTCAAGACCGAGGAGGAATTCAAAGCCCACAGCCGATTGCCGGAGGGCGTGGTGGCGTACTACCACACGCTCAGCAATCGGGTGTTCATGTACGAGC
>JAEZAS010000489.1 GCA_023430365.1 Planctomycetota bacterium
GACTCTGCGACCGGAAGGTGAGTTCCGATAGGCAACACGAGCAAAGGGTCTGGCGGCGCCGGTCCGTACGTTTGGGAGGGGGTATAGAACGAGGAACATTGCGATGTAGAGTCGCGAGTATCGGGCCGGCAATTGCCCGCTAATCCACAGGGCGCTCTCGAGGTGCGACAAGGGCGCCGCCCGGCCCCTCCAAGCGGTTAGCGCCAGGGCGCGCCCGGCTCCCACGTTTGTAGGATCTTCGCATAGTTTGCTCTCTGGTAAGCAGTCGGATTACTGCAGTGTCGCAAGCTCATGCTCCCGCGCATTTGCTCCAGCGATTCGTACTCATGCTCCTCAAGCCAGTGAACCAACTGGCGGTGGAGGGTGCTTAAATAGGCTGGCCCTTGCCGCAGTAGTGCCGAGACGAGTTGGACCCCACTCGCGCCAGCCATGACTGCCTTGATAACATCGGTGATCGTATGCACCCCGCCGGTGATGGCTAGAGATGCGTTCACCTGACCGTGCAGCAAGGCCAGCCACTGCAGCCGCAGCGGTAGTTCGGAGGAATCGGAGAGGTGCAAGCTAGAGACGGCCTCGAGTTGCTCGATGTCCATATCTGGCTGGTAGAAGCGGTTGAAGAGAACCAGTCCGTCGATTTGCAGATGACTCAACTGCCGGGCAAAGTTACCTAGAGACGAAAAGTAGGGAGACAGCTTGACCGCGACGGGGATGCGAACGCTGCGCTTTACGTCGGCGACGATGTCGAGCATCCGCCGCTCGACCTGCTCACCCGTTTGCTCCAGGTCGGCAGCGACTTCGTACAAGTTCAGCTCCAGTCCATCGGCGCCTGCTTGCTCAATCAATCCGGCGTATTTTACCCAGCCGCCGGGAGTAGTTCCGTTCAGCGATGCGATGACCGGAACTGCTACCGCTTGCTTGATCTGGCGCACCTGTTCCAAATACTGGTGGGCCCCCAGCCTGAACGCCTCGGGCTCTGGAAAATAAGTCAAGGCCTCGGCGTAGCTGTACTTCGGCGTTTCAATCGCCTCAGTTTCCGCCAACTCTTCCAGGGCGATCTGCTCCTGAAAAAGCGAGTGCAGCACGATCATTGACGCGCCGGCATCTTCCAGCCGACGGACATGGTCGAGGTTATCCACCAGCGGAGAGGCGCCCGGCATCAGCGGATGGGGCAGGTCGAAACCCATGTAGCGCGTGGATAGGTCCATTATTTCTGCTCCGTATCAAGTCGGGTCGGTCGTCGGCGCAGCCGGCCCAGCCGATGAAGGAAGGACCACATGGGACAGTTGCTCATACAGGGCGACCCGGCGATGTGAGTGTTCACTTGCGGATGCAGCCAGGCGCTTAAACCGTTCTGGGTTGAGTCGCTCAACGACGCGGAATCGAGTCTCGTTTCGCATGTATTCCGCCACGCTGGCTTTGCCAGGTTGCATATCGATAATCAGCGGGGCTTCGCCGCGGTCGATGCGCCGCGGATCGAATCGATACAGGGGCCAGATGCCCGACTGCACCGCCAATCTCTGCTGATTGACGTTGAAGCGGAGATCGTATCCGTGAGCAATGCATGGGCTGTAGGCAATGATAAGGGAGGGCCCGTCGTAGGCTTCCGCTTCCATAAATGCCTGGACGGTCTGGCTGTCCTTCGCTCCGAAGGCGACCGAGGCGACGTAGACGTGACCGTAACTCATGGCGATCAAGCCGAGATCCTTCTTATGCACGGCCTTGCCAGACGCCGCGAACTTGGCCGAGGCTCCCAGCGGGGTCGCCTTCGACGACTGCCCTCCAGTGTTCGAATACACCTCCGTATCGAGCACCAGGATGTTCACTTTCCGGTTTAGAGCGAGCACATGATCGAGCCCCCCGAATCCGATGTCATAGGCCCAGCCGTCGCCGCCGACCAGCCAGATGCTCTTCTTCACCAGATAATCCGCGAGGCTATCCAGTTTTTTGGCCTCGGGCGATTGGATCGCAGCCAGACGATCTCGCAAGGCGACCAACCGTTCCCTTTGCTGGGCGATGGCATCCTCGGTCTCCTGCTTGGCGGTGATAATTTCGTGGGCCAACTCGCAGCCGACCTGAGGAGCCAGCGAAACGAGGAGCGACCTCGCTTGCGCGGTCAAGTTGTCGACGCTTAACCGGAACCCGAGGCCGAATTCGGCGTTGTCTTCGAACAACGAATTCGACCAGGCAGGGCCACGCCCCTCGGCATTTACCGTCCAGGGCGTGGTAGGGAGATTGCCACCATAAATGGACGAGCAACCAGTCGCGTTCGCGATCAGCAAGCGATCGCCATACAACTGGCTGAGCAGTTTTAAGTAGGGGGTTTCACCGCAACCGCTGCAAGCACCCGAGTACTCAAACAGCGGCAACAGGAATTGAGAGCCTTTCACGTCGCCGTGCTTTACCTGCGGTCGCGGCGGATCGGGCAAGTCGAGGAAGAATTCGTAATTCTTCCGCTCCTCGTCGAGCACGTCGGTCAGGGGCGTCATGTTGATTGCTTTGTGGCGCGGGTTGCTCTTGTCCTTCGCGGGACAGACCATCACGCACAGGTTGCAGCCGGTGCAATCCTCCGGGGCCACCTGGACCGTGTACTTCCAGCCTTTGAAGTCGGCCGCCTTGAAGTCGGTGGATTGAAAACCGGTCGGTGCGCCGGCCAGGTTGGCTGGTTCATACACCTTCGTGCGGATCGTGGCGTGAGGACAAACGAACGCGCATTTGTTGCACTGAATGCAAACCTTCGGATCCCAGACGGGCACTTCCGCGGCGATGCGCCGTTTCTCCCAGCGAGTCGTTCCGGTCGGCCAGGTGCCGTCGACCGGGAACGCGGAGACCGGCAACAGATCACCGTGCCCCGCCATCATGACGGAGGTCACCCGCTGGACGAAGTCCGGCGCTGCGGCTGGCACCATCGTCGCCATGCGTAGCCGCGACGTAGCTTCCGGCGGAACTTCGACTTCGTAAAGGTGGGCCAGCGTGTGATCGACCGCGGCGAAATTGCGCTGGATGACCTCCTCCCCCTTCTTGCGATAGGTTTTCTCTATCGAGTGCTTGATTCGTTCGATGGCCTGGACTCGCGGCAGCACGCCTGAGACGGCGAAAAAACACGTTTGCATGATCGTGTTGATGCGGCCTCCCATATCGGTGTCGCGCGCCACCTTCAGAGCGTCGATCACAAAGAACTTCAGCTTTTTGGAAACGATTTGCTGCTGCACCTCAAGCGGCAACTGGTCCCAGACTTCGTTCGGACCATAGGGAGAATTAAGCAGGAATACGCCCCCTGGCCGGGACCGGGCGAGCACTTCGATCCGTTCGAGGAACGAAAACTGGTGGCACGCCACAAAGTCGGCTGACTGAATCAGGTACTCGGAGCGTATTGGCCGTGGGCCGAAGCGGAGGTGCGAGACCGTAGTCGACCCCGACTTTTTCGAGTCGTACACAAAGTAGCCCTGGGCGAAATACTCCGTTTCCTCGCCGATGATCTTGATCGAGTTCTTATTCGCGCCCACGGTGCCGTCGGCTCCCAGGCCGTAGAACAGGGCGCGGACCGTGTCCTGCCCCTCGATGTCGAATGTGGGATCGAATGGCAGCGACCTGTGGGTGACATCGTCCACAATGCCGATCGTGAAGTGATTCTTGGGATGCGATTTGCTCAACTCGTCGTACACCGCCTTCACCATCGCTGGCGTGAACTCCTTGGATGAGAGTCCGTAACGACCGCCAATGACACGAATCTCCCGTCGGTCCTCTTGTGGGGTAGCTGCGGCCAGGTCGTGCAGGGCTGCGACGACATCCTGATACAACGGCTCACCCACCGCGCCGGGTTCCTTGGTACGGTCGAGCACAGCCATCGCAGTTACCGTGGCAGGGAGCGCGGCCAGAAATGCTTCGGACACGAACGGTCGATACAGGCGTACTGCCACCACGCCAAGCTTCTCGCCCTGCTGGTTCAAGTAGTCGACCGTTTCCCGAACCGTCTCTACTCCGGACCCCATCAGCACCAAAACGCGCTCGGCATTCGCAGCCCCGTAGTAATCGAACAGCCGATATTGACGACCCGTAAGGCGGCAGAAATCGTCCATCGTTTCTTGGACAATTTGTGGCAGCGCCAAATAGAAGGGGTTACACGCCTCCCTCGCTTGAAAAAACACGTCCGGGTTTTGGGCGGTGCCGCGCAGGACCGGATGATCGGGAGTCAAAGCCCGCCTGCGATGGGCGGCGATAGCCTCGGGGTCCATCATGCGGTTCAAGTCGTCGTCGCTTAACAACTCGATCTTCGCCACTTCATGCGAGGTGCGGAAGCCATCGAAGAAGTGCAGAAACGGGATTCGCGATCGCAGCGAGGCCGCCTGTGCAATGCAGGCAAAGTCGTGCACCTCCTGGACTGAGTTCGAGGCCAGGAACGCGAAACCGGTTTGCCGGCAGGCCATCACGTCGCTGTGGTCCCCGAAGATCGACAAGGCATGTGTCGCAACGGACCTGGCCGCAACGTGCATGCAGTAGCTCGTCAATTCGCCAGCGATCTTGTACATGTTGGGGATCATCAGCAGCAACCCCTGCGACGCCGTGAAGGTCGTCGCCAGGCTGCCAGCTTGCAGCGCGCCATGCACCGCACCGATGGCCCCCCCTTCGGATTGCATTTCGGTGATGCTCGGCGTCACCCCCCAGATGTTGCTGCGACCACTGGTGGCCCATTCGTCGCACCATTCGGCCATCGGAGACGACGGCGTGATTGGATAGATGACGATGACTTCATTCGTGCGAAAGGCCACGGAGGCCGCAGCCTCGTTGCCATCGAGTGTGATCAGAGGGCGGTTCATGGCTGTGCGATCAGTGCGAGGAAGGTGCATCCGTCGCGTTGCAGAATTGCAACTCATGGGCCGCCAGCCACCTCGCGACGCTTTCGCTTCGCGATGGCACGAACCGTGCGTGTTTCTGACATAATATGCGCGGCGATGCGTCGAATGTGACGGCACCTTCGGTGGAATTGGCGGATAGCATGGGCCCGCAGATGCGGATGGGTGTGCGAATATGCCCACCTTGCGCGCGATTACGCACGTAAAGCGGCTGGGCCAAGTGAACGGGACTGGCGCCCATCAAGCGGAGTCTGGGAAAGGCAGCATGACTCACTCTGAAAAATCGGCAGGCGACGCGACGCCAGTTCGGGCCGAAATTTCCGTGCGAGGAGTCGTGCAGGGCGTCGGTTTCCGTCCGTTCGTGCACCGGCTTGCAATACACCTCGGCCTGGCTGGATGCGTCCGCAATTCTTCGGGTGGCGCGGAGATTGAGATTGAGGGGCAGACCGCTCAGTGTGAACCGTTTATCGGGCGGCTGAAGACGGACCTTCCGCCGGGCTGTGTGATCGATCAAATATCAGTCACATGGCGCGATCCTCTGGGAGTTACGGGCTTTCAGGTTTCAGACAGCGATAGCTCCGGGCCGAAGGGCCCTGTCGGGTTAAGCGATACGGCGACGTGTAAAGCGTGCCTACAAGAGCTTTTCGACGCTTCGAACCGCCGGTATCGATACCCATTCATCACCTGCACGCAATGCGGGCCGCGATTCAGCCTCGTCGAGCAACTGCCGTTCGATCGTCCACGTACTACCATGCGAGCATTTCGTGCCTGTGACGAATGCGAACGGGAGTACCACGATATCGGTGACCGGAGATATCATTCTCAAACCAATGCGTGCCCCGACTGTGGCCCTCGAGTCTGGCTATGGGATCGCACGGGACATGTCGTCGCCAGTGATGAAGCCGGCCTTGCCGAAGCCGTTGCAGCGATTCGCGAGGGAAAGATCGTTGGTGTGAAAGGACTTGGTGGTTTTCATCTGTTGGTCGACGCTCACAACCACGAGGCTGTGAAGCGTTTGAGGGAACGGAAGCAGCGTCCCGAGAAGCCGCTGGCAGTGATGTTCCGCAACCTGGAGCAAGTAGAACAGTATTGCGCGACGGATTGGGGCGAACGAGAACTCATGGGTTCGCCAGCGGCGCCGATCGTGTTGGTGAGTCGGGCATCGCAGCGACCGCCCGGCTCCTCTGGCACTGGCGAACTGGCAGAGAATGTTGCTCCGGGGAGTCCCTATCTTGGTTGCCTCCTACCGTACACCCCTTTGCACCACCTGCTGCTTGCTGAACTCGGCCGGCCCGTGGTCGCGACGAGCGGCAACCTATCTGAAGAGCCAATCTGCACGGACGAGAACGAGGCGCTGTTTCGCCTCGGCGAAGTTGCCGACCTGTTTCTGATCCATGATCGCGCGATTGCGCGGCCCGTTGATGACTCGGTCGCTCAAGTAGTACTCGGCCGTCCCTTGCTGCTCCGGCGTGCGCGCGGCTATGTGCCGCTGCCCGTGCGCGTGACTGAGCCCTTGCCGCCAATATTGGCGGTCGGCGGACAAATGAAGAACACGTTGGCACTGGCGATCGGCAACCAGATTTGTCTTAGCCACCATCTGGGCGACCTGGACAGTGTGGAATCCACTGAGGCTTTCCGTAAAGCGCTCGCCGAACTGCCGGCGTTTTACGATCTGGAACCAGTCGCCCTGGCCTGTGATGCCCATCCCGGCTATGAGTCGACACGATTTGCCGAGCGTCAGTCGGAGCCGCTGGTTCGAGTTCAACATCACTACGCTCATATCCTCGCGTGCATGGCCGATAACGATCTGCGGGGACCAGTGCTGGGCGTCGCCTGGGATGGAACTGGGTACGGAACCGATGGGACCATCTGGGGTGGCGAGTTTCTGCGTGTGGACCAAGCGGTGTTCGAGCGGGTAGCCCATCTGAGGCAGTTCCGGCTTCCCGGCGGAGATTCGGCCGCACGGGAGCCAAAGCGATCGGCGGCTGGCCTGCTGTTCGAGATGTTAGGAGCAGCGGACTTTGGTTCAGTTGCGGCAGTCGTCGCGCCCCATTGGGGACGAGCCTGGACGCCGACAGAGCGAGAAGGCTTGTCGACCATGCTGTCCAACAAACTGAACTCGCCCGCTTGCAGCAGCATGGGACGATTATTCGACGCCGTCGCGTCGTTGCTGGGGGTCCGGCACCGGGCGTCGTTCGAAGGCCAGGCTGCCATGGAGTTGGAGTTTGCAGCGGCCGGTGAGGAGGGCAATACCTGTGTATCGATGACACTGAGCCCGGAGGGGGTGCTCGATTGGAGCCCACTCATACGCCACCTTCTGGAACAGCTAAAGGGCGGTGCTTCGCTTGGCAAACTCGCCAGCGAGTTCCACAATGGCCTTGTGGAGGCTATTGTGTCCGTCGCTCAATTGCATCCCGATGTGCCGATCGTTTTGACAGGCGGGTGTTTTCAGAACCGGCTGCTGCTCGAGCGGTCGGTCGTGCGTTTGCGAGAGCTTGCGCGAGAAGTTTATTGGCATCGTCAGGTTCCCTCCGGCGATGGCGGCCTTTCCCTCGGGCAGGTGATCGCAGCTGGTAGAATGCTGCGACAGGATTGAACAAGCATGTGCCTCGCCATCCCAGGTATAGTCCTTCAATGCACCGGCGAGGCCTCGCTCGATCGAATCGCGCAAGTGAGATTCGGCGGGGTGGTGCGCGAGGTAAGTCTGGCGTTTGTGCCAGAAGCAAGAGTTGACGACTACGTGCTCGTTCACGTCGGCTTTGCTATCGCAAAATTGGATCAGGCCGAAGCGGAAAGAGTGCTCGATGCCTTGCGCTTGCTCGGCGAAGACGAACCGGACGATTTGCCGGCCGACTGACTGGTAATGTCGCCCCATGCGACCCGGCCTCTCCTGGCGAGATCTTATGAAGTATGTAGACGAGTACCGCAGCCCAGCAGCCGTGCGAAGCCTCACGGCGTCCATCGCCAGGTCTTGCACGCGGCAGTGGACGCTCATGGAGATCTGCGGCGGCCAGACTCACTCGATCGTACGTTTCGGGCTCGACAAGCTGCTGCCGGAAAGCGTCAACCTGATTCATGGCCCTGGCTGTCCGGTTTGTGTCACGCCCGTCTCGCTGATCGATCACGCGATCGATCTTGCGAGGCGCCCGGGTGTCGTTTTGTGCTCGTTTGGGGACATGCTGCGCGTACCGGGGTCGTCGTCCGACCTGCTTACGGCCAAGGCTCGCGGAGGGGACGTGCGAATCGTCACCTCTCCGATTGATACGTTGCGAGTGGCTCAGCGGGAGCCCGACAAAGAAGTCGTGCTATTTGCCGTTGGATTCGAGACCACCGCCCCGGCCACAGCGATGACGGCGTTTCAGGCCAAGCGGCTCGGTGTTGGAAATTTGTCGCTGCTTGTATCGCACATGCTCGTACCGCCTGCGATGGAGGCCATTCTGTCAGCCCGCGATAACCAGGTGCAGGGTTTTCTGGCGGCTGGCCATGTTTGCACGGTCATGGGGTACCACGAGTACGAGCCGATTGCAGCGCGCTATGGAACGCCGATCATTGTCACCGGTTTTGAGCCTGTCGACCTGCTTCAGGGAATCTGGCAGTGTATCGAACAACTCGAATCGGGCGTCGCGTTGGTCGAGAATCGGTATGAGCGCTATGTGCGTCCTGAAGGCAACCCGACCGCCAGGCAAGTCATCGCGGAAGTGTATCGAACCGCCGACCGACATTGGCGAGGCCTGGGCCTGATCCCGCAGAGTGGCTGGGAGTTGGCCAAGGAATATGTCGAGCTCGACGCAAAGCGTCGGTTTAATCTGGCTGACAGCTCCGCGGAGGATTCCGGCGAGTGCATCGCGGGTCTGGTGCTTAAAGGAGCACTCAAGCCCTATGAATGCCCGGCCTTCGGAGTTCGTTGCACGCCGCTTCGTCCGCTCGGTGCGCCGATGGTGTCGAGCGAGGGAGCCTGCGCCGCATACTTTCAATATCGCGACGGGCCAACACGTCCCGACGCCGCCGCACCGGAAGCCACGCGTTAGCGAGTATGAACGACATCGACTTGTCCTCTCTGACATGCCCGTTGCCTCGCGACGACGCCGAGTTGATTACGATGGCGCATGGCGGCGGCGGTAGGCGATCGCGTGAGCTGATCGACAACTTGTTTCGTCCGGCGTTCGCCAATCCTTGGCTGGAGGCGCAGCATGACGCGGCCGAGCTGCCAGCGATTGCCGGTCGCCTGGCATTTACTGCCGACGCTTACATCGTGCAGCCTCTGTTCTTCCCAGGCGGAGATATCGGCAAGCTGGCGGTGGTCGGCACGCTGAACGATTTGGCAATGAGCGGAGGGCGGCCGCTCTACCTGAGCGCGACTTTCATCCTGGAGGAAGGGCTGGAGGTCAATACTCTCCGCCGAGTGGTCAATTCTATGGCGACGGAGGCTCGCGACGCCGGGGTCGCCATCGTCACGGGGGATACCAAGGTCGTCGAGCGGTCTCGTGGCGACGGACTCTACCTGTCAATGTCGGGTGTAGGCAGGATTGACCATCCATATTCAATCGTGCCCGCCGCCGTTCAACCAGGCGACGTGATACTTTTGAGTGGCGATCTTGGCCGGCATGGCATGACAGTGATGGCCGAGCGCGAGCAACTTCGCTTCGAACAACCGCTCGAAAGCGATTGCGCCGCTTTAGTTGCACCTGTGCTTTCCTTGCTGGAAGCTGGGATCGAAGTCCACTGTCTTCGCGACCTGACGAGAGGCGGACTGGGGTCCGCGCTGGTCGAAGTCGCAGGAACTTCTGGTCTGTCGATCGAGATTCGCGAGCAGTCAATTCCAGTCTGCGACGAAGTCGCTGGAGCCTGCGAGTTGCTGGGCCTGGACCCACTCTACGTGGCGTGCGAGGGGCGATTCATCGCTATTGTGCCCGAGAAAGACACCAGGCAGGCTCTTCGTATTTTGGCTGGGCATCCGGTTTCCGGTGCGGCGGGTGAGATCGGACGAGTAACGAGCGGAAAGCCGGCGCGAGTTACGATGCGGACTCGCCTTGGCACGAGTCGACTAATCGATTTACTCAGCGGCGAGCAACTGCCGCGCATTTGCTAGGGGGACAACGCGGCCGTGGACATGCTGCCAATCGTTTGTCCGACGATCAGTTGCTCAAGATAGTCGTACCACGCGTTCATGCCTTGCCCCGTGCGAGCCGAAACTTCCAAGATCTGTGCTTGGGGGCTGACGGCGAGGATATTGCTCAGTGCTGCCTCGCGGTCGAACTCGACGGCCTCTGCCAAATCGATCTTATTGATAAGCACGAGCTGCGATGTCTTGAACGCCTTGGGATACTTCAGCGGCTTGTCCTCTCCCTCGGTGGTGGAGAGCACCACGACCCGGGCTGCTTCGCCCAGGTCGAAGGACGACGGGCATACCAGGTTGCCGACATTCTCAACCACGAGCAAATCGAGCCTCGCCAAATCCAATTCGCGGTATGCGAGTGCGATCATTTCCGCCTCCAAATGGCAGACGTTCTGCGTGGTAATGGCCACCACCGGCGCACCCCGACCGCTGAGGCGGCGGGCGTCGTTCTCTGTTTGCAGGTCCCCAACCAGCACGCCGATCGCCCGGTGCCGGCCGTATTCGTCAATCGTCCGCTCCAGCAGGCGAGTTTTTCCCGAACCGGGCGACGACAAGAGATTCACGACGGCTACCTTATGCTGCTGAAAATCGCCGCGGTTCTCATCCGCCTGCCGGGCGTTCTTGGCGAGCAATTGTCTTTGAATGACGACGGTCCGGTGCGCAGGTCCTGGAATAGCTTCGTCTGGCTGATCGAGGCCACGATTCATTGCGACATCTCCACGGATTCGAGCACTAGCTCATCACCTTGCAGCAAAACGGCATCGAGCGACTCACAATGGGGGCACAAGTGAATGGGCGATTCGGGTTGAAACTCGCCGCCGCAATCGTGGCAGCGGCATACGACCGGCACCTCTTCGATTTCCAGAGAGGCCTCGGACAAGATCGTACCTTGCTTGATCGCATCAAAAGCAAAGTAAAGCGCCTCGGGGACCGCGCCTGACATTCTGCCGACCTTCAGCTTCACGCGGTGCACCCGGCTCGAGTGGGTGAGCGCGGCTTCGTGCACCACCATTTCCAGCATCTCTTCCAGGAGGCCAATCTCATGCATGCTTGCCTCCCCACGTCGGAGTGGCAGCAGAAGTCTGCAACAAAGAATGAACCGCTTCGAGCGCCAGTGGCACAGCATGAAGCACCGGCGCTGAAAGTCGATCGCCTGGCTCGAAGCATTGGCCTGTAATTGTAACGAGCCATGCTTCCGGCACCCGGCCGAAAAGCGTATCAGCCAACGCGAGCAGAGAAGCGGGGGCGCAAGAATGGCTCAGCGGGGTGTGGTGCTTGCTCCACTCGATCCGCTCAATTTGCACCATTTCTGAACTTTCGCCTGCGTGTTTCAGCCGGGCGTCGATGAAGATCACTCGATCGACTCCAGAAATGTCGGCGGCCAACTCGGGCGTCAATTGGTGGACTGATCGAGAGTGCACTTCCGGCCAATCGAGCGTGTCGACCAGGTCAGCCAAATAGGGGCCGACTCCGTCGTCGCCGCGCAACGAATTGCCGACTCCGAATACGATCGTGCGAATTGGGGAGAAAGTCGACTTCATGGATCAATCGCGCCGAACCACGTCGAGCAGTTGGCCTTGGGAGTTCAACAAGCTCACCACGAGCGGCATCTGCCCAGCCGCATGGGTCGAGCAGCTTAAACAGGGGTCGAATGCCCGGATGCCCGCTTCCACACGGTTCAGCATTCCCTCGGCAATCTTGGGACCGCGCACGAATTCCTGAGCAATTTGCGTGACTGTGCGATTCATCGCCAGATTGTTTTGCCCCGTGGCGATAATCATATTCACCTTTAGTATCAGGCCGTCCTGATCGACCTGGTAATGGTGAAAGAGCGTCCCGCGAGGGGCTTCGCTGCAACCGACGCCTTCCAAGCAATTCACGCCCGCTTCGGCGCGCAAGTCGTCCGAGAGAAGCTCTGGATCATCGAGCATCGTCTCGATCTGCTCGCAGCAGGCTATAATTTCAATCAGCCTGGCTTGATGAAAGTAGAACGACGACGTAACCGCCCCGGACCCATGCTGGCGAAATTCCTGCAACTGCTTGTCGGCCAACGGCGAACCCATGCAGTTGCAGATATTCAGCCGAGCGAGCGGGCCAACGCGATACATGCCAGCCGGATAACCAAGCGGCCGATAGTAGGGCGATTTTAGGTAGGAAGTCGGCTCGACGGCTTCGCCAATCAATTCGGCGAATCTGGCTGGGTCGATCTGATCGGCCACGATC
The DNA here is from genome assembly GCA_023430365.1 of Planctomycetota bacterium. Taxonomy (GTDB): domain Bacteria; phylum Planctomycetota; class Planctomycetia; order Pirellulales; family Pirellulaceae; genus JAEZAS01. The sequence continues at coordinate 12,190 of JAEZAS010000489.1, forward strand.
TCCCCTTGGCTATTCGTGATTCTCAAATTGCCATCCGAGTGTTCCCACGCGCCATCCGCGGTCACCTGGCCGAGGAACAAGGACGGGAAGTTGCCAAATGAATCGGCCTCTCGCTGATATTGGCTGAGTAACTGCTTAAAGAGTTCGAGGGCGGTAGTTGCCGCGGCGAGTGATTCCGGCAGTCGCTCGCGAATCCACTGGAGGTTTTCAGTTTTCAAAGCGGATCGGACACCCCCAGGCACACACCAGGCGGGATGGACTTTCTTACCGCCTAGCATGCAAATGATCTCTTGCCCGAACTGTCGCAGCCGAATGCCGCTGCGAGCAATCTCCGGATGGCTGGCGACCAGCCCAATGATGCTGCGCTGGGCGGGATCGCTATCGAGACCGAGCAGCAAGTCCGGGGCGCTCAAATGAAAATAACTCAGGGCGTGCGATTGAATGATCTGAGCCAGATTGGCGAGTCGCCGGAGTTTGGCTGCCGGACCTGGGACGCGAACGGCGAGGATTTGATCACCGGCTTTCGCGGAAGCCAGCAAGTGACTCACCGGGCAAATGCCGCAGATGCGCGCGGCAATGGCTGGCATTTCCCATAAAGGCCGACCCTGGAACATCCGTTCGAAACCTCGGAACTCAGTTACGTGAAACCGAGCTTCCGCAACGCGACCGTCATCGCCAAGATAGATGCTGATCTTCGCGTGTCCCTCGATGCGAGTGACAGGGTCGATGACAATCCGTTCAGCCATTGCGCCCAACTCCGAGGATCGAATTCAAGCGGGATGGGTCAACCAAACTTGATATCGCTGCCTTCCAAGTCCGGCGCTCGGCCCGCCAACAGCGCTTCGAGCGTCTTGCGGATCCGATCCGCCGGCGGCGGACAACCGGGCATGTAGTAGTCGACCTGAACTACTTTATGGATCGGCTCGACGCGTGGTAGAAGTGTCGGCAGAATGCCGTCGTTGTGGCTCAAGTTTTCCTGCTGGTCGACAAGTTCGACATAGGCCCGCTGTAACACCGGCAACGGCCCGCCGAGGGGATTCCGCAACGACGTGACGTTACCGGTGACCGCGCAATCGCCAAAGGCAACGACAATTTTGGTGCGGGCGCGCACGGTGAGGAGGAATGACAGGTTCTCATCGGTCGATACTGCTCCTTCCACGAGCACCGCGTCCACGCCATCCGGATAGACTTTAAAATCGGCGATGGGGCTGTAGACGATGTCGGCGAACGTCGCCAGATCGATCAGCCACTCGTCCAGATCGAGGAACGACATGTGGCAGCCGGAGCACCCACCCAGCCAGATGGTCGCCAGTTTCATACGTTCCACTGCTTCTTCTCCCGAGCGTCGACGATGAACTGAAGTTTCTGACGATGATGATCCATCTCGGCGACCGTCGAGCCTTTCTCAAAGATGGCCCCGGTGGGACATGCCATAAAGCACTTTCCGCAGGAGGTGCAGGTGACCGACTCCCCCCATGGTTGATTCATGTCGGTCACCAGAGCCGTGTGTGCGCCCCTGCCGGATACATCCCAGGTGTGGACCCCTTCCAGTTCATCACAAGCGCGGACACACCGAGTGCAGAGAATGCAGCGGTTGTGATCGATTCCGAATCGTTCGTGTGAGACATCCACTTTGCGGTCTGGATATTGGTACTCCATCCGTTGGTGGTCGACCCCGAGGGCCACAGCGGCGTCCTGTAGCTCACAGTTATTGTTCGCCACGCATACCGAACAGATGTGATTGCCCTCGGCCAGCAGCATCTCGATGATCATGCGCCGGTATTCTCGCAACTTCTCCGTCTGGGTTTCGACAACCATGCCTTCCGCCACCTTCGCGAAGCAGGCAGGCTGCAGGCGCCCGCTCCCCGCGATCTCGACCAGACACAATCGACATCCACCATGGGCTGACAAGCCGTCCAGGTAGCAGAGTGTGGGAATATCGATTTCGTTACTTCTCGCGGCCTGCAGCACCGTTTCATGGGGGAGCGCGCTGATCAGTTTTCCGTTGATCGTGAGCGTGACAACCGTCATGGCACGGCCCCCTTCGTGCTGGTTTCTGAGTTGTCGGAGGTTGGCGGATGTGCTGCCGTAGCGGCGGCGGCTTCTTGCAGTTTTGTTTCGTACTCGTGACGGAAGTAGCGGATGGTGCTGAGGGTGGGATTCGGAGCGGTTTGGCCGAGCCCGCAAAGACTCGTGTCACGAACCATATAGCATAGGGATTCGAGTTGCTGCATTTCGGCGGCTCCGGCCCGCTTTTCCAGAATGCGGTTCAGCAGGCCGTGCATCTGAACGGTTCCCACGCGGCAGGGCACACACTTGCCGCACGATTCGTCCATGCAGAACTGCATGAAGTAGCGCGCGACATCCACCATATCACTCGAATCGTCCATCACGATCATGCCGCCCGAGCCCATGATGGAACCGATCTTTGCGAGTGAATCGTAGTCGACAGGAGTATCGAAGAGTTCGGCCGGGATGCAGCCGCCAGAAGGTCCACCCGTTTGCACCGCCTTCAGCCGGCCCCCCTCGGGAACGCCGCCGCCGATGGTTTCGACAATCGTTCGCAGCGGAGTTCCAAGCGGCACCTCGACGAGTCCGATATTCTGCACTTTGCCCGTGAGGCAAAAGACTTTTGTGCCAGTGCTTTTTGGTGTGCCGAGGGCGGAGTACCATTCATGCCCGCGCCGCATGATGCTGGCGACGTTCGCAAACGTTTCCACGTTGTTGAGAAGAGTTGGCATGCCCCACAGTCCGCTTTCGGCCGGATAAGGAGGGCGCGGTTTCGGCGTGCCGCGCTGTCCCATGATGGAGGCCATCAAGGCCGTCTCTTCCCCGCAAACAAACGCGCCGGCCCCGATTCGGAGATCGATCCGAAAATCGAAGGACGAAGAAAAGATGCTCGTCCCAAGCAGGCCCAATTTCGCCGCTTGCTTAATGGCCTTCTGTAACCGTTCGATCACTAGGGGGTATTCGCCTCGCACGTACACATAGCCTTGGCTGGCTCCCACCGCGTACCCGGCGATAGCCATTCCTTCAAGAACGCGGTGGGGGTCACTCTCGAGCACGCTCCGATTCATGAACGCTCCCGGATCCCCTTCGTCGGCATTGCAGACGACGAATTTGCGCTCGCCCGGGTTTTTCGCCACCGTCGCCCACTTCAGACCGGCGGGATACCCAGCGCCGCCGCGGCCGCGGAGCCCGCTCCGGGTGATGGTGTCGATCACATGTTGCGGCGACATTTCAAAGATGGCCCGATGGAGTCCTTCGTATCCTTCGCGCGCGAGATACGTTTCGATGCGTTCCGGCTCGACGATGCCGCAGTTCTCGAGCACTACGGATGCTTGCAGTGCAAAGAAGGGCGCTGAGCGATCGGCGGTTTCCGCTTCGACTTTCCCCCCGTTAAGACCTTCGACGATCGACCCAGCTGTAGCGGGCGTCACCTTCTGGTATAAGTCGCCCGTCGAAGTGACCTCCACGAGTGGTCCTTGGCTACATAACCGCAGGCAGCCTACCCGGGCGACGCGGACTGTCTCCGCCAGGCCCGCCGATTGCACGGTGTTCTGCAAGGCGTCGACCACCTGCAGGGAGTTGACCGATGTGCAGCCGGCGGCGACGCAACAGCGAATCTCCACCGGCGGGCGGCTGCTGCGCTCCTTCTCGGCCAGTTCATGAAGTTGCGACAGATCCACGGGCAAGCCATCCTTCTAGATGCCTGGTCAATGCAGTTTGAGTTTGATAGCCGACGATTTCACCGTCCAAAACAACCACGGGGGCAGCGCCGCAAGCGCCCAGGCAGCGTGCCGTTAGGAGTGAAACTTCTCCATCCGGGCTAGTCGTGCCGGGCTGAAGGTCTGCGACCGCGCGCACTGCATTGAGCAGCTGGTCCGAACCCTTTACATAACATGCGGTGCCCGTGCAGATAACACAGGTGTGCTTGCCCTTGGGCGCGAGGGTGAACAACTTATAGAACGTGGCGACCCCAAATACCCGACTCGGCGGCATCTTCAGGTGCCGGGCGACGAAGTACAGCAAATCGAGACTCAGGAATCCGAACAAGTTCTGCGCGGTGTGCAGAATCTCGATGAGCGCATCTTGTCGAAATTGATGTCGCTTCATGGCCACCTCCAATAACTTAAACCGCTTGTCGCCGCTCGGATGAGCGGCCGCGGTTGTCGAGTTCGAAGATGGCGTGCTATTCCGTAACATGGGGCTATCTCATCCCGGTTTTCGGGCCCGGCTATTTCCCACAATAGAGCGGTGATGGTTTGGCGTGTCCAACGTTACCAATACTTCTCGAAGTGAATATTGCCGCCGTCTCGACCAGCAAGCGTGAAGCCCCGGTGAACTAGCAACTCGGCCATCCCCGGTTCCTCCGGAAAATGCCACTCGCCAGCCGAGGACTTGCGAGGGATTCCGATCATCTGAGGCGCTCCGCAGAGAAATACCTGCCATGTGGCCGGATCGATGCTGCTTCCCTCATTCCGTTCGAGCGCCCCGCTGGCCAGGAATTCCTGAACGCGAGTTCCGTACACTTCCCGCGCATCCGCCGTCACCGCGGCACTCTCCCGCGTGATCAGGCAATAGTAGTGATAATTGGCATACCTCTTTTCCAGCTCGCGGTGTTCGCGCCGATACGCGAGATCGCGGCGATGGCGAACCGAGGTGATCGAAACGATTCGTCCCCGATGGCTGTCAGCCAGCAGTCTCGCAAGCATGGCATTGTGCGGCGCTTCGCCGGTCCCCGTGGCGACGAACAGTATGTTGTCTGTTGCTCGGACACCGGAAAGCGTGTAGTCCCCTCCCAGCTTGGCACCGACAAACAGGCGATCTCCTTCGACGGCGAAAAACAATCGTGGGGTGAGCGCCGGCGGCGAATCGCTCGGCCGACTCACCAGCGCAACGTAGAACTCCAGGAAGTCGCACTGCTCGCAGGTCACCAAATGCCCCTGGCGGTCGAGCAGCGGACACGACATGGAATACGCGCGGCGAATCATCCGCTCCGATGCCTCACCGGCACCGATGCGGATACCATCGCAGCGCCTTTCCCAAGCACCCAGGCCGAGGACGGCAAACTGTCCCGGCTCAAAGTGCGAGGCCGCACGATCTGGCCGCACACGAAGGATCCGAAGTCGATCATGCACGTCGCGCACACTGATAAGAGTGGCGTTGTAGTGGCGCAATCGCAGTTGATCGAGCGAATCCGGCATAAGTCGCATGCGGCTCCAATCGAATGAACGGTTAGAAGATCAGCGGCGTAGTGATTATTTCGGTTCCTCGCCAGGAGGCACTTCCTCCCGCGGAGCGGCTCGCAATTGCTTGTGGCAGTTAACGCAGCTGATGGTGAGTTGAGTGAAGCCGAGTGAAGCACCTTCGAGGTTCTTTCGATCTGCCTGCCGGACAATTTCCTGGTTGGCTTCCAGAAAGATTTGCATCTGAGTGCGATACTCGGGTGATCGTCCGCGGATGAACGCCTCAATCCGGGCCAGCCTACGCATCGCTTCAGCATTCTCAGCGATGGCCTCGAAATCTGACTCCGCAAGTCCTCCCAGAATTGCCTTAGAGTATTCCAGCTTCCGCTTCATCCAAAGACTTGGCTCCGAGCGAGCATCGGGCGTATCTTTCTTATCTCCCTGAGCCAACAGCGAGCCGGTGCATGCTGCGATACAAGCAAACACGAGCAAAAACAGCAACTGAGAACGGACAATCTGACGCATCGAAGACCTCCTAAAATGAAGCGAAGAGCCGCGCTCCAGCGGCTTTGCCTTAGTCTACGACTAACACTTCCGCTCCGACCACTGGTGAATACTTAAGTTCGAGAAGAGCTTGATTCGCATCGGCCAGTGGATACTCCTGAATCGGTGATTCAAAGCGGAGTTCGCCCGCCAGCTTTAAGAACTCGCTTACATCGGTTTGAGCGACATTGGCCACGGTTGTTACTTCCTTTTCCAGCCAAAGGTGCCGAGAGTAGTCCAGTCGCAGCAACGACTCCTTCTCTCCTCTTCCTTCCGGATCGCGTTAATAATCAAGCGGCCACCGGGACTTAGATTTTCGAGTGCTGCAATCACGGGGGACCAGGCGGGTGTTGTGTCGATGATGGCGTCCAGCCGTTGGGGCGCTCGAGCAGCGGTTGCCCCGACCCAGTTCGCGCCGTGCTCTAGAGCCAATGCGCGCGTTCCCTCATCTCGAAGACTAAGATCGGGCTATGCGGAAAGCGATGGCGGGCCATTTCCATGCCCCGCTGCGCTGAGGCCCCGTAGCCCATTAGCCCCAACAACTGGCCGTCCCGAAGATTTGTCAGACGTAAAGATCGATAGCCAATAGCGCCGGCGCATAGCAGCGGTGCAACCTGCGAATCGGAGTAATTCGCCGGGACCCAAAAGACCGATTCGGATCGCGCGGTCATGTACTGTGCGTATCCGCCGTTGCGGTCCCGGCCGGTAGCTTCAAACTCTGAACACAGGTTCTCCCGGCCGGAGAGGCAAAATGGACACTCACCGCAAACGTAGCCAATCCAAGCGACTCCCACGTGATCGCCTGGTTGCCAATGATGGACGTCGTCTCCGGTCGCGACGATCTTTCCAACCACTTGGTGCCCAAGAATCACAGGGAATCTTCGCGGCGGAGTCCGTTCTTCGATTTCATCCAGTTCCGTGTGGCACACGCCGCAGGCCATGACTTTGATCAAGACATTCATTGTCTTCCGGGTACGGGAGTTCGACTTCTGAATAGCGAAGCGGGACCGAATCCTTTTCGATCTGCGCTGTTCGGTCGAGCAGCATGGCCTTCCTACGATATAGTCCAGCGTTCAAAGTTTAAAGCCGAATCCAGTTCGACACGCATGCCGAATCTGATGCTTACTTCTGGCGATTGTTACACATAGCCCTCGGCTGGCCGCAGATCGGCCAGCCGAAGCTGCTGTCTGTACAAACTCGAAGGCCGCGG
>JAEZAS010000512.1 GCA_023430365.1 Planctomycetota bacterium
GCGTAGGAGTTCCTGCCGCTGCGAATGGCGTCGATGCAGGCCGACTTCACTTCCTCGGGCACATCGAAATCGGGCTGGCCGATCGAGAGGTTGATCGGGTTCTGCATCTTGGCGGCGAGGTCAAAGACCTTGCGAATGCCGCTGGAGTCAAAAGCTTTGGTGCGGTCGGCGATCCAAGACATGGGCGGGAGTCAGGGGGCAGGGGTCAGGGGACGGGGAACGGTTGAGTATTGTCGGCTTAGTTGTGATCGACAATGACCAATGACCAAATCCAAATGACCAACAAAGGAAGTTTTCCGGCGGTCCCCTTTGGTCATTGGGGCTTGGTCATTGGTCATTTCCTCTCATGGGTCATTCGTGCTTCGTCATTCGTCATTTCTTCCCGGGCAGGCTGGAAGCCTGCCCTACGGGCACGTGATGTGCTGCGGTTGGCCGCGGCGCTGGGGGGCGTAGAATGTCGGCGCCAGGACCGATTTGTTTGCTTCAGGAGATGACATCATGAATCGCCGCCTGTTTCTGCTGGGTTCGGGAAGCCTGTTGGTGGGAACCTGGACCTCGCTGCAAGCTCAGCCGACGCCGGAGGAGCCTAGACCGCTGCAACCGCCGGTGAATCCCGCCAGTCCGGCGCGGGCTGACCAGGAGATCGACAAGGCGCTGATCGACGATACGGACATCGGCCCGCGGCGCGTCGATGAGGATGAGGCTTCCCCCTCCGACGTCCGGCCCCCGGAGACGCGTCGTGAGTCGACGCCGCTCGAACCCGGCGGAGCGCCGCACGCCGATGTGCCGCCGTCGCTGGCGCCCTCCCCGCCGCCGTATGCCGAGCAAGGAATCTTGCCGGGCGGCTGCATGCCTTGCCAGCCGCCACCGGTCGCCTGTCCGCCGCAGCCCTGTGCGCCGGTCTGCTATCCACGCCGCCGGCGGCATCATCGTCGCCGCCGCGGCTGCTGGTAGATCGTAAATGACGAAAGTGGGCCGCTACAAAACGCCGAAGCCCGAATGACCGGGGTGCATGGTCATTCGGGCTCGTCGATTTCGCGGCAGTTTCGTTCGAAGATCGCTACTTGGCTTCGATCTTCACCCGCTCCTCCCAACCGAGTTTCTTGGCGACCGCCTGCGGATACTCCCAGGCGGCTGACTCCGAGGTGCGCAGGACGACCGGCGTCCGCTCGGCGACCATCGCCACGGTCTGCGGCATTTCGACGATGCGGCTGACGTTGAAGAAGTACGGGCCGTTGCGGTGCGTTGTCGGCAGGTCGGTGAGCGTGGCCTTGTCGACCGCTGGGGCGAACAAGGCGCCGTAGAGCGCCACGCCGGCCATCGGGCCGCTGGCTTGCAACTCGATCTTGGCGTCCTTCGCCAACTGACGCGTCGCCTGCAACGCCTGGCGGACGTCATTGGCCTGCAGGGAGTCCAGCGTTTGACCGAGCAAGTAGAAGCGGCGGTGGATCTGGTTCAGCTTCTTCTCATCGGCTGAAAATTCCGTGGGTCCGACGCCGGTGGGCGCTACGAAAACATAGCGGGTCGCCGACTGACGCGGGTCGACGTCGCCCAGCTGCGGCCAGGCGTCCCAGTTGATCTTGTTCTGTCCCTCGGCGGTCTTGCCGAAGGCGGCGGGCCACCACTCGAGCGCCGCTTTCCAGGAGGCCTCGTCGAGTACCTTCACCACAACGCGATCGATCGGGCGCGAGCCGACTCGCTCGACGATGAACATCGTCGGGCCGAGCGCTTTCAGCGTCGTGCCGCCGTAGGGCAGGCGCATCGACCGCAGGCCGTCGGCTTCGACGCCGGCTTCCATGAGGACGGTAGGAAGGGAATCGTCCCCCCAGGCCCGGAACGACTTGTTTCGCAGAGCCTGCCGCCAGTCGTCGCTCAGCCGAGTCCAGGCGGCCGCGTCGGCGGGGACTTCCGGTTCGGGGGCTGCGGCGACGAAGGTTTCCTGGATCTTGGTGTTGAGCTCGTCTTTGGGCAGCTCGTCAAACACCTTGAGCTGCTCGGGCGTGAAGTGTTTTTCGGCGGCGTCCTGGATCAGCGATTCTTCTCCCTTCAGGTGGCGGTTGAACCAGCGCATCGCGTGGACTTGCTGCTCCTGCGTGTCGATGTGCCCGCCAGCCGTGATGTTCAGGCCGAGCTTCGTCGCCGCCTTCTCGTGCTGATAGGCCTTGCGGGTGTGCTCGAACACGCGAACGACGCCGTCGAGCGGGAAGATCGGATCGGTGTCGGTATTGGTCAGCAGCAGGGCCCGCGGGGCGACCATCGCGGCGAGCTGCGGGTAGTCCCAGCCGTAGGTGTTCACCATGAACATGCAGTCGCAGTGACCTTCGACCGCGCCGTCGACGATGTGGTCGAGGTTATCGGTGATGCCGGCGGTCGGCACCGCGCACTTGATCCGGTCGTCGACCGTGGCGATCCACCAGCTATAGGCGCCGCCGCCGCTGCGCCCGGTGACGCCGAGCTTCTCGTCGTCGACTTCGTCGCGCGATTGCAGGTAGTCGAGCGCTCGCACGCAATTCCAGGCTTCGACGCCGGCTGGCGTGTAGCCGCGGTTGACCCACCACCACATGCCCAGGCGATGGGTGCCGTGGTGCAGGCCTTCGATCTCGCCGAGCTGGAGCGTATCGATCGTCAGGCAGACGTAACCGTGTTTTGCGTACCAGTAGCCGTGGTGCTGGTAGTGGACCTTGTTGCCATAGCTGACGCCGTCCTTCTTCACCTGGCCGTGACCGCAGACGTAGAGAATCGCCGGGAGCGGCTTTTCGACATTCTTGGGGCGATAGAGATTGGCGGTCACGTATAGGCCGGGACGCGACTGGAAGTGGAGCTTTTCGATGACGACTCCGTCTCGCTCGAGCGTGCCGGTGATCACCGGCTTGAGGTCGGTCTTTTCGGGAAGCGGATCGAGGCCGAGCATCTCGAGCAGTTGGGCGTGGGCTTCGGCTTTGGTCTTGTTCCAGGCCTCGGGCGTGGCGACCGTGGCGGCCGAGCCGGCGGCGAGACGCTCGGTCTCGGCAGCGAAGTAGCGCTCGAGCAGCTTGTCCCCTTCGGTCTTCGCAGGAAGTCGCCAATTCGGATTCTGGGCCGAAGCGAGCGAGGCGAGCAGCAGCAGAGCGAGGCTCGCGGAGTAGCAGCGGGCAAGACGAGGCATGGGTGGGCTCCTCGGGCGCAGGGGGCAGGACAATTTCGCCTCTAGGATGGGGTGGGAAGCGGCGGATTGCAAGCGCGGCTGAGGAAATGACGAACGTCGAACTTCAAAGAACCAATGTCGAAATTCAAATGTCGAGGGAAATACAAAAGTCAAAGCCCGAAAGCCAAAGGAGCGGAGTAGCGGCGTATCGCCCTTTGAATTTCGGGCTTTGTCTTTCCTTCGACATTTGACGTTCGTCATTCGACATTGCCGACTCCTCGCGAGGAATTTCCGGCGGATGTGATCCGCCGGCTTTTTTTTTCTGCTTGTGACCAAACGTGTCACTCGGGGCTGGTTCACTGGGAGCACAACCGGGATTGTTTCTTTCCAGTGCTTCGGGAGGGCTTGGTCATGGTCGCTCAGGTGTGTGCGAAAGAGTCGGAGCGGGCGTTGCCGCCGAGTGAACGGGCGTTTGAGATCTATCGGATGATCGAGGTCGACGGCGTTTCGACCCGGACCGTCGCGCAGCTGGTGGGGCTCTCGCAGACGCGGGTGATTCAGCTCCGCGACTCGGTCGAAGCC
>JAEZAS010000523.1 GCA_023430365.1 Planctomycetota bacterium
GGCTTCGACATCGCCATCCCAGTTAGCCAGGGCGGCGTCGAACGTGATCGCGCAAACGATCGGTGGAAGCGGCACCACCTCAGTCGGATGCTGAAGGAGCGTCACGTCAGCAGCGCTTGCTGTGGGCCGGGGCGACTTCGGAAGTTCCACGGGAGCCGTCTTCAATCGCTCCGCAGCGGTCTTCAGTTCGTCGACGGTGAGAGTTTGGCCGTCATGCTCAGCCGACGTGATCCTCCGCCAGGCAATCGGGCGGCGAACCCAAGCCCGGTCGCTTCCCGAGCGAAGCACAAGACGCTCTGCGTCGGTTTGCTCGTCGACTTGGCCAATGAAGGTGCGGCCGCTGGTTACCGTCACTTGAATCACATCGCCGCCAGCTAACGCAGCGGAAGCGGACCCAAGGAGGCAGATGGTCAAGGCGATGGCGGTGATGAGGAAGCGTCGTGGGTGCATGTCACTGCTCAAGGCAACGGCAATGCCGGGCTGGAATGGATGAGCGGCGGCGCGTCGTTGCCAATAGCTGGGGCAAGCACTTACGACGATTTGACGCGTTTATGGTGTTGCTCCAACGCAACACCGCACGTTGCGATAGGGCAACAACCGGGCAGTGCGAACAGACGGCGCAACCGGCAGAACCGGCGATTCGCACGGGGCCGAATGCCGCATCTTTCTCGGTCACAGCCGGCTCGAGGCATGCGGGCGGGGTACTTTAGTGGGCCGAGGCGCTTGCTCGGCCCAACGGAACCTGGAAGAGCAACGATCATGGTCAGCCGGAACCTGAAGTCATTCGCCGTCGCGCTCTGCGTCACGTTGCCCTCCATCGGGATGGCCAGCGATGCCGAACGCCTGACCCCCGCGACGCCGGTCTCGACGCGCATGCGGCAGGGAGAAGATTCGCCGCAACGGCTACGCGAAGGTTCGAAGCTGACGGACGTTGCTGGGCAGTTCGACTTCGCCGGCGATCGGATTGCTTTCTTTCCGTCCGATAGCAAGGAGTCATTTCGCGTGCTCGAAAACCTGGCCCTCGAACGCGTCAGCCGGATTCTCGGCGAAGGACGCCAGAAGCCGGAGTGGTCGGTGAGTGGCGTGATCACTGAGTTTCGCGGCGTGAACTATCTGCTGGTGACCAAGGCGATCATCAAACCGACGGCTACCGTTCAGCCTGTTGCGCCCTAACCGTATGCTCGTTCCCACGCTCTGCGTGGGAATGCAGGTCTCGACGCTCTGCGTCGACCATGTCAGGCGCCCCCGGACACAGAGCGTCCGTAGGTGCGTTCCCACGCAGAGCGTGGGAACGAGACATTGCCGAGCTACGGCTTCGCCGCCCCCTTGCTGCTGCCCGCTGGGCCTCGGATACTGCTCGTTCTGATCCCGGGCCGCTCGATCTTGGCGGCTCACTTCCTGGCACCGATTCGCTCATGCGAAAGGATCGATCGATGGCACGCGCTGGCGCAGTTACGTTCAAAGGCACTCCGATGACCCTCGCCGGAAACGAAGTGAAGGTCGGCCAGGCGGCTCCCGACTTCACCGTCCACTACTTCGAGAACGGCTTGCAGACGATCAGCCTCGCCGACCTGAAGGGGAAGCCGACGTTCATCAGCGTCGTCCCGTCGCTCGATACGGGCGTTTGCAAGATCCAGACGAAGCGGTTTAACGACGAACTGGCCTCGCTGCAAGACAAGGTGAACGCCGTGACGATCAGCCTCGACCTGCCGTTCGCGATGAATCGCTTCTGCGGCGCCGAGGACGTGAAAAACATGAAGGTGGGAAGCGACTATCAGAATCGCTCCTTCGGCCAGGCCTTCGGCGTGTTGATCGAAGAACTCAAGCTGCTAGCCCGCAGCGTGTTCGTGCTCGACAAGGACGGCAAGGTGGTCTACGCCGAAGTCTGCCCGGAAGTCGCCAGCGAACCGAACTACGACAAGGCGCTTGAGGCGCTGAAGGGGCAGCTGTAATAAGCGGTGGCCGCGGGTTGCGCCTCGCTCGGCGGGGCGCAATCGGCTGTGCTGAGAGGAAGTACCTTCGGCCCGCTACTTGGATGGGCCGTTTCGAAAGCGAAGGAGTTGTCCGTCTTCAGCAACCGCTTGCAGCCCGGGTGGACCGAGAAGTGACCGCATCCACGCCGCCTAGGCCGAGCTTGCTGCTCCAGGCATGCTCGGTGCTCACGATCACGGCGAGTCTGTGGCTCGTCACAGTCGCACTCTCGACATTCGCCGTCCGGTGGGATCCCTGTTACTGGTTCAGCGGCACTATCCTCTTTCCGCTCCCCGCCGTTCTGGCAGTGCAGCAGTATCGTGGGACGTTCCGACGAAAACGCAACGCTGCGTTTGCCGCCGGGATCTTGCTGTGCATCGCTGGCGGCTATGCATTCTTCGCGTTCGCCGTGACGCTGGGCGAAACGCTGCTTAGAGGCGACGAACTGCACTGGTATCCACTTCTCGTTCTTCTGTTGATTGGGGTTAGTGCCTCGCTTTTTGCGTGGATGAATTTTCGGTGGTTACAGCAGTTGCCTGCCGTGATTCCAACAGGGAAGCACAGTGGTGGAGGAAAGCGGTTTACCATGCGTGAACTGTTGGCGGCGTTCACGGCAATCGCTTTCATGTTCGGCTGTATGGTGCATGCTGTTCGCTCCTTGCCGTCTCAATTTGCCGAACATGTTTCCCGGGATGCGGCGCCGTTCGACCTTCCTGCTGGCGCTCGTGATGTTTGCTACGCTAGAGGAATTCGCGGGACGCTCGCCTACGAGTTCAGCATTGATCAACCGGGTTTTCTCGAATGGATCGACTCAGGAATCGGTTCGATGGAATCCGAAGCAGCGAATGTCCCCGTCAAGCCAATCACGGCTCCGTACACAATCCGCAGCTACCGCTCCTTCTCTTCCGACCTTTCTGGCCCCGATCGAGTTACGATCACCAACGGCCTCTACTACCATTGGTCCAAAGAGGACCGAGGGGTTTATGCCGCCTACGACCGAGCCGCCCAGCGGGCCTATTACTACTTCCATGCTCACTGATATCCGGTGTCGGAGGCTGTGCAGGGCTTTCCCGTTGAGGGTGGGTGTTTGGCAGACTCGGTGTTTCTGGCAAACTTTGCCGGCCTGTTGCCTTGCCTGACTGCACCTCATTCTGCCCCAGTGCAGTTTCCTCGCGCTTCCTGCCGAATCTCTTACTCGGGCGCATTGCTTTCTACCCCGTCTGGCGGGACAGCCGGGCGCTAGCATGCTTGCCCAGGAGGCTGCAACCTTACATCCGCTGGCGAGGAGCCGATCGGCTGGTCGTCCGCGGATTCGTTGTTTGCGGTCCGATGCGTGCGCCCTCTACCCGCGCAGTTGCTCAGAGAAAATGGATTTTCGACGCAGCGGTCAACTCGACGGTCGCCGGCGGCGTGTCCTCATGGATACGTCGGCCCCCAGCGACACCGATCAGGAAGAGGCTCGCCCCTCCACGAGCGCGAAGGGGCCGACGCGCGCGTATGCCCCCGCCGTGCTCGACGAGCGGCAGCCGAAGCTCACCGACCTGATTCCGCAGCGAGGCTTTGCTCTGGCGATGCTGGCCCTGCTGGGACTGACCGCGATTGCTTCGATCGAGTGCCTCTATATCCACCTGTATCAGCCGACGCTCGGCGGTCTGAATCTGCGGGGCGTCGATCTGGCTCAGCGCGGCAGCCTCGCGTCCTGGTTTTCGAGCGTGATGTTGCTCGCCGGCGCTGCTCTGTCGTTGGTGGTGTACTCGATCCGCCTCCATCGGGTCGACGACTACCGTGGTCGCTACCGAGTCTGGCTTTGGACAGCTGGGGCCCTCGTGCTCGGCAGCCTGGCGACGGTGACGGGCGTGCATGAGTCGATCAACGCGGGGTGTCTGTCGCTGGCGGGGCTATCGGGGGGCGGAGCGAGTGATTTTCTCTGGCTCGCGCTCTACGCAACGCTGCTCGGCGGCGTCGGTCTGTGGCTGGCGATCGAACTCTGGCCGTCGCTCGAGGCGTTTTCAACGCTTGCCCTAGCCGCAGCGCTCTACATGCTGGCGGCGGTTGCGGCGGTTGGCCTGCTGCCGCTGGAAGGAACGTTGGTGTCGGTCGTAGCCCAGACCACGGTCCTGATGCTGGCTCACGCGACGCTGGTCTACTCGCTCACCCTGTTTGCCCGCCATGTCCATCTCGACGCCCAAGGTCGCCTGCTGGTGAACGTCGAGCCGGTGAAACGCAAGAAGGCCAAGAGTCGTGCGAAGTTGGCGGTCGTGGCCGATGACGGGGCCGCCGAACCCAAGCGCAAGCGGACCTCGAGCAAGGCGGCTGCCGCCGACGAAACCGACGCCAAACCGGCGGGCGCTTCGATCTCCGCCGCGACCTTGAAGAGCCCGGCGGCCGGAAAACTTTCGGTGGCTGGCGGCGATGATTCCGAGGGGGCCGACGACGAGCAGGACGGGGCAAAAATGTCCCGCGCCGAGCGGCGGCGGCTGAAAAAGCTGGCTCAGGAGACTGGCGAGCAGCAGCGGCGAGCCGCGTAGCTTCGGCTGTGCGAGAACTTTGGCTCGCTCTTAGGTTGGGTGGCACGCCCTGGAACGAAGTGAAGGGCGTGGCCGACCCCGAGCTGGCGCCACTCCGTCACCTCGCTCCCGAATCTTGCTACCGCCAGGGGATGGCGAACTTGGACTCTGCTGGCGGTGTCTTTTCCTTCACGGGCAGGCTGGAAGCCTGCCCTACGTGCCCCCTTTAGGCGATCCGGGCAATTTCGTCTAATCAACAGCTTGCCGCCCGATCGGCCGATCGACTGCTGATTGACTCTCGAAGGACCCTCCCGCCATGACCGTTCGCACCCGTTTTGCTCCCAGCCCCACCGGATACCTGCACATCGGCGGTGTGCGGACCGCGCTGTTCAATTGGCTCTACGCGAGGCAGCACGGCGGGCAGTTTCTGCTGCGTATCGACGACACCGACGCCCAGCGGAACGTCTCTGAGGCCCTGCAACCGATCCTCGACGGCTTCCGCTGGCTGGGGATCGATTGGGACGAAGGTCCGGAGGTCGGCGGCCCTTATGCGCCATACTTCCAGTCGCAGCGGCTCGACCGCTATCAGGCCGCCGTGGACCAGCTGCTCGAAAAAGGGCTCGCCTATCGGGATTTCGCCACTCCTGAAGAACTGAAAGCCGAACGCGAGCAGGCCGACGCCGAAAAGCGGCCGTTCCTCTACAGCCGCCGGTGGATGGCTGAGACCGATGAGCAGGCCGAGCGCTTCAAGGCCGAGGGCCGCACGCAGGTGGTTCGTTTGAAGATGCACCGCGAGGGAAAATGCGTCTTCAACGACCAGGTCCGCGGCCTCTGCGAGTTCGACTGGGACAAGGAGCAAGACCATGTCATCCAGCGGGCCGACGGAAGCTGTCTCTATCACCTGGCGAGCGTCGTCGATGACTACGATCTGAAGATCACGCATGTGATTCGCGCGGTCGAGCACCTCTCGAATACGCCGCGGCAAATCTTCATTGCCGAGGGACTCGGCTATGAACTGCCGGTCTATGCGCACCTGCCTTACGTCGCCGAGCCGGGGAGCTCGCAGAAACTGAGCAAGCGCAAGATCGCTCAGTATCTGAAGAATGCCGAGTTCAAGCGGATGTATGACCAGGGCGTGGACATCGCCGGCCGCTGCGGCAAGGCGATGGGCGCCGACACGTTCAACCCGGTGATCGTCGACTTCTATCGCGAGGTCGGCTATTTGCCCGATGCGATCATCAACTACCTCGTCCTGCTCGGCTGGTCGCTCGACGACAAGACCGAGGACCTGACGCGCGAGGAGATGATCAAGCACTTTTCGCTGGAGCGCGTGACGAAGGCTCCCGCGAGCTTCGATCCCAAAAAGCTCTGGGCCTTCCAGGACCGCCACATGCAGCGCGTGCCGATGAAGCAGAAGGTGGCCAAGATGATTCCCTTCCTCAAGGAGGCGGGGCTCGTCAGCGACCCGGTCGATTGCGAGGTTGGGCCGAAGTTGACGCGGATTGTCGAGGCGGCGGGTGATCGGCTGAAGGTGTTTGGCGACATCCTGGCCTACGCCGACTTTTTCTTTCTGTCGGATGAGGCGATGCCCTACGACGAGAAGGATTTTCAGAAGCGAGTCGCGGCGCCGGGAGCGAAGGAATTGCTTGCCAAATTCGCCGAGAGGCTGAAGACGATCGATCCGTTCGAGATCGGCCCGCTGGAGGAATCGCTGAAGGCGTTCGTTGAAGAGCAGGGGATCAAGATTGGCGACATCGTGCACGCCCTCCGCGTCGCGGTGACCGGCAAGAGCGTCGGTCCCGGCGTGTACGACTGCCTGGCGATTCTCGGCCGCGAGTCGACCCTGCGGCGAATTGAGCGGGCGATTTTACTGGTTCCGTAGTGGCCGGTTCGGTTGGTCCGAAGCTGAATCGTTAGACCACCTTGCAGATCTTGACGAGCGCCGCCAATTGCAGCGGGTCGCATCGGGACCGCGTGGCGAAGTACACCTTCTCCTCGCGGCCCCGGAACCTTCGCTTGTATTCGGCGTGTCCCTGCACGTTGTAAAACCGCCGGTTGATTAGTCGAGACTCAAACGCCGAGCGGAACGCGCGGCTGACGAACCAGTTGGCGCCAAATTCGCGGTCCTCGATGTGCGCCAGCGGGCTCAAGCCCAGGCGGAATTCCTGACAGCCTTCGCGTTGAAAGGTTTCGATGGCGTGCTTCATGATCGCGTGCTCCGCATAGGGTGGAGCATCGGGATGACGCCGCTTGCTGCAAGCGACGTATCCTAGCAGCCTGCCGTCGCGGAACAGGGGATCGAAGAAGACAAACGCCAGTAGCTGCCGCTGGTCGTCGAACAGGTAGAACCGTCGCGTCTCTGGCTCATCGGCGAGCACGAGCGGGCGGTTCAGGAAGCGGACCTCTTTGCGTTTGACGGCTCGGGTTGCCCGCCAGGCAAGCGAGACCGACTCGATCTGGTCCAGGCCGACATTCTCTGCGGTTTCTTCGCAGATGGTGTAACCCCGACGACTGATCCAGGACGCCGCGACTCGCAGCCAGCGTTTGTCCTGGCCGCTGAAGTCGTATTCGGTCAGTGGGAGGACCGAGTCGACTCCCAGCTCATTGACGTAGAAGTTGCATCGCTGAACGATCTCCGCCGTGGCGCGCGAGATCTGGCAGAAGGCGACGTTGCGATGCTGCTGGACGAACCGCCGAAGGATTCGCTCTCGTTCGCGTGGCGGAGCGACCGGATCGCCCAGCGCGAACGTATAACCCATGCGGCGATCGTAGGCCAAATAGCCGCGATGATCGCCGAAATGCTTCAGCCTGTCCTGGACCGCCGTGGTGTACGCAATCGAGAAATCGCCGTACTCGCGGACGAGGTCCAGCCGCCTCGCCGGGGTGGCCAGCGAGGGATGCACCCATCCCACGCGTTCGCTGACTAAGGCGATCCGACGCGGACGATACCAGCGCGTCGCGTCAAAGGTCGCCCCAAGCATCGAGCCTGGCGTGTGGATCGTGATCACCCTTCGGTAGTCCTCGCTTGCCCTTCTGCGTCCGTGTGGCCCGTAGCGGACTGGACCGATTTTGGGCGTCCTGGTCCAATTGCGGGCGGCAGCACCATCTTGAATCGGCAACTCGGAACCCGGCGATCACTTGCGACGCGAGTGACGGTCTTAAACAGGATTTTCCGGTTGCGCGGCGACCCCTGCCGGCCCTTCGATCTTGGGTGGCGGCGGTTTCCGGTACGATTGACTTCGTTTGTGCGGCGTCCGGGTTTCAACCCCCAAGGTCCGATCATGAGCCCGCTTCCGCCCGGTCCGCGCGACTCGCTGCTCGGGTTTCGCCTGGCCGGTCGGTTTCGCCGGAATCCGTTGCGGTTCCTCAACAATCTGGCGCGCGACTATGGCGACCTGGCGATGTTTCGGTTTGGGCCGTATCGCGGCTGCCTGGTCAATCATCCGCAGCTCATCCGCGATGTACTGATTACGCACCGGGCCCTGTTCCCGAAGCTGGCACGACATTGCCGCACCATTCGCAGTTTCTCGGGCAACAGCCTGTTTGTGAGCGATGGAGAGGATTGGCTGCGGCAGCGTCGACTGGTGCAACCCGCGTTTCAAACGCGAATGTTCGACGGTTATGCCGAAGCAGCGGCTCGTCAGACGGGGCGGATCTTGGAGGAGTGGAAGGACGGAGCCGAGTTCGACTTGACGCCTGCGATGGCTCGCTTGTCGCTTGTCTGCATTGGTCAGGCGCTATTTGATTGCGACCTTACCGGCCAGGAGGAACTCTATCTGCGCGCGTTGCAGATCCATTCGGAAACGCTGCGAGACGAGTTCCGTGCTCCATTCCTGTTGCCGGACTGGTTGCCGACGGCCGCCAAACGCCGCAAACGCTGGGCCGTTGGCTGCCTGCGTTATTTGATCCGGCGTATGATCGGTGAGCGGCGGGCGAACGGGGGCGAGCGCGACGACGCGCTCTCGACCCTATTGTCGGCAGCCGACAAGAACCTGAACGACGGCTCCCTATCGGAAGCGGAGCTGATCGACCAGGCGATGATTCTGTTCGTGGCTGGGCAAGACGACATCACCGCTGCGCTCAGTTGGTGCTGGTGCCTGTTGGCACAGCATTCGGAGGTCGAGAGCCGCTTTCACGAGGAACTCGAAACGACGCTCGCCGGCAGGCCACCGGTTTACGCGGACGTTGCTCGGTTGCCGTATACCGAAATGATCATCAAGGAAGCGCTGCGATTGTATCCACCGACTTGGAGCCTGGTGCCGCGCCAGGCCACCAAGGAGGTGGTGTTGGGTGGATACCGTATTCCTCGAGGGACGTGGGTTTTCGTCAGTCCGTACGCAACCCACCATGATCCGCGGTTCTTTCCCGATCCCCAGCGTTTTGATCCCGAACGCTTCTCCGCCGAGCGGCTGCAGGCAATCGATCAATTTGCCTACATTCCGTTCGGGGGCGGGCCGCGGATCTGCATTGGCAATCACTTCTCGATGACCCTGCTCACGATCGTTCTGGCCGCGATCGGGCAGCGGTTCCGCATTCGACTCTGTGGGGACCCGGCGAAGCTCGTACCTGACCCATCGCTGGCGCTGCGCCCGCGCGGCGAGGTGATGGTGAGGCTGCATTCGATCGCGTAGCCGGACTCCGTCCTCAGCGGCGATTTCGGTTCACAGTTGCAGTCGACCAGGCCGGCAAGGATGATTATTCAGCATTCCCCGGTTTCAGGAGGTTTCGATGTTGTCCCTCTCTCGGATCTTGCCGCTTGGCTTGCTGACGGTCGCACTTCTTGGAATTGAACCAGCGCGGACGCTGGCGCAGGAGAAACGGCCGCCCAATGTGGTCCTGATTTTCGCGGACGATTTGGGCATCAACGATCTGGGCTGCTATGGCCGAAAGGATCAGAACACGCCGAATCTCGACCGGCTGGCCACGCAGGGAATGCGGTTCACCAGCGCCTACTGCGCCCAGCCGATCTGCTCTCCCTCTCGCGCAGCGATCTTGACGGGCTTGGCTCCGGCTCGGCTGCATTTGACGACGTTTCTGCCCGGTCGGAAGAATGCGTCCTCGCAGAAGCTACTGCATCCAAACATCATCCAGCGTTTGCCGCTCGAAGTGAAAACCATCGCGGAGTATCTCGGCGAGGCTGGCTACGCAACGGCCTGCATCGGCAAGTGGCATCTGGGTGGCGCCGGGTTTGGCCCGAAGGAGCAGGGCTTTCAGGTTGTTCATACCGGGCAAGCCAACACCCAGCCGAGCGAGAGCGAAGGAGGGAAGGGGGAGTATGACCTGACGCGCGCGGCGATCGAGTTTGTCGAGCAGAACCAGGCGAAACCGTTCTTCCTGTACCTGCCGCACAACAACCCGCACATCCCGCTCGCCGCCAAGCAGGAACTCATCGACAAGAATAAGGATTCGTTCAATCCGCTTTATGCCGCGGTCATCGAAACGCTGGACGACAGCGTCGGCCAATTGCTCGCGAAGCTCGACGAACTGAAGCTGACCGAAAACACGATCGTGATCTTCACGTCCGACAACGGCGGTCTGCACGTGCTCGAGTATCCCGAGACGCCGGCGACTCACAACACGCCGTTTCGGGCGGGAAAGGGCTTCAACTACGAGGGCGGTTTGCGAGTTCCGCTGATCGTGCGCTATCCGCCGCTCGTGGCGGCAGGGAAGGTGGAGGACACGCCGGTGATCAACACCGACTTCGCCCCGACGCTGCTGACCTACTGCGGAGTGAAGACGAGCGACAAGTTCGATGGAATCGACCTCTCGACCACCCTCTGGGGATCGGGCGCCCCGGAACGGACCTTCTTCTGGCACTTCCCGCATTACACGACCCAGGGCAGTCGGCCCGGCGGCGCGGTCCGCCAGGGGAAGTGGAAACTGGTCGAGCACTACGACACCGGAGAAGTCGAACTCTACGACCTCAGCAACGATCTGGGCGAGCGGAACAACCTGGCCAAAGAACATCCCGAGCAGGTCAGCAGTCTGCGTAAGAAGCTCGCGGATTGGCGGAAGGAGGTCGGCGCCCAGGAGAACACGCCCAATCCCGACTTCGACCACGCACTCTTCGAGAAGCTCTATGTCGACACCGATGTGTCGAAGCTCCAGCCCGCCAAGACCGCAGCCGAAATGCGGCCGAGCTTGCAGCCGTGGCGGAAGCTGATGAACGAAGTTGT
>JAEZAS010000008.1 GCA_023430365.1 Planctomycetota bacterium
CCCCCTGCGGGCGCGAATTGCCCCTCCCGCGCCCCAGACCTAAGATAGAAAATGCTTCTCCCCGCCAGCCAACGGACGCGCGCGACCATGCTGCTTCGAATCGTCGTAACGGCGGTGCTGGTTCTGCCGCTTGCAGCGGCCAGCCCGCTCCAGGCTCAGGAGGCCCCGCGCGACGATATCTCGGCCGCCGATGTGAACGACGCCATCCGCGACGGCATCGCCTTCCTCAAGAAGCAGCAGCGCCCCGATGGCAGTTGGACCGAGTACGAAGGTCAGCCGGGGGGGATGACCGCCCTCTGCACGCTCGCGCTGCTCAACTGCGGCCTCGGCAAGGACGACCCCGCGGTCAATAAGGCGCTCGCCTACCTGGACGGCCTCCCCAATCCCAAAGCCGTCTACGCCGCCTCGCTGCGGATCATGGTCTACACGGCCGCCGACCCGCGCACCTACAAGGTGCAGATCGACGGCCTGGCCAACTGGCTGATCGGGGCCCAGGTCTCGATCGACGCCGACACCAAGGGAGGCTGGAGCTACACCGACCGTCCCGGCCGAGCCGACAACTCCAACAGCCAGTTTGCGATGCTCGCGCTTCACGAAGCCGAGCGGGCCGGCGTCAAGGTTCCCGACCAGGTCTGGCAGAAGGCTCTCAACTACTGGACCGGTCCCGGAATGCAGAAGGGGGACGGCTCCTGGGGCTACGAGGCCGGACATCCTTCGACCGGCAGCATGACCTGCGCGGGCATTGCCTCCGTCATCATCGCCCAGGATCGCCTCCGGAGCGGCGACGCCTCGGTCGCCGAAGGCAAGATTCAGTGCTGCCTGCCGCAGAACGAAACGGGCGAAGTCGAGCGCGGCATCCAGTGGCTCGCCAACCACTTCTCGGTCACGATCAATCCCAACACGCTCGGCCTCCGCGGCGGCGGACGATCCCAGCCGTGGCTGCTGTACTACCTCTACGGCGTCGAGCGCGTCGGCCGGATGTCGGGCCGACGGCATTTTATCGGTCAGGTGAAGGACCCGGCGACCGGCAAGATGGTTGCCGCGCCGCACGACTGGTATCGCGAAGGGGCCGCCGAACTGATTCGCCTGCAAAAGGCCTCGCTCAACGGCAGTTGGCGCGGCATTGGTCTGGAGAACGATCCGACGATCGGCACCTCGCTCGCGCTGCTGTTCCTCTCCAAGGGAAAGCGGCCGGTCGTCATCGCCAAGGCGCGGCATTCGACCGGCGTGCTCGGCGACAACAACGGCTGGGACCGTCACCGGCGATCCATCCAGTACCTCACCTCGCGCATCGAGCGGCAGTGGCGCCGCGATCTCTCCTGGCAGACCGTCGATCTCGCGGGCTCCTCGGTCGCCGACCTGCTCGAAGCCCCCGTTCTGTTCATCAGCGGCACGGACAGCTTTGAGCTCACCGAGCAAGAGAAGCAGGCCCTGAAGCAGTACGTGGAGCAGGGGGGCTTTTTGTTCGTCGAAGCGAGCGACGGCCCCGGTTGCGACGCGAGCGCCTTTGATCGCAGCTTCCGTCAGACGATTCGGGAGTTGTTTCCCGACAGCGACCTGCGCAAGCTGCCCCCCGACCATGCCGTGTGGTACGCGCAGGAGCGGGTCAATCCCGAACATCTGCCGAAAGACCCCGATTTCTGGCTCTGGGGACTCGACGCCTGCTGCCGCACGAGCATCGTCTATTGCCCGCGCAGTCTGTCGTGCTATTGGGAGCTCAGCCAGCCGTATCGCGAAACGAAGTACCCGCCGTCGGTGGCCAACGAGGTGGAAGCCTGCGTGCGGATCGGCGGCAACGTGGTCGCCTACGCCACGAACCGGGAGCTGAAGGAAAAGCTCGATCGCCCGCAGATCACCGTCAGCCACGAAGGAGAGAAGCCGCAGCGCGGCGCTCTCGTGTTGCCAAAATTGTCGCACGGCGGCGGCAGCGACGACGCTCCGAACGCCCTGCACAACCTGCTCGCCGTGATGGAGAAGGAACTCGAGACGCGGGTCGATTACCAGCGGCGACTGATCGCTCCCGACGACAAGCAGCTCTTCAACTACCCGATCCTCTTCACGCACGGCCGGCGGGGCTTCAACTGGACTCCCGCGCAGCGGCAGGCCCTGAAGGACTATCTCGACCGAGGGGGCTTCCTGTTCGCCGACGCCATCTGCGCGAGCGGCGCTTACGCCGATTCGGTGCGCGCCGAGCTACGAGCCATTTATCCCGACGCTCGCTGGGCCCGCATTCCGCCGAGTCACCCGATCTTTACGGACGAGTACGGCGGCTTCAACCTGCGGAGCGTGACGCTCCGCGACCCGCAGATCCGCGACGAAAACGATCCGCTGACGGCCAAGCTCGTCAAAACCACGCCTTTGCTCGAAGGCCTGGAAGTCGACGGCCGGCTGGTGGCGATTCTCTCGCTGTACGACATCAGTTGCGCGCTCGAGAAGGGGACGTCGATGGAGTGCAAAGGCTACCTCCCCGCCGACGCCGCCCGCCTCGGCGCCAACGTCCTGCTCTTCGCCCTCCAGCAGGAATAGAGTGGTCGCAACCCGTAGGGCAGGCTTCCAGCCTGCCCGTGAAAGCCGCGCAGCGGGGATATTGCCCCAATAGACAAATGCCGCCCCTGCGGGGCT
>JAEZAS010000152.1 GCA_023430365.1 Planctomycetota bacterium
GACTTCCTTCGCTGCCGTCGACGGCGATCGAATTGCCTGCTTCATCGACGGCCACGACTTCCGCCAAAGGCTGCTCCAGCACGATCGGTCGAATGCGAGGTTCCCAGGCCACTTCGCTCGTCAGCCGCAACGAATGGCTGCCGGAGCGCAGATCGCGTGAGGCGTCGATGCGCGTCGGCTCCAGCCGAAATAATCCGCCGTAGGCTGCCCGTCCGACCCGTTTCCCCGCCATGGCCTCGCGGGCCGTATAGGCCAGGGCCGAAGCGTCCTCGTCATAGTTGTAAAGCGTCATCCCCGCCGCATCGAGAACCGTGTCCAGGGCCTCCCAAAACTGCTGGCCTTCGATCTCCAACTTCACCGTCGGATCAGTCGGCTGCTGGTTGAACCGCTCCCGATAGTCAATGAACCGGTTGCCGGTTTGCTTGCTGATTTGCTCCAAGGCCTCGGAGAGCTTCATCTCTCCCTTGAGGGTCACGCTCGTCGGCTTCGTCGTGGCCTCAATCGCCCGCTGCATGAGCGCGGTTCGAACTCGAAGGATCCGGTTGCGAACCTCCGCTGGCGTACGGGCGTTGACGGTCGGCAGGAGGGGCAGCACATCCGGCCCCAACTCCACCAACTGCGTTTCGGCTGCCTCGCGACGGGCTTGCTGGTTGCTGTCGAGTTGCAGGACCAGCCCCTTCACCTTGGCCGCCAGGGCCGCAGGCGAAAGCGTCTCCCCTCTCGCCGCGGCGGCGGGACGATCGCTCCCCCCGTCCACCTTTTCGGTCGACTCAGCCTGTCCCACCAGCAGCGACGCGACAACGATCCAGGTTGGCAGCACGATAGCGTCTCCTCGACACAGTCCGGGAACTATCCCCGCGAACACAACGACCCACCCGATTCAGAGCGGTGATTCGTTCAAACCGGCGAATCCGATAGACAAGCCAGACCAGCGCCAGCCACCCGCAGCCGGACGCCGTTTCACAACCCCTATTCTAAGCAGCCCCAGCTCACGCCGACCACGACTTACGTCAAAACTGCGTCCGAAACCGCCGAGCAAAATACAACCCATCGTTCGAGCCCCTCCGGCCGCCGCAACCCCACGTCCCCGAAATGCGAACCAAATGCGCCCCAATCACTTACACAGACCACAGCACCAACTTGCGCACAAATTCCTCGAAATCCTACAACCGTTTTCACAACAGCTAGCCACGTTTGCGTGACGACTCCGAAGTCGCCCTAAGTCCACAACACCTCGCCAGCCGCCCGCCCGGTTTCACAACACTTCGCATCGGACCACAACACCTCTTCCACCAGCGCATCGCCTCTCTCCTCGGCCAGCCGCCTCACATCTCACCGCACCCCCAACCGCGCAGCAGCAAACGCCCCTCGCCGCCCAACAGCAACCAGGGTGCGACCGCACGCACCACCATTCTAGCCTCACAACCCCACCAAATCAACATCTAAAAACTTTCACAAGACCTTCAGCCGCCAACAGAAAGCAGCCGGAGGCAAACCTGCCTCCGGGCCGACCCGCAGCGAGCCCCAACCTTCACCGAGAGCCCCCTGCGGCCCAAAACCGACCAAAAAGCCCCGCTCCCAGCCCACCGCAAAAAAATTTTTGGCCTAATCCCGATTCGTGAGCTACGGTTTCGGTTGGGCACCCTTCTCGCTCCCAAATTGGTCACTTTCACCTACTCAGGTCCATTCTCGAAAACACACGCCCAAACCGCGTGCGGAGAGGGAGGGTTCCGATGCGCTCACCCGTTCGTTCCGTCAGTGCCAGGCCCGGGAGTCGTTCCCAAAGGTCGGCCCGCCGAGGCAATATTGTCGTCCTCACGGCGGTGCTCATGGTGGTCATGCTCGGCATGGTCGCCTTTGCGGTCGATGTCGGCTACATGTACACGCTGCAAACGCAGCTCTCCCGCTCGGTCGACGCGGCTGCCCTGGCAGGCGCCGGCGTGCTGGTCGATGGACAATCGGCCGCCGAAGCCGAAGCGGTCGAGTTTCTGGTCCGCAACCCGGTCGGCAGTTCGCTGACCGCCGTCGACGAGGCAAGGCTCGAGGCGGCCAAGGCCCAGTTCCTGAGTGAACACGGCGAGCACCTGACTCTGGCGTCGGGCGAATGGGATCCCGACACCCGCTCTTTCCGCCCCGGCGGCAACACTCCGTCGACGATGCAGGTCTCTCTGACCTATCCGCATCAGCCGCTGTTCTTCGGCCGCCTGCTCGGACGAGACGATTTCTCGATCCACGCCGAGTCGGTCGCCATGTACCAGCCGCGGGACATCGTCGTCGTGCTCGACTATTCGGGCTCGATGAACGACGATTCGACCTTCGCCGCCTACAGCTCGCTCGGCAAGTCGGCCGTCGATGCGAACCTGCTGCAGATCTACCAGGAACTGGGTTCGCCCGTGTACGGCAACCTGCAGTTCGAGCCCGACTGGCTCACGGTGGCCGGCGTGCCCCCGTCGAGCAGCAGCAAACCGCAGATCCACGTGCAGTATCGGCGTACGTCGGCCTACGTGACCTCAACCAAGTCGCTCCAGCATGTGAAGCTCGTCTTCACCGACGGTTCGTCGAAGACGTTCAGCAGCCTCTCGGGCTATAGCGGGACCTACTCGTACAACAACAAGCAGATCAACCACGTCTACGTTCGTTCGGGCAACAACTCGACCAACGGCGAGCTGTTCGACTTCGACAGCGGTTCGTTCAACACCACCGCGAAGAAGGCCCTCGGCCTGAACAACGTTCCCTACCCGTATCCGAGCGGCAGTTGGGACGCCTACATCAACTACTGCGAAAGCAGCAGCGGCCTGAACAACCAGGGAGGCTACCGCCACAAGTTCGGCTACAAGAACCTGATCAACTACTGGCTCGACCAGCAGTACGGCTACGACATGACGCCCGACCTGTGGAAGGTGAGCGCCCAGCCGATGCACGCCCTGAAGCAGTCGCTCGATGTGTTCATGGAATACATCCGCGAAATGCCGACGGGCGACCGGGTTGCGCTGGCCATCTACGACGGCCCGGATGGCAACGGCCTGCTCGAAGTGCCTCTGACCGAGGACCTGGATGAAGTGGTCGATGTGGCCTACCGTCGTCAGGCGGGGCACTATCACAACTACACCAACATCGGGGCCGGCATGAAAACCGCCCGCCTGCACCTCGACCAGTACGGTCGGGCGAACGCCTTCAAGATGATCGTGCTGATGACCGACGGCCAGGCCAACTTCCACAACGGCCAGTACAACGAAGGGGCCGCCAACCAGTCGGTGATCAACGAAGCCAATCTGGCGGCCGTCGATGATCGACGTTACCCGATCGTTGCGATCAGCCTGGGCGCCGGCGCCGACACGAGCATCATGCAAAGCGTCGCCAACATCACCAAGAGCCAGCATTTCAACGTGCCTGGCGGACGACCGATCAGCCAGGTCGAGGAAGATCTGAAAAACGTCTTCCGCGAAATCGCCAACCACCGGCCGCTGAAGCTGGTGAAGTAGCGAGGCGAGTAGACAGTAAACAGTCCACAGTAGACAGTCGTCGCTCGTGGTGCTGACCGTCCGAGGTGAGCACTAGTCGGCGGCTGGCAATCACAATGGAAAGTAGCCGGAGGCAAACCTGCCTCCGGGCCGAACTGCCACAGGACGCTGCACTCCTCCGAACTGAAAACTGATTACCAGTAACTGAACACAAAGAAGGAATCCTTCCGAACGACGATTCGCCTTCCGTTCTGGTTGTGCGAGGAGTCCTCCAGGCGTCCCAGCGCTTTGCGACCGCTGGGACGCTGTTGTTTCTTGCCACCTCAACCGCACGCTGCCGAGGGTCAATCGCGCCGCTCGCGTAGCTTCCGCTTCACCTCCAAAAGACGCTCGGAATAGCTCGTCGCCGGATCGGCGGAACGAGTCTCGGGAGCCGGGGACTGTTCGCTCGGCGGAGGCGCCGCTCCCGTTCGTCCTTCGCGATCCATCAAGACCGGATCGGGATCGCTCGTCGCCAATTCCGCTGTGTAGCGATTCGACGCCGCCTCGCGCACCGACGACTTCGTCGACCTCAGCCGAGCCAGGCGATGGTCGTCCGCTTCTGATGCAGTCACCGTCTTCGAGCCCCCGATCCCCGCGAGCATCGTGCGCCAGGGAGGCAGCGCCATGCCGACGCGGCGGTTCAGAACGTCGAGAAAAAACAGTCCCGCCCCCGCCAGCACGGCCAGCGGCCAAAGAGCCGTCAGCGCTCGCCCCGGCGCCAGGTCCCGACGAAAGATGTTGGGCCCTGCAAACCCGCGCCACTGCGTCGGATCATCCGGCAAGCGAATGATCTCTCCCGGCTTGCCGCCGCGCGGCGTGATCGAAGCCAGTTGCAGCATGAGTTGCTCGTCGGCCGCCTGATCCTTGAATTCCGCCGAATACGGCACGTTCACCCCAGTGCGGAGCAAACCATGCCCCGGCCCAGGCGATACGCCGATCAGGTAACTCCCTGCCGAGTCGAGCGAGGCTTCCGCCACGTATCGGCCGGGCGCTTCCTGCTTGAAGACCAGCGGCTGCGATTTCTCTCCTCCTTCGCCAGCCACAACGGCCTGCATCGGCAGGTTGTTCAGGAACTCCCCGTCCTTGCTCATTGCCGTGACCACCGCCCGCAGCCGGCCATCCTTGACATCGGTCGCCACGCTGAACGATCCCTGATCGCCGAGCGGCCGCATCGACCACCGCATGAGTTGCACAAACAACTGCTCCTGCTGCGGCCAGGCGCGCCAATCGGTCGTCCAGCGCTGTCCCACGTCGCTCGTGAACACGGCCGTGTGACCAAGGCCGTAGGTCCAAGTGGCCAGGATCGTGTTGTTCGTCGCCCCGGG
>JAEZAS010000161.1 GCA_023430365.1 Planctomycetota bacterium
AAAGTTCCGCACGAGGAGGAGCACGATGAGCTCGAACATGCCGCAACATGATCCGGTGCCCGGCGCCGATCATGCGCCGGCAACCGCCGTCGAGCGCAGCGCCGGAACCGACCCCGGAGCGGGCTACGAGCGCCGCGACGCCAACATCCGCAGCATCCTCTGGCTGGCCGCGGGGGTGACGATCACCTGCGCCCTGGTCTTCTGGGGACTGATGGAACTGAGCAAGCACTTCGAGGCGGTCGCCAAGAGCAACGATCCCGAGATCTCGCCCCTGGCCGATACGAAGCAAATCCCGCCCGCTCCGCGGTTGCAGGACAACTCGTTCCGCGATCTGGAAGAGTTCCGCGCCGTCCAGGACCGGACGCTCGCCAGCTACGCCTGGATCAACCGCCAGGACGGGGTCGTGCAAATCCCGGTCGATCGGACGATGGAACTGATCCTCGAGCGCGGTCTGCCGACTCCCACGGGCCCCACCGGCCCGCAGCAGCAAGAAGGTCAGCAAGCTTCCGGACAGGACCAGGCCGGCTCGCAGCCGCCGCCGGACGAGTCACGCGCCCCGGCCCCGATCGAGGCGACTCCTTCCGAGCAACCCAGTGACCGGCAACCGCCGGAGAATCGTTAATCCGTCATGATCTGCTTCCCATCCACCCTTCGCCTGATCGATCGCCGCACCGCCGCGGTCTGCAGCGCGCTCGTCGCGTTGTTGGCCGGTGCGCTGGCTCCGCAGATCGCCCTGGCGCAAGTGACCTCGAAGCAGCTCGTGCAAGACGTCGGCATCGATCAGAAGCTGAACGCCCAGGTCCCGCTCGACCTGGAGTTCGTCAACGAAAAAGGGGAGAAGGTTCGACTCGGCGACCTGATCCACGACAAGCCGGTCATCCTGAACCTGGTCTACTTCCGTTGCCCGATGCTCTGCACCCAGGTGCTCAACGGCACGCTGCGGTCGAGCCAGGGGCTGAAGTTCCAGATGGGTGACGAGTACGAGGTGATCTCGGTCAGCATCGACCCGAGCGACACCCCAGAAATGGCCGCGGCCAAGAAGAAGACCTACGTCGCCAGCTATCGCCGCCCCGGCGCCGACGGAGGCTGGCACTTCCTGACCGGCGACTCGGCATCGATCGAGAAGCTCTCGAAGACGGTCGGCTTTCGCTATTACTACGACGAAAAATCAAATCAGTACGCCCACGCCAGCGGCATCGTGATTTTGACGCCCGAAGGGCGGGTCTCCCGCTACCTGTACGGCATCGAGTATCACCCGAGCGACCTGCGGCTGGCCTTGGTCGAAAGCAGCGAGAACAAGATCGGAACTCCGGTCGACGCCTTTCTGCTGATGTGCTTTCACTACGATCCCGCGACCGGGACGTATGGCCTGATCATCCACAACATCCTGCGCATGCTGGGCATCATGACGATGCTTGGCCTGGGCGGATTCCTGTGGATCATGTTTCGCCAGGAACGTCGCCGGTCGGCTACCGTGTCGCACGCCAAGGACAAGGGCCACCTTCTCGACGATTGGAACCTCAGCAACTCGCCGGCCACCAAGTAGACGCGCGAAGTAACCGGCGAGTCAGCCGCGAAGCCCTTTTAACGCAATGAATACCGAATTTAGCTTCATGCCCGAGCAAGCGTCGTCGTTCGCGGCCGACGTCGACGCCCTGTACGGCTTTTTGCTGCTCGTGAGCGGTGTGTTCACCGTTCTGATCGCGTTCTTGATCATGTTCTTCGCGATCAAGTACCGCCGGGGCTCGCGCGCCGATCGCACACAGGGCGAAACGCACTTTTTCGTGATGGAGCTCGCCTGGATCATCGTCCCGATGCTCCTGACCGTGCCCATGTTCTACTACGGCGCGGTTCTCTACTTCGAACAGACCCGTCCGCCGGAAGGCGCCATCGAAATTAACTGCGTCGGCAAGCAGTGGATGTGGAAATTCCAGCATCCCGAAGGCAACGCCGAGATCAACGACCTGCACGTGCCGCTCGGACAGGCCGTGAAGATCAACATGATCTCCGAGGATGTGATCCACAGCGTCTACATCCCCGCGTTCCGCGTCAAACAAGACGTCCTGCCGGGCCGCTACACGACGCTCTGGTTCAAACCGACCAAGCCGGGCAAGTATCACCTGTTCTGTGCCGAGTACTGCGGCGCGAAGCACTCCGAAATGCGTGGCTATGTCTACGTCATGGAGCCGGCCCAGTACCAGGAATGGCTCGCGGGCCGCACCAAGACCGCCAGCGTCGAAGGCGCCGGTGAAAAGCTCTTCGAACAGCTCCGCTGCAACACCTGCCACCTCGGCGGCGGCCAGCAAGGCCGCGGACCTTCGCTCGAGAACCTGTTCGGCAGCAACGTTCGCCTGCAGGACGGCAGCACCGTCGTCGCCGACGACAACTACATCCGCGAGTCGATCCTCCGCCCAGCCGCCAAGGTCGTCGTCGGCTACCAGCCGATCATGCCGACCTACGAAGGCCAGATCGGCGAAGAAGGCATCATGCAGCTCATCGCCGAGATCAAATCGCTCGGCCGGGGCGACAACGCCGCCGCGGGCGAGAATTCGCAGCCGCAAGACCCTAGCCAGCAGGGTCTCGAACAAACCCCGCAGCAAGGCAGCTCCAGCGAGGGTCAAGGCGTCGAGCGGGCCGTGCAGCCCGATCGCAACCCGGGCGCCCAGGAGTCGAACCGCGGCCAGAACCAGGACCCACTGCAACCGGACGAGCAGAACTAACGCGATTTCGGGCGACCGGCGGATGCCGCCGCCCCAACCGATCGCACCCAGCCACTACGAACCAATAGCCGATCTTCGCTGGCGCCCCCGGCCATTGCGAGTGAACCATGAATAGCCCGACCATTCCCGAACCACGGCGAAACTACCTCAACGCCGCCTACTCCCTGCGCAGCTGGCTGCTGACGGTCGACCACAAGCGGATCGGCATTCTGTACCTGCTGTCGGTGACGTTCTTTTTCGTGCTGGGCGGCACCGCGGCCTTTCTGTTGCGCATCGAGTTGATGACTCCGCAGGGCGACCTCGTCGAATCGGAGACGTACAACAAGCTGTTCACGATGCACGGCGTGATGATGATCTTTTTCTTCCTCATCCCCGTGATACCCGCGACACTAGGCAACTTCCTGGTGCCGCTGATGCTCGGCGCTCGCGACCTGGCGTTTCCCAAGCTCAACCTGCTGAGCTGGTACCTGTTCATGGCGGCCGGCCTGCTCGCCCTCTACGCCACCTTTGCCGGCGGCGTCGATACCGGCTGGACGTTCTACACGCCCTACAGCAGCACCTACTCGAACACCTACGTGATGGCCACGGCGCTGGGCGCCTTTGTGGCCGGGTTCTCGTCGATTCTCACCGGTCTGAACTTCATCGTCACCGTGCACAAGATGCGCGCCCCCGGCCTCACCTGGTTCCGGCTGCCGCTGTTCATCTGGTCGATGTACGCCGCCAGCCTGATCATGGTCCTGGGCACGCCGGTCGTCGCCGTGACGATTCTCTGCGTCGGCCTCGAGCACTTGTTCGGCATCGGCATTTTCGATCCGGCGAAGGGTGGCGATCCGATCCTGTTCCAGCACTTGTTCTGGTTCTACTCGCACCCGGCCGTGTACATCATGATTCTGCCGGCCTTCGCGGTGGTGAACGAGCTGATCGCCTGCTTCTCGCGTCGCCGGCCGTTCGGCTATGCGTTCATCGGGTTCTCGAGCTTTGCGATCGCCATCCTCGGCTTCCTGGTGTGGGGCCACCACATGTTCGTCAGCGGCCAGTCGGTCTATGCGGGCATGGTGTTCTCGGCGCTCAGCTTCCTGGTGGCGATTCCCTCGGCGATCAAGGTGTTTAACTGGACGGCGACGCTCTACAAGGCGTCGGTTTCCTGGGAAACGCCCATGCTCTACGCCCTGGGCTTCATCGGTCTGTTCACGATCGGCGGTCTGACGGGCTTGTTCCTGGCGACGCTCGCGGTCGACGTCCACGTGCACGACACCTACTTCGTCGTCGCCCACTTCCACTACGTGATGGTCGGCGGCACGGTGATGGCCTATCTCGGCGGCATCCACTTCTGGTGGCCGAAGATCACGGGCCGCATGTATCCCGAAGGTTGGGCGAAGCTGTCGGCGATCCTGATCTTCGTCGGCTTCAACCTGACCTTCTTCCCGCAGTTCATCCTCGGCTACATGGGGATGCCGCGGCGGTACCACATCTATCCGGACGAGTTCCAGGTGCTCAATGTGATGTCGTCGGCTGGCGCCTCGATCCTGGGCATCGGCTATCTGTTCCCCCTGACGTACCTGATCTGGTCGCTGCGATACGGCAAGAAGGCGCCGCCGAATCCGTTCGGTCACACGGGCCTCGAATGGCAGACTCCTTCGCCGCCGCCGACCGAGAACTTCACCCACATACCGATTGTCACCGAGGAAGCCTACAACTTCCTGCCGGACGACACCGTTCGCAAAGTTGAAGAGGAGACGCCCGTTGGCTCCCCCATCCATAGCTGATCCCGTCGTCTCCGCGGGGGACGAACACGGCCACGGTCACCACAATCCGGAACTGGCCCACCACTTCGAAGACCTCAACCAACAGCGTGAGGCCGGCGAACTGGGCATGTGGGTGTTCCTGGTGACCGAAATCATGTTCTTCGGCGGGCTGTTCTTCGCCTACCTGGTCTACCGGTACTGGTATCCGCAGGAATTTGCGGCTGGCAGCCACCACATGGATCTGATGCTGGGCACGATCAACACCGGGGTGCTGCTCACCAGCAGCCTCACGATGGCGCTCGCCGTACACGCGGCCACCGAGCGGCACAAGAAGATGCTGATCGGCATGCTGACGTCGACCATCGTGCTGGGAGCCGTGTTCCTCGGCATCAAGGCCGTCGAGTACTACCAGAAGTGGGAACACCACCAGATTCCGTTCGCCGGCCTGCACTTCGAGTACACCGGGCCCGAACGCTACGGCATGGCCGCGTTCTACAACCTGTATTTCATCATGACCGGCCTGCACGCCTTTCACATGGTGATCGGCATGGTGCTGATGCTCATCCTGATCTACATGGCCCGCAAGGATCGCCTGTTCGGGGCCAGCTCGATGATCGTGTACAACTCGGGCCTGTACTGGCACTTTGTCGACCTGGTTTGGGTGTACCTGTTTCCGTTTTTCTACCTGGTCGCGGCCCGCGGCGGGATGAGCGGCGGCGGACACTAGTTTTTGCGAGACATTCCGGCTGAGAGGCCGTTCCCATGACCGACACCAAAACTGTCACCAGCTCCTACGACGCGGATCACGATCCGCTGAGCCACGAACAAGGGCATCCGCATCCGACGCTGGCTACCTACCTGTCGGTGTTCGTCGCTCTGATGGTGCTGCTGGTGGTCACGATTCTGGCCGCGGAGGTCGAGTTCAGCGCGGCTGAGGGGGGGCACACGGCCGGAATCGGCACGGTGAACTTCTTCATCGCGGCTGCCATCGCCTCGGTGAAGGCAATCTTGATCATCATGTTCTTCATGCACGTGCGCTACAGCACGCCGCTGGTCTGGCTGGTCGCCGGAGCAGGATTCTTCTTTCTCGCCATCATGTTCTCGTTCGGTCTGGCCGATTACGCTACGCGCCCGGCCGATTCCCACATCGAAGCGCGATGACCACGCCCGGCTGGCTCGAGTCGCGCAAACTCCAGCCGGAAGTGATGGACGACCCGGGGCTCGATTCCCGGGAGCATCTGCAAGCGCTGCGGGCCCTGCGGCGAATCAACTTTCTGAGCGCCAGCGCCTCAATCGTCTGGCCGCCGCTGCGCAAACTGGCTCGCGAGCAGCCGGGGCGCAGGCTGCGAATTCTCGATATCGCCACCGGCTCCGGCGATTTGCCCCGCGCCCTTGTCGGCAAAGCCCAGCGGGCGGGCCTGGATCTGGAAGTGCTCGGTGTGGACGTCAGCCCGCGGGCCATCGAAGCGGCCCGTTTGCGGACGCCGGTTGGTTCGCCAGACCTCCGCTTCGAACAACTCGACGCCCTGCGCGAGCCGCTACCCGAAGGGTACGACGTGGTGATGTGCTCCCTCTTTCTGCACCACCTGACCGACGACGAGGCGCGCCAGTTGATTCAGAAGATGGCCAGCGTCGCCCGGCGAATGGTCGTCATCAGCGACCTGCGCCGCTCACGCTACGGTTGGTGGCTGGCCTACGGAGCCAGTCGGCTGCTGACGCGCAGCAAGGTCGTGCATGTCGACGCCCTTTTGAGCGTGCAGGCGGCGTTCACCATGAGCGAGTTGCAGAACCTGGCCGCCGGGAGCGGACTGAGCGACGTTCAAGTCGTCCCCCGCTGGCCCTGCCGCATGCTCCTCACCGGCCGAACCGAAAAGTAGCAGGCACACTCCGTGTGCCGTCTCCGCCGTCTGTGCCGTCACCAGAAGACACGGCACACGGAGTGTGCCTGCTACTCTTGATCACCCAAACAGGGCCGCTTCCGCCATCAGCCCCGGCCCAAAACCGAGGGCCACGCATGGTCGTTTGGCTCCCGCTTCGCGGAGCTGGTTCACGATGAACAGCACGGTCGGCGACGACATGTTGCCATGCCACGCGAGCACGTCGCGCGAGACCGAGGTCGCCGTCGACACCAGCCCGAGGGCCTCCTCGATCGCCGACAGAATCCTGGGTCCGCCCGGATGAATCGCCCACGAGGCAATGCGCGCCAGGTCGAGGTCGTGCTGCTCGAGCCAGGTGGTCAGCCACGGCCGCAGATGCTCGCGAATCAGATCGGGAACCCGGGCGTTGAGCGTCATTTCGAACCCCGAATCGCCGATGTTCC
Organism: Planctomycetota bacterium; assembly: GCA_023430365.1. GTDB lineage: Bacteria > Planctomycetota > Planctomycetia > Pirellulales > Pirellulaceae > JAEZAS01. The sequence goes on from JAEZAS010000161.1 coordinate 6,786, forward strand.
AGCTCATGGCGTCCACCGAGTTCGGAATCAGGCACGAGCCGGTCGCCGCCACGCGCCAGTCGCTCTTGGACGCCTCCGATGGTTCATCCCATCCCACCACGGCGGCGGCCCCGTCGGCAAACAGGGCGTTGGCCACGATGCGCTCCGGGTCCCAGCGAAACCGGTAATGCAGGCTGCACAGTTCGACCGCCACGAGCAGCACCCGCGCCGCCGGGTCGGCCTCGGCGAGCGCCTTGGCGACGCGCAGGCCGTTGATGGCGCCATGGCATCCCATGAAGCCCACCTGCACGCGCTGGGTCGTCGGCCGCAGCCCCAGGCGGTTGATCAGCGCAATATCGACGCCCGGCGCGCCGAACCCGGTGCACGTCACCGTGATCAGATGCGTGATGTCGCTCGGCTTTACGCGCGCGCCGGCCAGGGCGCGCGTCGCCGCGGTGGCGGCCAGCGGCGAAGCACACTCCGCATAGAACTGCATTCGTTCGGCTGTGCTCGGGCCGTTGATGGGCGGCGGCTCGCTCCCTTGGCGCTCCGTCCCTTGATGCTCCACCCCCTCGGGCAGCCAGCGCAAGGCGGTGCGATGCGGAAGCGCCGTAAAGCGATTCTCGACTCCCGCCTTGCGATAGAGGGCCGCCACCAATCGCCGCTGCTGCTCGTCGCGGCAGATCACTTGCTGCGCAAGCTCGGTGGCCTCGGCCTGGCTCATCGTGTGCTTGGGAAGGGCGGTGTCGATTCCGTGAATCGCGAACGTCATGGCGGGCTCCCTACTTGGCCGACATTCTACGCCACCGAAAGATCGTTCCGCACGACCAGCGTCGACTTGCCGCTCAGTCGGGCCCCAAAGGTGAGCAGCGGCGGGCAGGCTGCCAGCAACGGCTGCACCGTTTTCATCAGCGTCGGCCGCATTGCCAGGGCGGCGATGACAGCCGCAGCGCGCAGACGGGCCCCGAACGCCCGCCGCCACTCGCCCGCATATCGGCGACCGATTACCGCACGCTCAGGCTCGCCGATTTTCGCTGGCTCAAATCTCGCAAGCTGCTCGCAAAGCAGCCACGCCGATTGCATCGCCATGCTGATGCCCTCTGCTACCACGGGATGCGCTTCCCCAGCCGCATTGCCGATGACGAACACGCCATCGCGAAAGCGCGGTCGGATGCCCGGCTGAATCGGCCCCGCCGAAAGCCACGGACCATCCAGCTCGGCACGTCCCAGCACCGGCCGCAGCGCCGGACAACTCTCCAGCAAAAGCCCAAGCACCGCGTCACCCGCGCTCACGTCCCGCGACCGCGGCAACCGCTCGACTCGAGACCGCCGCACGCAGCACGAAAGACTCACCCGCCCATCGTCGCAGTGCGTCATCCCGCCGTAGCCGTCCGCGAAGCTCAGCAGCGGCATCAGCCCCTGGGGAAGCTCCGCCGAGCGGAAATGAGCCTTGAAGGCGAGCAAGTCCGAACTGCGCGGCGGCGTTCGCTTGCGCTCGGTCGCCAGCGGGCCGATTTCCCAACTGCCGTGCGCGGCAATCGCGACCGACGCGGACACTTCTCGCACATGCTTCGCGCCGCCGACGCTCAGCAAACATTGAAACCCATCTCCCGCGCGGACGAGCGACTCGCACCGCGCCGGCTGGGCGATCTCCGCCCCGCAAACCACAGCCCGATCGCGAAGCAGCAGGTCGAGACGCTCCCGCGAAAGGGCCCGGCCCCATGGTTCGCCTTCACAGTCGTCCGTCGCGGGCAAGGCCGCCGTGACGGCCCGCTCGCCGCAGAAGATGGCCGTGCGAGTGACTGAGGGTCCGGCCTGCTGCTGAAAGTCTTCGGCGATGCCGAGTCGCCGCAAAAGCGGCGCGTTGGTCGCCGACAGATACTCGCCGCACACCTTCCGCCGCGGAAATGCCTTGGCTTCGACGAGCAGCACCGATCAGCCGCGGCTGGCAAGCAACAGCGCCGCCGTCGATCCCGCGGGACCCGCGCCGATCACGACGGCATCGTAGTGCTGCGACATGGGACCTGCCTGCCGACGGTTTGCGGGATGGGCTGCCCGCATTAGAGCAGACGTTGTGCCGCGAAGTTACAATCACGTTTCCCCGATTAGGAGAAGCTTGCCCATGCCACAGCGACGGTTCCCTCGTAGCCTCCCCCTGATGTCCGCCTTAGCCGCTTTCGCCGCACTCATCGCATGCTGTGCGACAACCGAGGCGGCCGAGCGTCCTCCGAACATCGTGGTGATCTTCATCGACGACATGGGCTACGCCGACATCGGCCCGTTCGGCGCCCGCGAGGGTCTCACGCCCAATCTCGACCGCATGGCCCGCGAGGGAACGAAGTTCACCAGCTTCTACACGGCCCAGGCCGTCTGCTCCGCCAGCCGGGCGGCGCTCCTCACCGGCTGCTATCCCAACCGCATCGGTATCAGCGGCGCGCTCGGTCCAGGAGCGAAGCACGGCCTGCATCCGGAGGAAACGACGCTCGCCGAAATCTGCAAGCAGCGCGACTACGCCACCGCCATCTTTGGCAAGTGGCATCTCGGCCATCACCCGCCGTTCCTGCCGACGCGGCACGGCTTTGACGAGTACTATGGCCTGCCCTACTCCAACGACATGTGGCCGCACCATCCAGAAGCCGGCAAAAGCTTCCCGCCGCTCCCGCTGTTTGAAAACGAAACGATCGTCGACAGCGATGTATCGGGCGACGATCAGAAGCGGCTCACGCGCGAGTACACCCAGCGGGCTGTCCGCTTCATCGAGCGCCATCACAACCGGCCGTTCTTCCTCTACCTGCCGCACTCGATGGTCCACGTGCCGCTGTTCGCGTCGTCCGATTTCGACGGCAAGACCGGCGCGGGGCTCTACGCCGACGTCGTCGCCGAAGTCGATTGGTCGGTCGGCCAGATTCTGGAAACGCTCGCCCGACTGAAACTCGACGAGCAAACGCTGGTCGTCTTCACGTCCGACAACGGCCCCTGGCTCAGCTACGGCGAACATTCCGGAGTCACGGGCGAACTCCGGGAAGGGAAGGGGACCTCGTGGGAAGGGGGCGTGCGCGTGCCCTGCCTGATGCGTTGGCCCGGCAAGATCCCAGCCGGCAAAACGAGCGACCAGCCGCTGATGACGATCGACCTGCTGCCGACGGTGGCCAAGCTGATCGGCGCCGAGCTTCCGCCGCGAAGGATCGACGGCCTCGACATTAGCGACGTCATCTTCGGCAAGCCGGACGCCCGCTCCCCGCACGAGGCGCTGCTGTTCTACTACCACGCGAACGACCTGGAAGCCCTGCGCAGCGGCCGCTGGAAGCTCGTCTTTCCGCACGCCTATCGCACGGCGGTCGGCATGCCGCGAGCCGCAGGAGGCATCCCGTCGAAGTACCGCCAGGCCAAGGTGAAAGAGCTTGAGCTCTACGACCTGGAGACCGACCGTGGCGAGACTAAGAACGTCGCTGCAGAACACCCCGAAGTCGTCGAGCGACTCACCAAGCTGGCTAATGCCGCCCGCGAAGACCTAGGCGACGGCCTGACAAAATCCCCCGGCAAAAACCGCCGGCCAGCGGGAAAACTGGAGTAAACAGTAAACAGTAAACAGTTGTCAGTTGTCAGTTGTCAGTTGTCAGTTCAGAGAAGGAGAGAACGCCCGATATTCGCGCGCTCTTTGCTCTTTGCTCTTTGCTCTTTGCTCTTTGCTCTTTGCTCTTTGCGCTTTGCTCTTTGCTCTTTGCTGTTTGCTCTCTTACCTCTTACCTCTTGC
>JAEZAS010000202.1 GCA_023430365.1 Planctomycetota bacterium
CGGCTCGCGTCGACGACCTGCCGTCCGACGCGCTGTTCTTCCGCGGCGTCGCCTACGCCGAACTGCAGCAGTGGCGCAATGCCGTGCAGGACTTCTCGCGGGTCATCGAACTCGATCCGCAAGACTCTGAGGCCTATTTCGAGCGCAGTCGGTGCTACGAAATGCTCGGCGATTTGATGGCGGCGGAACGCGACCTGGAGACGGCCCAGAAGCTGGAGAAGCGGGTGGGGTGACTGGCGGAGCCAGTGATCAGTTTTCAGTGGTCAGTTTTCAGTGGTCAGTTATCAGATGGGATGGCCGGCTCCTCCGTTTTTGGTGATCGGCGAGGAGCTCGGATCGGGTGGATTCTTCCTTGCGTTCTTATTGGGCGGGCTCTGGGAGTGGTTGCCCAATCGTGCATCTAGGCTTGCCTGAGCTTTAGGCAGCAGCCCTGCGCAAAAATCGTCGCCGCAGAAAAAGCTCACTTTTCCGGCGCGAGCTAAGTCCTTTGTGGCGCAAGCACTCTCGGACTCCTGAGCGCCGATCTTTGACCGCAAGAAAGATGCTGGCACATCCGTTGCAATCAGCGGCCCAACCATGCCGCCAGCTTGCGGTCGCCTCGGGATCCCCGACTGCAAGCCGACGGACCAAGGCGCACGTTGCTCTCCCTTCGAAGCAACGGGTTCATGATCTCCCTATCTTTCACCAGGCAGAAACATCGATGAGTCGAAGATTCGTTCTCCTTGCTGGCCTATTGCCAGCCTTGCTTCTCTGTTCCGCACTAGCGATCCCAAGTGTTACGGCGCAGGACGAAGCCCCCAAGACTGAAACTCCCGCAGCCGAAGCTCCGGCTGCACCGGAAGCTGCGAAGGCTGAAGCACCCGCCGAAGCTGCTGATGCGGCTCCCGCCGCGGCAGAAGCTCCTGCCGAAGAGGCCGCAGAGGCCGCTCCCGCCTATCCGCTGAATGAGACCGAGTACGCCTTCGACAACATGATGCTCATGTTGTGTGCGGTGCTCGTGCTCTTCATGCAGTCGGGCTTCGCCCTGGTTGAAACCGGGCTGAACGCGTCGAAGAACGCGGTCAACATCATGTTCAAGAACTTCGGCGATCTCTGTATCGGCGTGCTCTTGTACTTCATCATCGGCTACGGCCTGATGTACCCCGGCGACAGTCTCTTGTTCTCGATCAAAGACATGGGTGTGCTCGGCTTCGGCGGATCGGGTATTGCCGCGGAAACCGATGGACCGGTCGCCGCCAACCTGCACTCGCAGGCCGACTTCCTGTTCCAGGCCGCTTTCGCCGCCACGGCCGCCACGATCGTGTCGGGCTGCGTCGCAGGCCGCATGAAGTTCGGTGGCTACCTGATCTACACGGCTGTCATCACCGCCTTCATCTACCCGATCAGCGGTATGTGGAAGTGGGGTGGCGGCTGGCTTGCCGAGCTCGGCTTCGTCGACTTCGCCGGTTCACTTGTCGTACACGCGGTCGGCGGTTGCGTGGGCCTGGCTGGAGCGATCGTCCTCGGCCCTCGCATCGGACGCTATGTGAACGGCAAGTCGGTTCCGATTCCCGGTCACAACATCCCCTACGCCGCTCTGGGCACGTTCATCCTGATCATCGGTTGGTTCGGGTTTAATCCCGGCAGCCAGCTGGCCTTCACCGGCAAGGCGAACGTCGACCTGATCATGATGATCGCCGTCAACACGCTGCTCGCCGCTTGTGCGGGTGGATTTGTGGCGACCTTCCTCTCGTGGGGCATCTTCAAGAAGCCTGACCTGACGATGGCCCTCAACGGTTCGCTCGCCGGCCTGGTCGGCATCACGGCGAACTGCCACACCGTCTCGAACAACGAATCGATCATCATCGGAGCGGTTGCTGGCGCCTTTGTCATCGGAGCCATCATGCTGCTCGACAAGCTGAAGATCGACGACCCGGTGGGCGCCAGCCCCGTGCACGGCTTCTGCGGTCTGTGGGGCGGCCTGGCGACTGGCATCTTCGGCGACATCCCCGAAGGCATGACCCGCGCCGGCTTCCTGCAGGTGCAGGCGATCGGTTGCTTCGCGATCATCGGCTGGGCCTTGCTGACTGGCTTTGCTCTCTTCTACGCCCTGAAGGCGCTGAACATGCTCCGCGTCCCGGCCGAAGAAGAACTGACTGGTCTCGATATCACGGAACATGGCATGTACGCCTATCCGCCGCAGCTCGTGGTCGACTTCCCCGGTTCCGGCGGTTCGTCGGGCCTGAGCATGTCGCACGCGATGGCTGGCCACGCGAAACCCAGCACGGAAGCTGTTTGAAACCCTACCCTAGTTGTCCGAGCGTCACCCGATCTCTGATCGAGTGGCGTCTCGGGCAACGGGGAGGAGCACCGCACAGAACGAGCTAAGCTCGTACTCACTTCGGCTCTTGCCTGGGCCTGAAGGATACCCCAATGGCTTGGGTAGGCGTCCGCCTCGCCTGCCCAAGCCGGGGTGTTTTCTAAACTGTGCGAACCGCCCGACCAGGGCCTTGTGGGCGGCAAGTTCCTGACGGCACACGGAGTGTGCCTGCTCGGCTACGACCTCGTCTTGTTCCTGGCGGGCAAGCGAACTAGATTCAAGCGAGGCGACCGCAACCCCTCTTTTTTCCTGCGGCCGCTGTCCTTCGCTCCCTCCCAGCCCCTTCCGCACCGCGTGCGCCGACCATGAAGCTCATTATCGCCATCATCCAGCCGAGCAAGTTGGAAGATGTGAAACAAGCTCTGACCGAAGTCGAGGTCTTCCGCCTGACCGTGATGGATTGCCAAGGCTTTGGACGTCAGAAAGGTCAGACCGAGCTCTACCGCGGCCACGAATACAAGGTGAACCTGCTCCGCAAGGTGCAATTGCAGATCGCCGTGAACGACGACTTCGTCGAGCCGACGATCGACGCAATCATCAAAGGGGGCCGCACCGGCGAGAAGGGCCAAATCGGCGACGGAAAGATCTTCGTCCTGCCGATGGACGACTGCGTGCGAATCCGCACCGGAGAACGCGGGAGCGAGGCGATCTGATTAGGAGTAGACAGTTAACAATTTACAGTAGACAGTTCGAAAGATTGTCTGCTGGACTTCTGCTACGGACGAGCCCAATCGCGATGGGCAGCGCCGATTTTGGGACCCTATTCGGCGAACTCATTAGCCTGCACTCAGTACGGAGTACCCAGTACTGAGTACTCCGTACCCGCTTCATCTCCCACTAGCTGTTTGCTGCTCAAGCGCCACCAGCGCCCGCCACTTGGACAGGCGCCGAATGGCCGTGGGAAATACTGTCTACTGACAACTGTCTACTGTTAACTTCCCTCACTTCTTCGTCCAGAAATCCACGACGAGCACTTTGTCGAGCACTGGGCCGACGATCTTTTTGAAG
>JAEZAS010000218.1 GCA_023430365.1 Planctomycetota bacterium
CAACATGCGAGCGAACGGCATTCTCGAGATGGATTCCTATCGGCTGGCGCAGTACACCGTGCCAGCCCCGTGCTACATCTGTGGCGGCGGCAACAATTTCGACGCCGAGCTCTGTCGCCACTGCTACGCGCCGATGGCGCTCGCCCATCAGGCGGCCTCGCAAAAGATCCATCCGCGGATGATCGCCGCGATCGGATCCTCCGGGGCCGGCAAGACCGTCTATCTCGGCATGCTCACCGACATGCTCTCCAAGCAGGTCGAGCCGATGCAGTTGCTCGCCCGCGGCGCGTTCTCGATCGGCCTCCAGGAAAAGACCATGGCGGCCCTCTCGCGCTGCGAGTTCCCCGCCAAGACTCCCAACGAGCCCGATCGCTGGAACTGGATGCACTGCCAGGTCCTCCGCGGCAAGCAGAAGCCGGTCGAGCTGATCATGCCCGACCTGGCCGGCGAATCGCTCCTGGAGGAGATCGATCATCCGAACACTTTCCCGGTCATCCGGGCGTTTCTCGCCAAGTGCGCCGGCATTCTCGTCCTGGTCGACGCCCCGCGCGTCGAGCAAGGGCAGACCGACGAAGATTTTCACACGATGAAAATCGTCAGCTACCTGCTCGAACTGCAAGCCGACAAGAAAACCGGCTGGGGCACGCGCCCCGTCGCCCTGCTCTACACCAAGGCCGACGAGTGCGAGCACTGCTTCGACGACCCAGCCGCCTTCGCCCGCCGCCACACGCCCGGCCTCTTCCAGCAATGCCGCGAGCGACTCAAGAGACACCGCTACTTCGGCACCGGCGTGGCCGGCGCCTGCGGCTACCGCCGCGAATCGCACGGCGGCCAGGTCCACGTTCCGCTGCGGATCGAACCCCGCGGCATCGTCGAACCCTTCCAGTGGCTCCTGGAAGAAGTGGCGAAGGGGTAGCGGGGAGTTATCAGTTTTCAGTAGTCAGTTTTCAGTTCAATGCAGCTAGAAGCGGACCCCGTCCGCACTCGGAACTGTCTACTGTGAACTGTCTACTGTCTACTCCCTTCCCCCCCACTGAAAACTGACCACTGAAAACTGATAACTGCTCCCCATGCGTGTCGAACAAGCCCTATTCACGTCGCTTCGCGGCGAGCGGTTGGATGGTTACCAACTCGCCGCGACCAGCCCCGGCGTCGATGCCGAACTGGCCCGCCGACTGACTCCCTGGGGACCTGCGCACGATTCGCTGCTCGATCCGTCGCCGGGGGCGCGCAGCATCAACTTCCATCCCCTCACGGACGACTTCTTCGCGCTCTCAAGGACAACCCGCCAGGGCGAAGAGTACAGCGGCCGTGGCGGCGGGCGGATCGTCACCCACTTCTTCCTGCTCGACCGCGAAACACTCGCCCGCTTCGCCAACCATCCGCTCGCCGTGCTGCGGGCCGTGGTCGCCGCAGGACGCACGCGCATCCCCGATCCGCTTCCCAAGCGGCTGAGTCCCTTCCCGCTCGTCGGCCGAGCAGTCGGCTGGGAGGGGGACGACCGGGCCAGCGACTTCGATCCGCAAGCGCTCGACTCCCTCGCCGATCTGGTCCGCAACCAGTCTCCCGCCGCCGTCATCTGCGAAGGCCCCGCCGAAGCCTGGCTGAAAGCCCTCTACGCCCGCCTGACAACCGAAGAGCGGCTGCTCCTCTCCTTCACGACCGGCCTCCGCCCCACCGCCTGCCGGCCGTTTCTCGTCTCGGCCATGCCCGACGACCCAGCCCTCGTCCGCCAATCCCAACGCACCGGCGGCGCCGTCATCCACCTCACCCCCCAAGCCGTAGCGCAATAAAGAACCGGCGCAGCCGCGCCCCTGCCCCGCAACCGGACAAAGCAACGTCGCAAGTAAGCAGCCGGAGGCGAACCGCCTCCGGGCCCGCCCCGCAAGAAGACGCCGCTCAAAAAGAGGTAGCTGAATTCGCCAGAATTCAGACTCGCCACAAGTAGAGACCGGGTTTGTCTGAAGTCTTGGCGACTTCAGCTACGGGAAGTCACAGCCCCGCCCCGTCATCCCCGCCCGAGGATCGCTGCGCCGACAGCAAACTCTGCAACGACGTAATATCCGCCGGCTTCACCAAATGGTGGTTGAAACCCGCCGCATGCGTCTTGCGGCGGTCCTCCTCCTGCCCCCAACCGGTCAAAGCAATCAGCAGCACGTTTTGATGCTCCGGCTGCTGGCGAATGCGGGCCGCGACCTCAAAGCCGTCCATCCCCGGCATCCCCAGGTCGAGCAGCACGACGGCGGGATGAAATCGTTCCACAGCCGAGAGCGCATCGGGGCCGCTGTGGACCACTTCCACCTCCGCTCCGAGAAACTTGAGCAGCATCCCCAGGCTGACCGCCGAATCGCGGTTGTCGTCCACGACGAGCACCCGCTGCGGCGAAATCACGGAGGCCTGTGGGCGTCCCCCGTCGGCTTGTCGAGTTTCCTCGCCCGAGGGGAGCGGCAACCGGACGATGAATTCCGAACCGGTCCCTTCTTCGCTGCTGGCGACCTCGACCGTGCCGCCGTGCATCTCGATCAGGCTCCGCACCAGCGTCAAACCGATTCCCAGCCCACCCTGCGAACGCCCTGCGTCGCGGTCTACCTGGGCGAACATCTCAAAGATGAGCGGCTGCATCGCCGGGGGAATGCCGATGCCGTTGTCGCGCACGGAAATCACCGCCTGCTGGTGCTCCACCCGGGCCGTGAGCCAGATTTGCCCGCCGTCGTTGGTGTACTTGGCCGCGTTGTTGAGCAGGTTGGCGAGCACCTGGGCCAGACGCACCGGATCGGCGCTCAGGATCACCGGTTGGCTTGGCACCGATACGGCCAATTGATGCCCCGCCGCCTCGATCAGCGGTTTGCTCGTTTCGACGGCGCTCCGTACGACGGTGGCCAACTCAATCGGCTCGGTGCGCAGCTCAATTTGTCCGCGCGTGATGCGCGAGACCTCAAGCAAATCGTCGACCAACCGCACCATGTGATTGACCTGCCGGTCCATCATTTCGCACAAGCGGTCGGTGGTCGGATCGCCGCCGCAGGCCGTCATCCGCAGGACCTGCAGCGAATTGCGAATCGGCGCGAGCGGGTTTCGCAGTTCGTGGGCGAGCGTGGCCAGAAACTCGTCCTTGCGGCGGTCGGCCACCTTCAGGCCTTCCTCCGCTTCCTTGCGAGCGGTGGAATCGCGCATCACCTTCGTATAGCCGATCAGTTGTCCCTCCGGGTTGTACAGCGCCGTCGTAATTCCGGACGCCCAGAATCGGGACCCGTCCTTGCGCTGCATCCAGCGATCGTTGGAGGCGGCCCCCCGTGCTCGCGGCCTCCTGCAACTCGGCCTGGGGCACACCCGCGGCAATCGCTTCGGGGGTGAAGATCGCCTCGGTCACGTCCTGCCCGATGAACTCCTGCTCGCCGAAGCCGAGCACCGAGCGGACCCCTTCGTTCCAACTGGTTGCCCGCCCGTCGCGATCGGTCATGAAGATCGCGTAGTCCTTCACCTGCTCGACCAGGGTGCGATAGCGCTGCTCGCTTTCGCGCAGGGCCGCGGCAGCCGCTTCCCGCTCTTTCAAGTGCGCCCGGGCCTCGTACTGCCGCTCGCGGTCCCGCAAAGCGGCGCGAGCGCTGCTGACCAGGGCGGCGACCCGCGTCGGCCGCTCCAGCAGCATCACGTTGCCCAGCAACCGCATCGCACGAGTGACGAGAGGGGATTCCAAGTCCTGTCGCGTGAGCAGGATGATCGGCAGATCGGACCAGGTCGGTTGACGGGCCACCCACTCGATGAGCAGATTCGAAGCCTCGATCCCCAGCCCCTCCTCGGGCATCAGCAGCGCCGCCGCGCCGCGCTCCAGCTCGGAGACCACATCCGCAAAGTCGCGACAGATGTGCGGTGCAAAGCCATTCTGCTGGAACACGTCCCGTGCCAGTGCGGCATCCTTGGCGGTCGCGGCGAGGACCAGCAGGCGGCGTTCGAGCTCGTGTTCTTCGGCGGGAGCCACGGGTTAGTCCTTTTGCACCGCCGAATCCGAGCCAACCATCGTCGGAACTCCCGTGAGCACGCCGCGGAATTGTGACAGAGGCGGCCCGACCAGGATTTTACCGTCCCTCATCAGGAATTCGCGAATCGAGCGTTCGTGCGGGCCCCCCCGCTTCTTGATGACCGAGATCGACTGCCGCACGTAGCCGTCCTGCTCGAAGTACCGAAACGACAGGACCGTATCCGCCAGGTAGCTGAGATCGATGGCTGACACCGACGCGCCGACGACTCCGTGCTGTGCGAGCGTGAAGATCGTCGCGACGCCTTTCTCCGAAAGAAAGGCGAATAGCTCGTGCAGATGTGC
>JAEZAS010000312.1 GCA_023430365.1 Planctomycetota bacterium
GTGGTAAAGAACACCGGATCCAGGTGGGAGAAATCGTTCTCGGCCTGCATGCGCTGCATCAGGACCGAGCCGACCATGCCACGCCAACCAACAAAACCAACGCGCTTCACGGGAGTGACCTTAGACAATCGAAAAAGAGGGATTGGAGTCAGTCTGGATCAATTTGGCGAGAGCCGCGGGAACGTCGCCTTCACTCGCTCGGGCGATCCGTCTGTACCTGGATCGGAGGCGTCGAATCGGTCTCCGACTCGGATGCAAAGTCAACATTCTGGTAGATCGCTCGCAACGACAAGTGACATTTCGCAACGGAAAGTTCGAGCATGGCGTCGAGACCGCGCACCTCCACGAGCTTCCAACTTCCGCCGTCCTGACGAATGAAGCGTTCGATGTGCGGTGCGTCCTGCGCGACGAGCACGTACTCCTGAAGTGACGCCAAATTTCGATAGAGTTCAAACTTCTTGCCGCGGTCGTAACGCTCGGTGGTGGGTGAAAGCACTTCAAAGAGGACGCTCGGATTGACAATCGCATCGCGGTCGACCGGATGGTATTCGACGGGACCGCAGACAAGGGCCATATCCGGGTAGGTATGCAATTCCGCTGCACTTACGGCGATGCGTTGGTCGCTGATGTGCGGCTCGCAGGGCGTCCCTTCCAGTTCTTTGCGTGAGTAGTAGTACAAGTTTCCGATGATTCGGCCGTGCCGCCGGGAACCGCCGGTCATTGAGAAGATGTCGCCGCGAAAATACTCATGGCGCTCCGGCGAGTGGTTCTCAAAATCGAGATACTGCTCGAGCGAGTATTTCAACCGTTCTGCAGTAGCCATGAATTCACCTCGCAGCACGCGGCGTCCCGCTTTGGAGCCGTCAGTCCATTATACGAGGCCATCGGTCCAGCCGAAGCGAATTGTGCCGTCGGGGTTACATCCGCTCGATGATTTCCAGGCAAATCCGGCGGACATCCGCAGGGTTGGCGTTGGGATTACGCTTTTTCGCCTGGCCGATCAGCGAGCTCACGGCTTGCTGCTTTCCGCCTTTGACATCGGCGACCACCTTGGGGTTCGCCGCGACGATTTCCTGGCAGATGGCTTCCAGCTCGGACGAATCGACCTTTTGAATGCCCAGAGCGGCCATGGAGTCTTTCACGCCACGGCGATTGGTCACCATGTCGTTGAACACTTCCTTGGCCCGCGTGACTTCCAGATCGCCGGAGACGACCGTCTTGACCAGTTCGCCGAGCGTGGCGGCTGAAAGCGGGAACTGTTCGAGGGTGGTGCTCGTTTCGTTCAGCACCCGGAGCACTTCCTGAGTGACCCAGTTGGCCGCCTTCTTGCCGTCGCCGCCGATTCTGGCGACCTCCTCGTAGTACTGCACCAGCGGCAGGCCTTGGGCGGCGATCACGTCGCTGTCGTAGGGGGTGATGCCGTAGGTCGCTTCCAGCCGGGTGCGGATCGCCCGCGGCAGTTCGACCATCTCGGAGCGGATTTTTTCGACTTCGGCCGCTGGCGTGATGACAGGAGCCAGGTCGGGGTCGGGAAAGTAGCGGTAGTCGCTCGACTCTTCCTTCTCGCGCTGCGAGGTGGTCACGCCCTTGGCATCGTCCCAGCCGCGGGTTTGCTTCGGAGCGTCGCCGAGCTTCTTGCCGGTTTCCTTCCAGGCGGCGTACTGCCGCTGGGCCTCGTAGGTGAGAGCCCGCTCGATGTGGCGGAAGCTGTTGAGGTTTTTGATCTCGACGATCGGCGTGGCGACCTTGCCCTCGGGCGTCTGGATGTGGATGTTCACGTTCGCGTCAACGCGGAGGCTTCCTTCCTGCATGTTGCAGTCGGAGACGCCCAGATAGAGCAGCGTCAAACGCAGCTCGGTGAGATAGGCGCGGGCCTCTTTCGTCGAGCGCATGTCGGGCTCGCTGACGATCTCGAGCAGCGGCGTGCCGGTGCGGTTGAGGTCGATCCGCGTGTCGGCCTTGCCGGCGGCTTCGTCGTGCAGGCTCTTGCCGGCGTCCTCTTCGAGGTGGGCGCGGGTGATGCCGACCTTCTTGGGAGCAAACTCTCCCTTCGGATCGTGAATTTCCAGCCACCCCTTCTGCGACATGGGCAGATCGTACTGGCTGATCTGATAGCCCTTCGGCAGATCGGGATAGTAGTACTGCTTGCGGTCCCACTTTGTGAACTCGGGAATCTCGCAGTTGAGCGCGATGGCCGTCTTCAGCGCGAGCTTGAACGCCTCGCGGTTCATCACCGGCAGCGTCCCGGGCATGCCAATGCAGATGGGACAGGTCTGCGTATTCGGGGGCGCGCCGAACTTCGTGCTGCAACGGCAGAAGAGCTTCGTGCGCGTGAGCAACTGCACGTGCGTTTCGAGGCCGACGATCAGTTCGTAGGGATAGTCGCTCATGATTATTCCTCGTTCCCACGGTCTCCGTGGGAACGCCAGTTTCGACGCTCTGCGTCGTTTGAATCCTCAGAATCGCACGACGCGGAGCGTCGGACGTGTGCGTTCCCACGCAGAGCGTGGGAACGAGATGGTCGATGGTGATTCGCTTAACCGAGCTTCGGCCGCTTCGTGTGCCAGTCGGTGGCTTGCTGGAACATGTGGCCGGCGCGGAGCAGTCGCTCCTCGTCAAAGGGGCGACATTGCAACTGCAAGCCGATCGGCAACCCCGCTTTCGTCAGACCGCACGGAATGCTCATGCCACCGATGCCGGCGAGGTTGGCGGTCACGGTGTAGAGGTCTTCGAGGTACATCGACAGCGGGTCGTCGGTCTTCTCCCCCAGCTTGAAGGCGGGAGACGGCGTCGTCGGGCCGACGATGAAGTCGACTTGCTCGAACGCCTGATCGTAGTCGCCGCGGATCAGCCGGCGGACCTTGAGAGCCTTGAGATAGTAGGCGTCGTAGTAGCCGGCGCTCAGCGTGTAGGTGCCGAGCATGATGCGGCGTTTGACTTCCGGGCCAAAACCTTCCGCCCGCGACTTGCGATACATGCGGATGAGCGAAGTATCGAGATTCTTGAGCCCACGTTCGTCCTTGTCGGCGGCCAATTGCTTCTGCTCGGCCTCGAGCTCGGCGAGCATCGCCTTCTCGTCGGTGCGATAGCCGTAGTGGACGCCATCGTAGCGGGCCAGGTTACTCGAGGCTTCGCTGGGGGCGATGATGTAGTAGGTCGAGATGCCGTACTTGCTGTGCGGCAACGAGATATCGACGATCTTGGCGCCCAGGCCAGTGTAGACCTTCAGCGCTTCGTTGACGGCCGCTTCGATCTCGGGATCGAGCCCCGGGCCAAAATGCTCCTTCACCCGGCCGAGCTTCAGGCCGGCGAGAGGCTGGTCGACGCTGGCCGAGTAGCTGGGCACGTCGAGCGGCACTGATGTTGAATCGAGCGGATCGTGCCCGGCAATTGCGTCGAGCAGCAGGGCCGTATCCTTCGCCGAGTTGGCCATTGGGCCGATCTGATCGAGGCTGCTCGCAAACGCGACGAGGCCATAGCGACTGACGCGACCGTAGGTCGGCTTCAGACCGGTCACGCCGCAGAACGCGGCCGGCTGGCGGATCGAGCCACCCGTATCGGTGCCGATCGACAGCGGCGCCATGCTCGCCGCGAGACATGCCGCAGCGCCGCCGCTGGAGCCGCCTGGCACACGCTCCAGGTCCCAAGGATTGCGAGTCTTGAAGTAGGCGCTGTTTTCGGTCGAGCCACCCATGGCGAACTCGTCCATGTTGGTCTTGCCGATCAGCACGGCGTCGGCCGCCTTCAGCTTGCTGATGACCGTGGCGTCGTAGGGCGGCTTGAAGTTCTCGAGCATCTTCGAGCCGCAGGTCGTGGCCACACCCTTGGTGCAGAGCACGTCCTTGATGGCGACGGGCAGGCCGGCGAGCTTGCCAACCGGTTTGCCGGCGGCGCGGCGGTCGTCGATTTCCTGGGCCTGCGCGAGCGCCGCTTCCCGATCGACGTGCAGGAAGGCTTTCACCTGGCCGTCGTGCTGCTCGATCTGGTTAAGATAGGCCTCGGCTAGCTCGCGCGACGAGACGCGGCGGCCTTCCAGGTCGCGAAGCAGATCACTGGCCGCAGAATGCAGAAGGGTCATGGCTGGTGACGATCACTCGCCGAGAACGGCAGGCACCCGGTAGCACTCGGCGTCGTGCTTCGGGGCGTTGGCCAGGGCGGCGGCACGGTCGAGATGCTCGTGCTGCACGTCCTCGGCAAACACGTTGTGCAACTCGAGCGCATGAGCCATCGGCTGAACGTTGTCGGTCTGGAGCTCGCCGAGCTGCTCGACGTAGCCGACGATCCGCACGAGCTGGGTGGTCATCGTGTCGAGTTCTTCTGCGCTGAGCTTCAGGCGCGCAAGCAGCGAAACTTTTTCGACATCGGCTCGGCTGAGGGTCATGGTGCAAATCTCCGGGACCGCCACAGCTTGAATGTAGCGCGGCCGCCACTCCAAAGCCTGGAGGGCGAGCGGAAGAACCGTTCAGCACAGAAAGCGGGACCAAGGATCCCGCTTAGAGTGGACAACGCAAGCGCCGGGCGGTTCGCGCTCCGCTGGGGAGACGCGAAGGCGGACCTACTTCGAGGCCTTGGCGGCGGTCTTCTTTGCGGGAGCGGCAGCCGCCGCCTTGGTGGCCGAAACCGGCAGCTTGAATGGGGCCTGCTTGACCGCTTTGCGGACAATGCCCTTCTTCAAGCAGCGAGTGCAGATGCGAACGGTCTTGTTGGTGCCGGTCGGAGTGGTGATCTTGATCCGCTGCAGGTTCGGGCGGAACTCCCGGCGGGTGATGCCCGTAATCTTCGTACCGACGCCGCCCAGGTACTTCGCCTTACCGCGCGTTTCGATCGAGTTGCCGCGTGAGGGCTTCTTTTCGCAATATTCGCACTGATACGCCATGACTGCGTCCTTCAAATCCAAGCCGGCCAACGAGTACGGCGGGCATCTCCGATCCTGGGGAAACTCACAGTATATCGGTATTCGGACCCTCCGCAACCGCAGATCTAGCGCAGGTTAACTCCAAATATTGTTCAAACAAAACTGCATCAGATTACTTCCTGTTTTGGGGTTGATTTGCGGGTGTCCGCAAGTACGTTAAAGCGTAGGTGACCGCTTGCAGCGGGTTACCGCCACACCCACAGGATGAAAGGAGAGGGTTGTGAAGACACGAAGGGAAAGGGAGGCTGAGTTGGTAGCACTGATGCTGTTTGATATGCCGCACTTGCGTACCGAGTTCTGGCGGGTCGTCTGCACCCCTGACTACCACCCGCCCCTGGCCGCCCTCTCGAGCCAGGAACTGATCCGCGGCATCCTCGAAAAGGAGTATCCAGGCGAGGCAGGCTCCCAGCCGGTCTTCTCATCGTCGGGTTCCCGACGACGACCGCGCTAGAAAATCGCCAAAAAGCCAGCTAGACGATGCCAAATCGCTCCCGGTGTTCCAGACAGAACCGGCTGCCGGTTTCAAAATCGCGACAGATCGGGGGGCGCAAGTCGTAGTGGCGGCACTTCTTCGTGTGCATATCAAACCAGGTGCAGGGAGCTTCGTCCTGAAGCACCTCGAACACCGAATGCTTCGATAGTTCCTTTCGCATGGCGGCCGGAACTGCAAGCGCGTACTGGACTTCGGCGAGCGATTCCTCCGTTTGGTCAATCGGTGTGGGCGTCTCTCCTTCCCAGATCACACAAAAAGGGGGAACACGAACCACCATGCAGCACACGCCGCAGCCTTCGCAGGAGACCGGCTGGATGGTCGGCAGGTTGATTTCGGGCATGGGGTTCTCGGTAGGGTGGCGCGGAGCCGCGCCCGAAGGGGGAAGGACCAGTGACCAAACCCGGACGCCCCTTTGGGCACTTATTTGGTCATTGGCGTTCGGTCATTGGGATTTTATCCGGTCAGGCTGGAAGCCTGACCTACGGGGGATCGTAGCCGCCGCGGCAGAATGGATTACAGCGGACGATGCGCCAAGCCCCAAGCAGCGCCCCGCGGACTGCGCCGTACTTCCGCACCGCCAGGATAAAGTACTGGCTGCACGACGGCTCAAAGCGACAATTCTTGCCCAGCATGGGGCTGAGCAGAATCTGATAGAGGCGGACCATGGCGATCATCGCCTCGCCGGGCAAACGAATGAGCCAGCGGAGCGCGTTCATGGCCGTGCCCCGCGGCGGACCTTGCGCAGGATTCGCTGCGCGAGCGCCGGCAGCGAACGAGCGATTGCATGAAAGTCGGGCTCCGCTCCTTTCTGCGGTCGAACGACGAGGTCGAGCCCCGGCGGCAATTGCGTCTTGGAGAGGCGAAATGCTTCCCGGATCAATCGCTTCCAGCGATTACGCACGACCGCTTTGCCGACCTTCCGGGAGACGCTCAAACCCAATCGCGGATGCGCAAGGTCGCTCGGGCAACCATTGACGATCAACACATCGTCGGCAGCGAACAGGCGAGCCTTATAGACCCGATCGAACTCCGCCTGCTTTCGCAGCCGCAGTTCTTTCGGGAAGCGGTTGTCGGTGGTCACGGGGGGCATGAAGCGATGGGTTTAGTCGGGCGGCGGCTGGGTGAGCGAGGGTCCACGCGGTTCATCGTCTGGAGACCGCCGCACCCATTCGTCGGTTCGGACACCTCCGCTGGGTCCGCTTGGTCTGCCGCCCATGTAGCGCCGCGTGTAGCGAGCTCCCATCCATACGAGCACTACCAGTCCGAAGCCAAGGATAATGAGCGAGGCCAGGGCGGCCAGCACCTTGGCGCGGGTCGGGCCGTCGAGTTTGTCGATTCCCGCTTTGGCCGGATCGGCTGCGAGCAGCAGCGGGTAGGCCCAGGCACACATTAGATCGCGCATGCTCGTTTTCTCGCAGGCAGGCTGGAGGTCTGCCCTACGGTTAGAACTTCAGATCTTCGCGGAGCGATTGCGACCATTGGCTGTCGAG